>JBPCXN010000025.1:0-11619 GCA_051008495.1 Endozoicomonas sp. | reverse complement strand
CTCTTCTTCGGGCTCTTCTTCGGGCTCTTCTTCGGGCTCTTCTTCGGGCTCTTCTTCGGGCTCTTCTTCGGGCTCTTCTTCGGGCTCTTCTTCGAGTTCTTCTTCGGGCTCTTCTTCGGGCTCTTCTTCGAGTTCTTCTTCGAGTTCTTCTTCGAGTTCTTCTTCGAGCTCTTCTTCGAGTTCTTCTTCGAGTTCTTCTTCGAGCTCTTCTTTAGAGTTCCGAAGTTCTTCAATGGTGCAAATGAATAACTCAGGCTCATCCGCCTGCTCTGCATCGGCTATGAACATTTCAGGATCAAGCGGAGATAATTCGACTTCACCTATAAACAACTCATGTTCGTCGATGTATAGCTCTGGTTCGTTATTTTCTACCGTATCTACAGGCGGTTCAGTACCAGGCTTGAATTTGCTCATCCCATACCCCTATTCAATCCTTAACTTGCCTTGTTTCAGGGCAGTATGAACCTGATCCTTTGGACCGTCAGCGACAATCCTGCCGCTGTCCATGACGATCAATCTGTCCACAAGGGCAAGCATTGAGGTTTTGTGGGTAACAAGAATGATGGTTTTGTCTTTGCAGTGTGTTTTGAGTTGCTGCATCATGCGCAGCTCAGTGGTGTTGTCCATGGAGCTGGAAGGTTCGTCCATGACCAGGATGGGTGGATCAAGCAGCATTGCCCTGGCCAGGGCAATGCACTGACGCTGGCCACCGGAAAGATTCTGTCCTCTTTCGCCAACTACCATGTCGAGGCCATTAGGGTGCTTGTTGGCGAACTCAGTTACACCGGCAATTTCAGCTGCTCTCAGAAGATCGCTGTCTTCAACGAAGCTGGCACCCAGAGTGATGTTCTCCTTGATGGATCCGTAAAAAAGAGTGATGTCCTGGGATACGCAACCAATACTCCCACGAAGGTCTGAAGGGTTGACCTGGCGCAGATCAATGCCATCAATCCGGATGGCCCCGGCATCGGGTTCGTAGAGGCCCAGCATGAGTTTCTCAATGGTGGTTTTGCCGGAACCGATTCGACCGATAATAGCCACCTTCTCTCCAGCTTTAATTTTTAGTGATACGCCCCGTAATGCCTGAGTTTCCTGGCCAGGGTAACCGAAATCAACATTATCAAACTCCAGGCTGCCCATGAGTTCGGGACGATTTACATAATCACGTTTACGGGAACGTTCAATGGGCATTTCCATGACCTGATTAAGACAATCAAGTGCTGACTTTGCCTGGTTGTATCGGGTCGCCAGCCCTGCCACCTGGGTCATGGGGGTCAGGCAGCGAGCAGAGAGCATGACCGAAGCAATCAGACCGCCCAGACTCAGCTCACCTTCAGAAATGAGGTAAACACCGGCAGCGACCAGGCCGATATTGGCTATCTGCTGTATATAGGCGCTGACGTTAGATGCAGAGGCACTGAGTATCTTGGTTTTAATGCTCCAGGTCGCAATGTGACCAACAACCTTTTCCCACTTATACTGAATTTCACTCTCAGCCTGAGCTATTTTCAGGGCTTCTATGCCAGATAAACTCTCTATCAGAGTGGCGTTTTTCTGGGAGTTTGACCTCAGGGTTTTGTCTACAGAGCGCTTTAACGGACCTTGGATAGCGTAACTGTACAGGCCGATAAGAATCATGCAGAACAATGGAATCAATGCCATTGGCCCGCCCAGAAGGAAAATGACAAACAGAATGACGATGGTGAATGGCAGGTCCACCAGAGCGGAAATGGTCGATGAAGTGATAAATTCTCGAATGCTTTCAAATTCCTGCAGGTTCTTGGCAAAGGAACCGACTGAGGCCGGGCGTGCCGACATAGTCATTCCCATCACCCGTTCCATGATTCGGGATGAGATCAGGATGTCAGACTTTTTGCCTGCCAGATCAATAAAGTAGCTGCGAACCATTTTCAGGGCGAAGTCGAAAGTGAAGACGATGAACGCCCCCACGGCAAGAACCCACAACGTATCAAAGGCCTGGTTGGGTACCACCCGGTCATAGACATTCATGACAAACAGTGGGCCGGCGACAGCAAAAATATTGATCATCAGGGAAGCAAAGAGCACATCCCTGTAAATTCTCCATGAGCTGAAAATGGTGCCCCAGAACCAGTGCCGGGACTTTACTTTCAGTGTTTGTGGCGTGCGCTGGTCGTAACGATGCTTTTCCCTGACGTAAAGGGTGTAGCCGGTGTAATGCTCGGTTAGATGCTGGAGTTTGACATGCTTAATGCCTTCACCTGTCTCCGGGATTATGATTTTGGCCTGGCCATCTTCATGGTCAACATCAAGCAGGATACAGGCTTTCCTCTGTTTAAGCAGAAGAACCGTTGGCGTTACTAGAGGGGATATTTCTGATAGATCGCGCTTATGTAATTTTGATGCGAGCCCGGCGCGTTCCGCAGAGCGAATGAATAACTCGGCAGTGAACTTGCCATTTTCCAGTGGCAGACCGGCCCGAAGTGAATCCTTTGAATAGGGCTTGCCAAAGTGACGGGTTAATATACCGAGGCATTCCAGAAGAGGGTCAAAGCCTTTCTGATCCTGTGCGGATATACCCCATTCTTCGGTTGCAGATGTACTCTGATTCATGGGTCCCTGCCGATGAATAGCACTAAGTCAGATGAACAGCCTTGTGTCTAATGAAAAGATTATGAAATTAAGATTAGCTCACTTTATTCCATTAAATAAGAGCGTTTATGGTGCTTTTTATTGACAACTTTGCTGGCGCTTTTTCGGATAGTTCAGTTCATTTCTGCCGCGCAGTCAGATGTTTGTCTATTGAAGCTTCTTTTTCCATACGTGTTTCCTGTGTTGAAAGTGATTCCCCGCTGGTCGAGAGAGCATCGTATTCTGATTCAGCGTCATTATCTGACAGGAAGTCCCATTCACTGTCCGGAAGAGCATCCAGCAAATCCTCGTTAAATTCCGCATCTCCCCACCTTGCCAGCGAGGACAGGTTGGACAGAGCAAACTCTGCCCGGATAAGCGGCAGATTTGATGCCAGTCTGTTCAGGGCTATACAGCAAAGTCGCCCAAGGCTTTTGACGTATCTAGTGATGTGTTCAGGTATCGGAGCTGTGCCATTCACTTCCATGACCATCTCTTTCATCACATCCAGTGCGTCAGAGAGATAGCCCTGGCTCAGTAACAGCTGGCTGTAAAGATAGGTGCCCGTTATGTAATGACTGGTAATGATGCTTTGATGAGCAGAAGCCTGCGGCTCTATCATGAGGTCTTCCAGATATCCCAGGCAGCCGCCCATGGTTTTCAGGTCACCTCGATTGAAGGCCTGCTGAAGGTAAAAGTGCGCTAGACAGCCTTCAACGTTGTTCCTGATAAAGTGGCGGTAGGTGGAAGGCAGGACCAGTCCACGGGCCAGTGAAACCGCACGCTGGGTAAGACTTATAGATCTCAGCGGATAGGCACCACCGCTGGTGAAAAGGTGCAGCTGACCATGCTCAGAAACCAGTCCCTGGAATTCGACACGTTCTACAGGAATCAGCTGTTTTCCCAGTACTGTTCCGGGCTTTACTTTCACAGTGTCTGAGGGGATTTGCTGCAGGAGAGGGGACTGGGGGCTGATATTCATGGCCATACCTCTGAAAGATATACCCTGAATATCGGCCGCTGCAGTCTGTCAGATAAATGCCAGGCTCTAAAGCTGGCGCATTATCGGCTTTAATCCCTGTCAAAAACCTCGGCCTGGATTCGCTTGATGCCAATATGACGAACGTCAGTCCCCTTGACCAGGTAGATGACATATTCAGCAAGGTTGCGGGCATGGTCCCCAATACGCTCAAGGGAACGCAGAACCCACATGATATTCAGAACCCGGGTGATTGAACGGGGGTCTTCCATCATGTAAGTCACCAGCTCCCTTGTGGCGCTCTGGTATTCACGGTCAACCGCCTTGTCTTCCTTGGCCACAGCCAGCGCCAGATCCGCGTCAAAACGGGCAAAGGCATTCAGGGCGTCCTGAACCATCTGGCGAACATGGTTACCAATATGACGGACTTCAATATAGCCCTTTGGCGCCTCCCCCTGCTCGCAGAGCTTGATGGCGAAGCGACCTATTTTTGCCGCTTCATCACCTATACGTTCGAGATCAGTAGCGGCTTTAGAGCAGGCAATTACCAGGCGAAGATCGCTGGCAGCAGGCTGCCGGCGGGCCAGAATGCGGGAGCACTCCTCATCGATGGAGATTTCCATATAGTTAATGTCTGTGTCTTTCTCACAGACAGTGGTCGCAGCTTCACTGTCAGCCGTGATCAGGGCGTCGAGAGCGTCTGAAACCTGTTTCTCCACCTGTCCACCCATGGATAGCAGGTTATTCCGCAGGTCCTCCAGCTCATTGTTGAACTGCTGTGAAATGTGATGACTAAGCAGCTCGCTTTTAGTATCCATCTTGTACTCCGTCCTCCTGCATATAATTGATTCAGCTTAAGCCAGAGCGCTCAGGTCAAGGCGCATCTGTGCGGGAATACTTTACGTATTTCAAATAGCTGGAACGCTGAGAATGAGCGCTCTGGCTTAAGCCCTCCGGGTGGACCGTAAAGCGGCCATCTGACATCGTTGGTCTTGATTGACGTAGATGGCTACGCCTGCACAAGTCTGCCTTGCATATGACCGCTTTACGATCCACTGAATCTATCATATGCAGGAGGACAGAGTACGAGCTCCGCCTCAGCCGTAACGGCCGGTGATGTAATCTTCGGTTTGTTTGTTACTGGGATTGGTGAACAGTGTATCGGTATCGCCAAACTCGATCAGTTTGCCCATGTACATGAAGGCGGTGTAATCGGAAACCCGTGCCGCCTGCTGCATGTTATGAGTAACAATGGCGATGGTGAACTTCGACTTCAGTTTACTGATCAGTTCTTCAATCTTAAGCGTTGAGATGGGGTCCAGGGCCGAAGCAGGCTCGTCCAGCAGGAGCACTTCAGGTTCTACCGCGATGGTTCTGGCAATGACCAGGCGCTGCTGCTGACCACCGGACATGCCCAAAGCACTTTCATGCAGGCGATCCTTTACCTCATCCCACAGTGCGGCACTGCGCAACGACCATTCGACCACTTCGTCCAGCACCCGCTTTTTGTTGATACCCTGGATGCGCAGGCCGTAAGCAACGTTTTCGTAGATGCTTTTCGGGAAAGGGTTCGGCTTCTGGAACACCATCCCGACACGACGGCGCAGATCGGCAACATTGACGCCCTTGTTGTAGATATTGTCGTTGTCCAGGATGATTTTGCCATCGACCTTGCAGCCATCCACCAGATCATTCATGCGGTTCATGCTGCGCAACAAGGTGGACTTGCCACAGCCTGATGGACCGATAAAGGCTGTTACACGCCTTTTCGGTATTTGCATGCTGATGTCGTACAGGGCCTGCTTGTTACCGTAGTAGAGATCAAGGTTGCTGACTTCCAGACAGGTTTCTTCCTGTTCCAGGTTCAGCTTGCGACGGCTGCGACCCAGACTCTCGAGATTGAAAGCCGGTCCAGAGGGTTTATTATTCGTCTCTCTGGTGCTTTCCCGATCCTGCCCGGTCTGGGTTGTTGTGTTCACACTCAGTGCCTCGCTCAGCATGCTTATACCTTTAATTGTTATTAAACCTGTTCGTGGGTGATTTGGGAAATGACGATCATCAATGCTCTCCCTTCACCCCGGATATTCTGTATTGCTTACTCAAGCCTCGAGGCTCTTGTATTTCTCCCGCAGGCGGTTACGTATCGACACCGCTGAAAGGTTGAGCACAGCAATAACAACAACCAGCAGTAAGGCTGTAGCGTAAACCAGTGGACGGGCCGCTTCGACATTGGGGCTCTGGAAGCCAACATCGTAAATATGGAAACCCAGGTGCATAAATTTCTGGTCCAGGTGCAGGAACGGATAGTTACTATCCAGAGGCAAGCTTGGCGCCAGTTTGACGACACCTACCAGCATCAACGGTGCCACTTCACCGGCCGCCCTGGCCACCGCCAGGATCAAACCGGTCATCATGGCCGGACTGGACATGGGCAGGACTACCCGCCATAGGGTTTCCGCCTTGGTGGCGCCCAGCGCCAGGCTGCCTTCTCTCACAGAGCTTGGGATACGAGAGAGTCCTTCTTCGGTGGCAACGATCACCACTGGCAGGGTCAACAGCGCTAGAGTGATTGATGCCCAGAGCAGGCCCGGTGTACCAAAGGTGGGTGACGGTAGCGCTTCCTGGAAGAACAGCTGGTCGATCTGGCTACCGGCGAAATAGATGAAGAAGCCGAGGCCAAACACACCGTAAACGATGGAAGGCACACCCGCCAGGTTATTTACGGCGATCCGTATGGTCCGGGTCAGCCAGCCCTGAGAGGCATACTCGCGAAGGTAGACGGCTGCGACAACCCCGAATGGTGTAACGATGATCGACATCAGGATCACCATCATGACTGTACCGAAGATGGCCGGAAAGACACCGCCTTCAGTATTCGCCTCACGGGGATCTTCAGAGACAAACTCGCCAACCTTGTCGAAATAAAAACCGATTTTCTGTGGCGTCGACATGGCATTGGGGCGGTAAGCCCTGACGACCTTGCTGATAGACTGCTCTATGGTGACACCGTCAATGGTGGTTGCGGTGAAACTGTCCCGATTAAAGTCCAGGTAGAGCTTGCCCAGTTTCTCTTCCAGGATCTTGTATTCTGCATCCAGTTCCCGGCGCTGGGCCTGGATATCGGCCATGGCCGCAGGTGTGAGCCTGTCTTTGAGTTCCAGTCCTTTCTCCTTAAGGCGGAGACGCTCAAGCCTGGAATTCACCGAACCGATCTCGTACTTTTCGATGCTGTAGATCTGTTTGTGGATTTCCAGGGTTCGTTCCAACCGGGCCTGAAACTCCGACCAGGCTTCTGCGCCGTTGGCAATGACCGTGCCGTTTTCCTTAACAGCATCCAGGAAACCATAGAAATTACCCCACTCTCTGCGCTCCAGGGCCATGATGTCTTCCGGGTAGCTGCGATTCTCCAGCCAGAGATCAATGACCCAGGTGAAATCTGAGCCGCTGACATCCCGGTTGCCCACTTTCAACAGATCCCTGATCATGGTTTCATGACCGTCGGGAACAGGAACTCCAGCAGCTTCCAGGCGAGCTATGGGGATTTCTTCAGAGTCTGCGATCTCTCCGGCAACCTTGCGACTTTCCGTCCCCGGTAGATTGTAATCGGCTACAAGAATCTGGCCAGGCCAGAAATGACCAAGCCCGCGAACAGCAATAAGACTCAGAAGCCCGATGACCAGAATAACGCAAATAGCGACTGCGCCTGCATTGAGCCATACCCAGGGTGAGCCGCTTTTGAACCAGGTTCCTACTGACTTATTCATCTCTGCGACTCCCTCTTAGAGTGAACTGTACTGCTTGCGCAGACGGTGGCGAACCAATTCGGCAGCCGTGTTAACAACAAAGGTAAACAGGAACAGAACGAGTGCCGCCAGGAATAGAATCCGGAAGTGGCTGCTGCCGACTTCCGACTCAGGCATTTCCACCGCAATGTTGGCTGCCAGTGTCCGCATGCCTTCGAAAATATTGGCATCCATGATCGGAGTATTACCCGTGGCCATCAGAACAATCATGGTCTCTCCGACCGCCCTGCCCATGCCAATCATCATGGCGGAAAATATTCCGGGGCTTGCAGTCAGAAGAACAACGCGGGTGAGTGTCTGCCAGGGTGTTGCTCCCAGTGCCAGAGAACCGTAGCTCAGGTGCTTCGGCACACTGAAAATGGCGTCCTCGGCAATGGAGAAAATGGTCGGTATGACAGCAAAGCCCATGGCAAGGCCTACCACCAGGGCATTGCGCTGGTCGTAAGGTATGCCGAGTTCTGAGGTCAGCCAGGTGCGCATGTCTCCGCCAAACAGCCCGGTTTCCAGAGTTCCACTGAGTCCCATGGCCAGGCCACCACATAGAATGACGACAGGGATCAACAAAGCGGCCTGCCAGCCATCGGGCACTGCCAACCGTATTTTCGTTGGCAATGAATCCCAGGCAAAAGCGAAGAGTAGAATACCTACCGGAACAAACAGTAGCAGTGCAAATATACCGGGAAGGTTGTTCTCAACCAGCGGCGCCAGCCAGAGCCCGGCCAGGAAACCGAGGATAACCGTTGGCAGCGCCTCCATCAGTTCAATAATGGGCTTGACCTTGCGACGCATGCCAGGGGCCATGAAATAGGCGGTATAGATAGCACCGGCAATGGCCAGCGGTGTAGCTAGCAGCATGGCGTAGAAGGCAGCTTTGAGCGTACCGAAGGCCAGTGGTGTCAGGCTGAGCTTGGGCTCGAAGTCATTGTTTGAAGCCGACGACTGCCAGATATAGTCTGGCTCCGGGTAAGACTCATACCAGATCTTGCCCCAGAGCGCCGACAGGGAGATTTCCGGGTGTTCATTATCAATCACCAGGAACTGGGTTGTACCACCACTGTCTACCATCAGGTAATTGCTGCGTGGTGATATTGCCAGCTGGTTGATAGAACCTTCTGAAAGTTTCTCACGGAGCAGTGTGCGTCCAGCCGTAGTGTAGAAGACTCCCACATTACCTTCGCTATCGGTGGCCAGGAAGCCTTTGCGACGATGCTCGGGGATAATGGCGGTTACAGGGCTGTCAGATAGCTGGAATTCACGAATACGCTGAAGCGACCAATTATTTTCGTCATCCCGAACCATAAACCACTGACCTATTGTGCCCTGGTCATCGCCAACCAGCAGGGATACCCCTCCCAGCAGGAATTCGATGGCCTGAACCTTTGATGAGCCATCAGTAAGGTCTATTTCCGAGTGGATATACGGCTGGCTGATGTTGGCGATATTGATCAGGGTCAGCTGGTCGGACCCCGTCTGAACATAAAGCCAGGTCTGGTCAGGCTCAATAAGCAGATCGTTAATCTGACCCTGGATTTCTGGAAGGGTGACAGGCTGTTCTTCCAGCGTTACCTCTTCGGTCAGAAAGTCTTCTTCCTTGGTGAAAGCTGACATGAACAGACGACGATCACCATGTGCGGCCAGCAATAACTGACTTTCACTGTCGCTCAGGCTGATTTGGCTCAGGCTTTCTCCATCAGGCGCCACGGTGACAGGCGTTTCACCGTAGGGGTAGCTGACAACAGGGGTTATCAGTCGCTGGTCGTTTGGCCAGGTAATTTTGTACTCTTTTTTGAAGACGATCGCCTGACCATTGCTGAGTCCGGCCACCATAAATTGAGCATTTGCAGGGTCTTCATTCAGACTGGAGATAGTCGACCCTTCAGGTAACGGAAGCGCATGCTGGTATCGATTCTCACCGGTTGTGGTTGAAGAGAAGGTCAGTGCCCCATCGTTATAGATATTGAGCGCAAGTTCAGCCTGCTCTTCCATGCTCAGGTAAATCGAAGACGAATCCTCCGTGACGCTCTGTGACCAGGTGGCTTTACTGCTGATTTCGGCGCTCTTGAACAGTGGCGCTACTTCATAAACCAGGTAGATGAAGATCAGGAGTATCGCTGCAATCACACCCAGGCCGCCGGCGGTAACACTCCATCGGGCGAATCGGTCTTTAAAGAAACGGAGGCTTCGGTTGCGCTTGAGAGCCGGGGTGTTGAAGTCGACACCAGGGCTGTTTTCTAAGGTTGGTTGGTACATTGGCACTGGTCGCACTGTTTTTTTTATGGAAATACCGCCACTGAAATCCCGGGCGGCAGGCGGCATTCCGCACAAGGCTGTTCAATGCTCGTACCTTAATGGTCAAATATGACAGAAATATGACAGTTGATGTAACTTTCTTTGATGTTGGTCAGCGAATCCCCCTTTGCGCTGAGGGCTGAAAACCGTTATTTTAGCGGTGTGAATGAGTAAGCAGTTCTTTCATGCATAGCTTTCGTACAGGAAAGCAACGAGGCTTTAATCATGCGAATACCGCAATTGCGTAATATAGGTTCCTTTTCTCTTTCAGTGACTTCATCTGCTGCCGCCCCCCTGCATCACCACCATTCCCATCATTGATTTCGGACTTTCCGAAAGCTTTCTTCTATTCATTTGATCGAGCCGAAATGGGACTTCCTGTCTGGTCGTCGGTCTAAAAAATAATCAGCCTGAGTGGTAATCAACCATAGTTAACCACGCAGTGATTCTGCCTGGTGGAAAACCGGTCCGGGCTAAATAGAAAAATCAGGAATATTCATGAATGCAGTTATCTTGGCCGTAGCCGTCATGTTGGCGCTAAGTCTTGTCCGTGTGAACGTGGTGCTGGCGCTGTTCATTGGCGCCATGGCCGGTGGACTTTCCGGTGGCCTGGACATTAATGAAACCATGGGGGCCTTTTCCAAAGGGCTGGGTGGCGGTGCTGGTATTGCACTGAGTTATGCCCTGCTGGGGGCTTTCGCCATGGCCATTTCACGCTCAGGGGTGCCAGAGTGGCTGGCAGATAAAGTAATCAGTAGAGTGGAAGACAGTGCCGGTCAGCAGGGAATGATCCGCTACGGTCTTTTTGTCATGATTGTGCTGATGGCGGTTTCTTCCCAGAACCTGGTGCCCGTGCACATCGCCTTTATCCCCATTTTGATTCCACCATTGCTCTCAGCATTCGGTGCCATGAACATTGACCGCCGGCAGATAGCCTGTCTGCTGACCTTTGGTCTGACCGCCACTTACATGTTGCTGCCCGTGGGTTTTGGCAACATTTTCCTGATCCAGATTCTGGCGGGCAACCTCCAGGCCAACGGTCTGGCCATTGATTCCGGACTAATGCCAAAAGCCATGATTTTTCCGGTTTCAGGTATGTTTTTGGGTTTGCTGGTGGCTTTGTTTGTCAGTTATCGCAAACCCAGAGAGTACCGGGTTGAAGAGAGTAAGGTGATCGTCAGCCAGAAAGCGCCGCTGAAAACTTCCAGTGTTATTGCCGCTTCTGTCGCGGTCCTGGTCACCCTGATCATCCAGCTGAAAACTGGTTCGATGACACTCGGGGCTGCTGCAGGTTTTATGATCATGGTGCTGGGTAGAGTGGTTTGCTGGCGTGAGGCCGATGATGTTTTTGCCAAGGGCCTGAGAATGATGGCTGCCTGTGGATTCATCATGATCTCTGCAGCCGGTTTTGCCGAAGTGCTGAGAACAACCGGTGATATTCCGGTGCTGGTCAACATGGTTCAAGATATGGTGGGCGGCAGTCAGCCCTTGGCGGCGTTCATGATGCTGGCGGTTGGACTGCTGGTGACCATGGGGATCGGTTCTTCTTTTTCTACCGTACCGATTATTGCCACCCTTTATGTGCCATTGGCAATGCAACTGGGTTTCTCACCCATGGCGACCGCTGTGCTGGTGGGAACGGCAGGGGCACTGGGTGATGCAGGTTCACCGGCTTCTGATTCAACGATAGGGCCAACAGCTGGTTTGAATGCTGACGGTCAACACGACCACATTCGTGACACGGTCATTCCGACATTCCTGCACTACAACATCCCGATGATCCTTTTTGGCTGGTTCGCCGCGATGATTCTCTAGGAGCCTGTCGGACTTAAGCTTTCGAGCATGAAATTCAGTAGAGCGAGTCAGATTTTTCGATGGATTTGTGCGAATAGTTGACCTATTTAAGCAAATTCATCGGAAAATCTGGCCGCTCTTTCT
>JBPCXN010000024.1:0-3339 GCA_051008495.1 Endozoicomonas sp. | reverse complement strand
GTCCAGTTTGGTGTTCCAGAGTTGAGTCACGGGCATCGTCACAAAGCCGGAGATATTAGTGACATCAAACAGAGAGTAAGGGCCTTTCTGGTGCTTGTTGCCATCGTTATTATCATACTCCGACTTGCCGGTGGCATGGGAAAACCGGAAGCCCGCTTCCATATCATTGGCGAAGCGTCTCGAAACATTTCCTGAAATGCTTTTATTGCGATAAGCGTCATCGTCACCATCAACGCCTTCCGAAGTCAGAGTCCGGTCAAACCCCCGGGTTTCATAGAGCCTGGCGCCTAAATTAAATTTTGTTCCGTCAACCTCTCCACCATAGTTCAGCGCATATTCTCCTGTTCCATGACTCCCGCCGCCAACTTTCAAACGGAGCCTGGGATCCCCCTTACCCTGTCGGGTTATGATGTGTATAACACCTCCAACTGCATTGGGCCCGTATAGACTGGACTTTGGACCCCGCACTACTTCTATGCGCTCAATCTGATCAGGATCAAGGTACTGCAGGGGAGCCTCTCCAAAATCACCTGAACGAGTCATGACACCATCAATCAGCACCAGGGTTTGAGCGGTTCTAGTACCCCGTAAATAGATACCGGCTTTACTTCCCATTCCGCCGCTGGTAGCGATTTGCATACCGGGAACTTTATTGAGTAGCTCTGTTACATCTTTAGCCTGACTCCGCTCAATATCCTCCCGGGTAATCACAGTCACCGGGGCCAGCGCCTGATCAATGGTCTGCGCAGTTCTTGAAGCAGTGACAACAATATTATCCATCTTATAGACGTCGTCTGACGCCTGAGACAGGCCGGCCAGACCAGCGCTGACCATGGCTACGGCAGCAGGTAACTTGTATGACATTCAGTGTTTTCCTTGTGTGAGAAGCTCAGTCTGACCCGAAGCCTCTTTGCGGGCTCTTTCCATTCGGACAGTCTGAAGTTGTTGGCAGAGAATTTCGGCACCATCCAGCGCCCTTGGGGTCGGGCGGGTAATCAGGTCGCCTTCAATGGTGAACAGGTGATTGTTTTTGACCGCATGAATTCGCCCCCAGCGCTGCCAGCGACTCTCTATGCCACTGCCACCCTGAACAATTCTGGAGCTGACAATAGCCTGAGGGTCGGCGGCAAGAACGGATTCAATACCCACGCGGGGAACCCGCACAGAAGCGTCAGCGAAAATGTTCACACCGCCACAGAGCTCAATGGTTTTGCTGATAATCTGATTGCCGTTGACGGTCATCAGCGGCTCATTCCAGATCTCGAAGAACACCCTGACCGGTTCCGCACTGCTGTATTGAGAGAGGATAGATTGATAGCGTTTTTCAAATGCCCTGGCGCTGGCTTCGGCCTGACTCTCCGTGCCCATTGTCTTTCCCAGGCGGCGAATGACAGATGCAATGCCGTCGTAGTCGATGGGATCGGAATGAAAAAGCGTAAGCCCCAGCTTTTCCAGCTGTCCGGTCAACCTGGAATCATTACCGCCAGACCAGGCCAGCACCAGATCAGGTTTCATGGCGACAATGGCTTCGGCGCTGACGTTAGGATAGCCACCAATTCTGGGAATGTTTTGGACGGCTGAGGGATAGTCACTGTGGTCGTCTACGGCAACAAGCTTTTTGCCACCACCGGCAGCGAAAGCCAGTTCCGTTGTGCCCGGAGCAAGGGAAATTACACGCTTAACAGGCTGGTCTACACAGACTTTGTGCTGCAGGTCATCAGTGACACAGAGAGTTTTGCTTTCCGAGGATAAAGCCTGGGCACTGTGCACCAGCATGGTCGCAAACAATGAAAAGCGAAGAAAGAATAGCAGTTGCTTCATGAATCCCTGAGATCAAGTCATTTCTCAGGGCGGCAGACGGCAGGTCAGAAGGCGTACTCCTGACCGATGAGGAAATCGATAGATTTTCTCAACCGCCAGGTGACCCGCCCGGTTTACAGGATACGGCTTTCGCCGATCCAGTATGGTTGCTTGCAGAGGCAGGTCTCCTGGCTCCGGACTCTTCGCTTCAGGTTGCCTTCCCGGATTTCTCCAGTGGCAGCTTAACCGGAAGCTCCTCCGTCACAGTTGCGGGCACAGCCGGGTTTCAAACCCTGTTCCCTGACAGGCGATTGTTGTCGCCTGCCCACCATAGGTACTAACAATTATTACCGATGGTGAACCCTCTACAATGGCGCGCATAATAACCGAACTATGGTTTCAGCGCACTAGGAAAACTCACTGTGCTTTCTGTTTCGGAGAAGCCACCCAGAGGACTTCCCCTTCATTCTTCCGGGCACAATGCCTGGACAGGACATACATGACATCAGAAAGCCGGTTCAGATAAATCATCAATGGCGCATTGATTTCTTCACCCGAGTCCCTTAATCGAACGACTGCCCGTTCGGCACGTCGTGAAACCGTCCGTACCATATGGCAGTGACAGGCTGTTATACCGCCACCAGGAAGAGTAAAGTTTTTCAGTGGCGGCAGGGGGCCGTTCAACTCATCGATCAAAGCTTCCAGCGTCTGGGTGTGGTCATCACGAATAAGCTGATAGCCGGGCATTGCCAGCTCACCACCCACATCAAACAGCCGGTGCTGAATATCTTCTACCTGCTGCAGCTGTGTTTCCGTTAAATCACCAGAGGGTCGCAGGCTGTTCAGGAGCATGCCCATACAGCTGTTTAACTCATCAACAGTACCAATGGCTTCAAAGCGCAGGTCGCTTTTAGGCAGTTCACGCCCGTCACCCAATCGACTGGTGCCCTTGTCGCCAGTCCGGGTGTAGATTTTCGTTAGCCTGTAGCCTTTTTTTTCTTCTGACATCGAGGGTTACTCCACAGATTCTGGAAAAAATGCAGTTTATCGATATCGGCTAACGGAACACCAGCAATCTGTTAACATAATCACCTTTAGAGTTTTCTCTGAGCTGCTATTTAAAAAAGAGGCGCTGAAACCGCTGCATGAATCGTTTCTTCTATTCCACACTGCTCTATCTGGCAACGCCCTTCGTTCTGCTGCGGCTCGTCCTGCGAGCCCGGAAAGCCCCGGCATACGGCCTGCGCTGGCGTGAAAGGTTTGGCTTTTTCCCAGCCATCGCCAATGACAAGCCGGTTATCTGGGTTCACTCGGTTTCCGTGGGTGAAACCATCGCCAGTGCGCCCCTGGTGCGAGAACTGCTGACACGTTATCCAGATTATCGCGTCATGATCACAACCATGACGCCAACCGGTTCCGACCGGGTCAAGGATCTGCATAAGGCGTTTCTTGGTGACAGGGTCCAGCATGTTTACTGCCCTTATGACCTGCCAGACGCCCAGAAGCGTTTTCTGGATCGGGTTAACCCTGCTATAGCCC
>JBPCXN010000023.1:0-16958 GCA_051008495.1 Endozoicomonas sp. | reverse complement strand
TCACAACCTTATAGTCGGCACGGACAGAAACAATGGAGTTGGGCTCGGCATCCTCTCTCATACAAAAGTGCAGATCTATCTCAAACCATAAACACCCGGACAAGTATTGCACGGGCCCCATGAAGGCATGACTTCAATGTGACGGCTTCACGCAGTCACCCTGTCCACGCCCTGTTGCAGTCATAAATAGATATTTGAAATATTCTTTTACGGTTAGTGTTTTGATCATCTTACTGTCTGTTACTGCAAGTAGTTCAGGTGTAGACATATCAATGCCGTTAACCTGTGCCAGACCTGTAATACCTGGCAACACATCATAAACGCTGTGTTTGTCTCTGACTTCGATTAGCTCTATTTGATTGAGAAGGTTTGGGCGAGGTCCTACCAGACTCATTTCACCTTTTAGTACATTAATCAGCTGTGGTAACTCGTCAATTTTTGTTTTTCTCAAAACCCCCCCTAACGGGGTGATTGATGAAGATGATGCCAGGTGGCTGGCCACAGAGGCTGTATCAGCATTCATCGTTCGGAATTTAATGAGAGTAAAAGATTTCTTATTTTTCCCGATACGTTCCTGCAGAAAAAACGGTGAACCGGTATCAAGAAGACCAGCCACATAAATAATCAATAACAAAGGTGATCCAAAAATCAGACCAACCAGTGAAAATAACAAATCAAAAAAACGCAGCATTTTAATCTTTACCTTCAAGATAAGATTCAACGGTAGCTTTAATACCTTCCTCTACCATGAATGGTGGTTTCCATTCTAATAGTTGCCTTGCTTTATAAGTATCAATTTGCAAGTCACCTATAAGCCGATCGACAACATCAGATTTGCCTGTTAATTTTGCAATCCAGTGAAACAAAAATGCAGGTACTGGGATCAGTCTCCTGGCTCTTTTAAAGTCTGCCCTCAGCAATCCAAGTAGCCTTGGAAGAGATAAATCCTCATCATCAGAGACTAAGAATGTTTGATTGGCAGCCGCTGGATGACTGATACATTTAAGAATAAAGTCGACCAAATTCCCAACATAAATCATACTTCTATGATTGTTAATTACACCGAATGGTAGGGGAATAGCGGTATCAGAAAGTTTTAAAAGGTTGTAAAAGTTGCCTTTTACGCCCTTTCCGTAGACCAAAGGTGGGCGAATAATGACAACTTCCATACCGGTTTGTTTTGAGATTTTAAACAGCTCCACTTCCGCTTGATATTTGCTAACACCATAAGCATCCTGAGGGTTGCAATCATCCCCTGCCTCAAATGCCCTTGTACGTGTTGTTGACTCACCATTCACCTTTATCGTACTTATAAATATGAAGCGCCTTACGCCATTATCAGCGGCACTCTTTGCCAAGTTTAAAGTACCATCAACATTTATCTCGGAATACTCTTTAAGAGAAACCTCGTCATTCATTTTATGTACACAGCCGGCCAAGTGTACAACAACCTCTATGCCCTCGAATGCTCTATGCCAATCAGTTTTACCATTAATGCTTTTTACAAAAAAACCATTACTATTCTTATTTCTAACAACAGGTAACACATCGATATTATGTGTGGAAAGAAGCTGAAGCAAAGATGAACCAACAAACCCGCTGGAACCTGTGACCAAAACATTCATTTTGAGAAACCGACCAAAAAAATTTCAATTAGACATCATCCTGAATCCGTGACTCCAGACCCGAAAAATCCAGCATGAATCCCTGCAGCAAGGGCATTTCAGTGTAAAACCCCTCGATCTGGATAAATAGGTGGATTATGCCTCTGTTTGAGGGCTTTCCATTGTTAGATGTCACCTGCACCCGTTCTTAGACCAATAGTATAAGTATTGCCATATTGTAGGGTGATGCCAGAGCTGTGACGGTGTAATGCCACTTGTGGTTTTTAAATTGTTTAAGGACACATCCCGGATAACTTTTTTCATAAGAGGGATTGCTGCGGCAATTTGTCTTATAGGGTATGTATTAAATGTGTCTTTTTCAGATGACTCTATTTTTGCTTGATATAATACATCGCCAGTATCAATACCTTCATCAACAAGGTGGATAGTTACACCGCAGTTTACATCATCATTATTTGCTATAGCCCAATAGCCTCCATGCACACCACGATAGCGAGGAGTTATTCCCATATGCGTATTTATTATAGGAACAGAAATACGCTCCAATAGCTTTTTTCCAATAATCCTTGTTCCATTTACAATAATTAGATCTGGTGAAAGTTCAATTATTTTTCTTACAACAGCCTCAGAATTAATAGTTGGGATTCGAGTGATGACACGATCATCAAAGTGCTCATCTGACAATGACAACTGTGAGATTATTTTTTTAATTTCACTCTTATCAAGAGTGAATAAAATTTTATTTAACAATACAAAAGCAATCTGCCCTAGTGTTCGAAGATACCCCAATCTAATAACTCTTTGCTTTGCAAGCACTAGTGCGGATGTACTTTCCTCAAGAATAACTCCAGCACAATCAACATCATCCTTGATGCCATTGTACATTATTCTTGATGATACTCCCTGACCGCAGAGCATAATAACTCGCAGTTTTTTTGTATTGGCTTTAGTTTGTTTGTTTATCTGCATTTATGAGTTAGCTCATTCATATTTAAAGTATTCATACCGTATTTTTCTTTTAACATAGAATAATGTTCTAAAACTCTAGAGAGAAACGCCATATTCTCTTTAGTATTTGTTCCAAAATTATGGGGATGCCACCATAAATGAAATATTCTGCCGTTTTTCGCAGCATTGCTCATTGCTTGCTTTATCCTACGCATACGAAGAAATTCCAGATTTTTTAGCTTATTTGAATATGGTCGTAAAAATCTACTTGATGGTATGTTATACAAATTGCCATCTTTGCAACTATCGTAATCATATGTATGATGACCGGTTAAACATATATATGAATCTATTAACCTGAGAGCTCGTATTATCTGGCTCTCCCTTTCATTGTTCACTCCTTTATACAGTATGCATGACTCATTTCCACGATAACATCGTATCCCGCACTCCTCCAGAACCTCCAGATAGTATTGATTCCACTGATTTCTAGGGAACACTAATGTTTTTAATGAAACAGTCTTCATTCTGGCAATCAATATTGCAGATAGTAGATCATGCTTAAACTGTTCTTTTGTTTGTCCTTTCTCCAAACAGTAATAATGTGAGAATGTATGCGTGCCTATTTCTTGCCCTTCTGCCTCTTTGATTAGTTCAATTAACTCAGAGGCAAAATGAAATTTATTTTCCAGTTCTAAAGTGCTGTTTATATATTTATATGGACACAATGATTCGTCATCATAGGTCGGTATTTCTTTAGGCATATATTCAATTAAACTATTCTTATCTTCAGAAAATAAAAAACCTACAGTAGCCCATGTGGCATGAACCCCATGTTTAGAAAAAACATCAAGAATGGCTCTGATAGCAGTATCAACACCAAGTAAGTTATTCTTATATGAATCTATTGTCTCTTTATCTCGTAATCCCCAATAAAGTTCGAAATCTAATGAGATAGTAAGACATCCCGGCTGTGGCATAAACTTTATTTCCTTAATGATTTTTTTAACAGCTAACGTTTCCAGCAGCCGCACTGGGTGTTTAGCTTGAAGGATTTGTGTAATTTGAAAACATTCTTTCTATGCTAAACACACTTTTTACACACAAAAATGATCAACTGATCAGTTTAACAACTTTTCGGCTTACTATTACCTCATCGTACTGTTCCAGAGCCATTTCCCTGCTCTTCAAACTCATACCTTTAATTGCAGAAACGTTATTAATAAAAAATTCCATTCTTTCAGCAATAGCGTCCGATGAAAAAGGAGGAACAAGAAAGCCGTTCACTCCATCAATGACGGTTTCTCTGCAACCTGGTGTACTGGTAGTTATAACAGGGCGCCCAATGGACATAGCCTCCTGAGTACTTCGCGGATAGCCTTCCCGGTAAGAGGGCAGAACAAACACACTACTTTTTTTCATCCAATTATTGACATCATTGACAACCCCAGGAAATATAATAACGCCTTTCGCAACCAGCCTCTCAATCTCACACAGACTCACACCACCAGGATTGCCTTCATCCAGACCACCCAAAACAATAAACTCAACACCAGGATATTTATTCTTGACTTTTTCTGCAGCAGCCAGATATTCATATATCCCTTTTTCAACCAAAAGCCTTCCAACAAAAATAAAGCGGATAGGGGACGTTACTGGATCTGAATACCTATGCACATCCATATTCACTCCAATCCCACCCAAAATGAATATGGATTTACATTTTATCCTGTTTTTAATCACAAGATCAGAAACATCATCTTTATTTAAAAAAAACACACCGTTTAGCAAGGGGATAGACATCTTGTATAAGAACGTTTGAATCCAGCAGAGAGCATTTGCTTTGATACTTTTCCCTTGAGGTTGGGCTGTAAAAGCATAGCCAAGCCCTTCTATCATACCGAACCTTCTCTTGACTCCGGCCATCCATGCGGCGAACGTTCCAAAAATAACCGGCTTGGCAAAATAACAAAAACATACATCTGGTTTGATTCTTCTTATTTCCACTAAAAGCTTTAACATTTGAATAAAATCACTCAACGGATTCATTCCCGTTCGTGACATGCCATAATCAACCGGTATTGCCCCCAAGCTTCTGACCTCTTTTTTCGTTTCATCAGAATAGTCCACCGAAAAAGCGAAAACCTCATGCCCCTGCCTAGCCAATTCCAGGATCAAAGAAGCTCTGAAATTAATAAGAGAGTTAGCTACTGTTCCAACAATTACAGTTTTCAATGGCTTTTTATTTTATCCAGTGGCAGTATTTCATGAAAGTATTACCAGCCAAGAATTCTGGTAACAAAAAACACTCTCACAACCTTTTAAGGAATCTTCATTAGCAATTCAAAAGGTATCTTTACTGACTCGATTCAATGGGTGATAAAACATTTCCAAATACAAGAAAAGAACAACAGCTGGTATCATTGGAAACCCTACTGAAAATTGGCCACACACAAGAAAATAGAACCCAATAATACCAAGAGGCTTACCCACTCCCACAGCTTTATAAACCAATACAATCAACAAAATCATTATCGGAATAGATAAAAGAAATCCAAAATTTATAAAAACTTCGAAAATGATATTGTGCGGACTCCCGAAAACACCTCCGTTTTGAAGGTATCCATCAGGCCCAAAACCAAACGGATTCATAAATGCCAGCTTTGCTGCATAAGTGTATATTTCTAACCGCGAAAGAAATGATTGACTTTTGAAAACTTCATAATCATAAAGCCGTGTTAAGATTTCGCTATCAATACTATAACCAAAATGAAAAAGCTCCAAGTATAAAACGAATAGAATAACCAACATCGCAATCAACAAAGAGCTCAAATTATAAAGAATCCTGCCTCTATATTTCATAAAAAGTGCCAAGAGCAAACCAACAATCGGCCCTTTACTACCCGTTAGAATCATCATAGCAATTGATAACAGAAGCACTCCAAAAGTCAACAGCCTGTTGTTAGTCAAACTGACAAATACCAGAAAAACAAATCCTGCCATAATTGACAAGCTTATTGGATTAACAAGATAGGACATCCTGCTCCCGGTTTTATAAATCGTAAAAAGGTCTGATTGATAAAAAATCATCAGACAAACCATCAATATAAAATAAGAAAATCTTTTTACAACCGTCAAAATCTCTTCATAGGTCAATACCCTTAAGAAAATAACAGATAACCCCACAAGCAGAAATCGTACAAGGCTGTATAGATCATGATAACTTTCACTCGAATAAAAAAAACACAAAAACAATTGATGACTAAAAAGGACAAAAGACAACATTACAACAACTATCTGTTTACTTCTGTATTTCTCCAAACAGCTAAAGATTCTGACAGAAAGGAGAAAGATATTCAGCACTACGCTGACAAGAGTGAGGTTAAACTTATATTGACTCAAGACAAAGCTATTAAGAAACGGAGAAAGTGATACGAATAATACAGAATATAACAATGCAGTAGAAACAAGCTTTGATTCAGAGCCAACAATATGAGATCCAGAATCAGACAATAGCACGACTATTTACTCTAGTCCTGCCAACTCAGACAGAAACCTTACTCTCTTTCTTTCTTTACGTATTGAACACAAAACTTCATAACCGTTAATGCATTTTTCTAGATTAGAAAAACGATCAATAAAACGTGCAATCCGCTTAAGATTATCGGAAACATTTCCCGGATAGTTGCCTATATTACATATTTTTTCATGAGAAGCTGAAAGATCAGTATCGTCATAGCCAATAATCATTGGCAAACCATACTTCGCATACTCTCGCGTTTTTAATGGAGACGCTTCACTTATTCCCTTCCGATAAGCAGCTAAGGTGCCAACCCCTATATCCATGTTTCTGTATATTGAATAAAGTTCTTTCTGGGTTTTGAAACCAAGAAAATTAAAATTTCCTGGTGCATCAGAATCTATCTGATTCTTATCTGGCCCAACAAGAAAAAAATCATACTCCGGACAATACTGAGCCATTTCCAGAAACTTATCGTAACCCTGCCAGGACTGACCTGGTGATCCTATCATTATTAATCTTGGTCTACTGTAACTCTGATTTCTCTGGGGAACTGCATCAGAAAAACTGATCCCGTTTGCCAGAACCAGCTTCTTCGCTTTATAGCCTGATTCATTAAGGGATTCTTTGATATGTTCTGAAGTACACACATAACCCGATGCTTTTATTAGCGTAAGTTCATTAATCATTGAGATAGACTTTTCGACAACAGCAGGATAACTCCCTTCTGAGCTTCTAACAGGATGGTTCACTTCAATTACAGTTTTTGCAATTTTAAACAACCCCCCAAGACCTGGATAGTAAACATTCAGTCGATAATAAATGACATCCGGTCTAAAATCAGATATTGCCTTTTTACACGTTTGAAAACACAGAACTCTATTCAAGTATTTTGACGCTGGAGAATGCCAGGTTTTCACAAGAAAGCTTGAAAAAAGATTAACAAAGTCTTCAGCTTCTACATGTTCATGGTCACAGTGTGAGATCATATAGACTCTGACATCATGATGCTTCTGCCATTCTTGAACGTGTGTCATGACTTTATTGTAAACACCAAGATGCTTTACCGGGTCCAATTCAAGGTAGTACGCTATTTTCAAATTTTTCACCCCTGATAAAGTTCGAACCAGCAATGATAATTTATCAACCGCCAAATATGAGCACCAGGCGCACGCCTTCCTTCCACAACCTTTTTAACTTCTCTCCTGACGCTTTTACTGTTCACAAAAGGTATAGAATCTGAAACATTCATATACTTCATCAGTTGGGCTCCCATATCTCCAAGCCACATGGGCTGAGGAGTTTCAAAACCCACTTTATCCTTTCGATGCAATATTTCATCAGGGACTATTCCCCGCATTGCATGACGGAAGACGTGCTTTGTCTCTCCAGCTGGCGAGAGCAGATAATCTTCTGGCAGGCTGAGGAGAAATTCAGCCATGTCAGTGGTCAGGAAAGGCACCCTGCTCTCCAGGGACCAACGCATTGAATTACGATCACCATGCCTGAGCAGGGATGCCAGACCACTGCCACTCAAAGATAGCCGAAGCTCTTCGACCAGCCTTCTTCCCTTACCTTCCCTCATCAGGGCCGGTCTGCCGGGTAGCATATTTACCCCAGCCTCTCTGAAGACCTGAGAATTAAGCCACTCAGGGCTGGGATCATAACCCAACGCCCTCGAAGACATTGCACGATGGCGGTCAGACAGGTGAGGCGTCAGCAAATAGAACAGAGCTTTACTGTAACTGCGCCCAGGCCAGCCCGACCATTTGTGTATGAGTTTTATAAGGTTTCTGTAGTCAGATTGTTCTACCAGACTCAGAAATCTGGATGATGGGTAACCCTGATACCCAGCCAGAAGCTCATCGGCCCCCTGACCATCCAGCGTAACCGTAACCCCTTTCTCTTTTGCTTCTTTGAAGACCCGGTATTGTGCATATATGCTGGTACTACCGAATGGCTCTCCCTGATAACGAATGAGGTCACCAAGATCGTTGGATAAATCCGCTCCACCAATCATTACCTTGTTAGGTGTTGCAGAAACATGCTGGTTGATAAAATCTACCCAATGCTCTTCATTTTTACTGGTTTGCCTTGCAATATAACTGAACGTTTTAATTGGAGCATCTGGCTCCAGATATCTCATACCACATACAATTGCTGATGAGTCAAGACCACCTGACAGTGCTGCACCAATTTCTACGTCACTGCGACTATGCAAACGTATATTATTTAAAAACAATTCTCGAAGTTGCTCAGCTGCCTGATCAAATGTTAAATCCGTTTTCTCAGTAATGCTTGGCCACCACCAGCGCTCTATTTCTGGCTGTAACTCGCTCCTGTTCAAATCCAGAGATATAAGGTGGCCAGGCAAAAGTTGAGAGACATCTTGAAAGAAAGTTTCTTGATTATCATCATAGCGGCTGTATACGAGGTAGTCGAAAGCTCTTTGATAATCTGCTTCAGGACTTTTCGGTAGCAGCTCTATAAGGGCCGGCACCTCAGACGAGAAGAAAAATGAATCTTTTTTTTGATAATAAAAGAATGGTTTTATACCAAAGGCATCTCGTGCACAGTAAAGCATACCTTTATCTAAATCCAATATTGAAAAAGCAAACATCCCCCGCAACTTTTTCAGACATTCTTTACCCCAGTATTGCCAGCAGGATAACAACACTTCGGTATCTGAATCTGACTTAAAAGCCACTCCCTTTGCTTCCAGTTTAGCCCTCAACTCCCTATAATTATAAACTTCCCCATTAAATGAAATTTGATAGCGCCCATCAGGACTCGACATGGGTTGGTGACCAGACGAACTCAGATCAATAATGGATAGCCTTGTGTGCCCAAGAGCCAACCTTTTATCTTTGTAGCAGGAAATCTTATAGCCTCTATCATCAGGTCCCCTGTGAAGCAGCTTGCGCATTCCATTATCAAAAGCACTCTTCTCCCAGTTGGACAAAGCACTACTATAAATCCCTCCTAATACTCCACACATATTCCACTTCCCTTTAAAAAATGACTAAATTCTTCTGAACTGAGTTCGCATAAGCAGAATGGGAATACACCGACATTGAATTATTTATTTTGAAATCGTATAGTACGAGAGAAACTCAGCAAACAAAAAAACAAAAAATCAACGTACTTTTCTTAGCGCAAGTAATTGATAGCATAGGATCTGGACAACTTCACAAACCACCATCAACCATAATATCAACATAAAATCATCCAGCAATACACCCGTTATCAGACACAGCACTCTATGCGATATCGAAATCAAACCAAAATACAAACTGTATTTTTGCAATCCCAGTGAAACATAACTGACCGATGTAGGTGAACCAACAAATACTGCCAACATCATCGGAGCCAGAACTGATACCATTTCACCTGCAAGTACCCATTCCACCCCAAAAAAGAATTCAAAAATCACACTGCCGAAGCTAAGTAGCACTATTGTTGGAAAAAAGCCAAGTGACAGAAGCAGTATCCAGGTTTTATATAGGATTGCCCTGGCAGCCTCTTTATTCGGCAAGGCTTCAGAAAACCGTCTGAAAAATACCGCACCAATGGCTCCCCCAATGAATGAAACCGGAAGCATCAACATCTTCCAGGCAAGCCCAAATTGACCAGCTACTTCAGAAGTAAAATAGACGCTGATTACAATCACCGGCAGCTGCAGCGATATTACATCCAGGAGAGCCGTTGGCAACAAGAACTTAGGTGCTGAAGAATATTCTCGCGCTACATTTTTTATATTGCTAAGGCTACCTGTCTTTACGAATGAAACCAGGATCATTGCGACAACTGCTGAAGAGACGAACTGCCCCAAAATCAAACCATCATCATGCCCTAACGCGCCAAGAAATAATGCTATAACAGCAGCAATCAGGCTTAAAAATATTCGTCCTCTTGCAATAATATTGTATGCTTGCTGTCTGTTAAACCAGGCAGTGCAAGCAGCCATGATGCCATACGCCGCCCCCATTAACAGGGAGACAGTAAACCAACCTTCTATCTCATTCAGGCCAAGATGCTTAAATACATCTTCCGGTAACATCAATGAGAGGAGTATGAATAGTCCTCCCATGATGACTGTAGCCAGGACACAAAGCTGAAAAAGTCCGAGAGCTTTTTTGTCACTATCCGCAGGAACTATCGACAGTTCATAACGAAGGGTTACCGCAACCGCAAAAATACTGGAAACAGAAAAAACAACCGAATAAATTCCGAACTGACTTGGCGTGTACAGCCGAGTCAGGACTGGCATCGAAGCTATCGTGATACATTGTGCCAGTCCTGTACCCAGAAACAACACTGAGACTTGTTGTAAAAAATGACTTTTAAAGAACAGCCTTATGTTATTCATTCACTGCCGAAAGAAGCTGTTCCACAACACTCTCTTGCACATCTTTGTTTATATGACCATGCATTGGTAAGCTGATAACATGACTGGAAAGATATTCCGACACAGGAACTCGGGAATCCTTATCCTCTATAGCCGGCTGTTTATTCAACGGCAATGGATAGTGAATTGCCGTTGGCACTCCCAGTTCATTAAGCCTGCTCCGTATACGGTCTCTGCGTTCCACCTGGATGGTATATTGTGCAAAGACACTATCACTATAACCTTCAATATGCGGGGTTACTATCTCTGCCCTATCCTTCAGCAATTGAGTATAATAAGCTCCTGCTTCTTTTCGATGAACCACTTCTTTGTCAAAAATCGAAAGTTTTGCCAGCAAAACCGCTGCCTGGAGTGTGTCTAACCTGCTGTTAACACCAACTCGGGTATGATGATATCTCTTTTCCTGACCATGATTAGCAATACTGCGCATGTACTTTGCCATTTCCTCATCACTGGTGAATATTGCACCACCATCGCCATAACACCCCAGAGGTTTTGATGGAAAAAAGCTTGTAGTTGCTATTGAGCTCAAGTTGCAAGAATTTTTTCCTTTGTATCTCGCACCAAAGCTTTGAGCACCATCTTCTATGACGGCTAGATCATATTTTCCAGCAACCTCGTTAATGCTGTCGAAGTCTGCGCACTGTCCAAAAAGAGAAACGGCTATAATCGCCTTGGCTTTTTCCGATACAACACTTTCAACCAAATCAGAGTTCAAATTAAAGTTATACTTATCTACATCAACATATACTGGTTTAGCCCCCAGGATGGCTACGGCTTCTGCCGTTGCGATAAATGAAAATGCAGGCACAATCACTTCATCCCCTGGTCCGACACCCAGTGCCATAAGAGCGATCTGCAAAGCGTCAGTGCCATTTCCTACTGCGATACAGTGACTTGCACCTGTGAACCTTTCCAATTGCTGCTCCAGCTCTCTGACTTCCTCCCCCTTGATAAAGCTGACATCACCAAGAACTTTTCCGATGCGCTTCATCAGCTCGTCTTCAATCAGTGACTGCTGATACTTTAAGTCAATAAAGTCAATCATTTTTTCAAGCTGTCTTTAAAGTTTCTTAAAAATTTCATATGCTGAATTGCAAAATTCCCTGTCACTGTCTCTCCTTCAGGTACTGTTCCAACGACAACTGCACCAATGGTGACAGAGGCATTATTACCAACCGTCACTCTGTTTGATATGGATGAAGAAGGACCTATCCAGACATTGTCACCAATTGTAGCATGACCCGATACCATTGCATTTGCAGCTATGAGAGTGCTCTTTCCAATGTGTACACCATGGGCAACATGCACCAAATCATCAATTTTCACTTCCCGCTCAATGACAGTGTGCCTATATGAAAAACCCTTTGCCACAAAGCTGTTCACTCCAATTTCCACCTGATCTGAGATAATTAACCACCCATCATGCTTCACGGAGATGATACCTTTGCTGGTTCTTTTTTTTTCAAAACCATCGGAACCAAGCACTGCCCCTGCCTTGATAATGCATCCTTGACCTATCTTGACCCCTGAAAAAATCACAACATTATCTTCGATTATGACATTATCAGCTATTTCAACTCCCTTATCAGGAATCGATGAACTTCTGGCAATTATACAGCCCTTGCCTATTGTCGAGTCTTTAAAGTTTATTTGTTCGGTCAAAAAATTCATCAACTGAAAAAAACTCCAGATCGGATCTTCGACGATGATTTTTGCCTTATCGTCTGATATTTTTCCTGCAACACTGTCTTTTGTAAAAACTGCAATCACATTATCCTTACCATTAATAACATCAACATACCTGGCATCAGAACAATATGTTAATATTCTTCGTTTTTCCTGGTCATTAACTCCAACAAGTGCATCACACTCAAAATCAAATTCAGCTTCAACATTAAGCACTTTCTTAAGCAATATGTTATTAATTGACTCCATGCATCCTTTCCATCTTTATTTTTTTACTCCTGCTCATCTGCAGCATAAGATAAGAGTATAGAAGGGCAACAAACAAACCAAAGACAAATGATGCCCCTATAACAAGCATCTTGTTTGGCTTTATATAATTCGCAGGTTTAATGGCTGACATTTCGACATCAATGACTTTAAGATCAGAAAAATCCATATCCAGGCCATCAATTCTTTGCAACTCAAAGCGCTTTATTGCCACTTCAGGGATGAACGCATTATTATTACCATTATTTTTATATTCTCCAAACGCTTCCAGGTTACTTTGTTC
This sequence comes from Endozoicomonas sp., assembly GCA_051008495.1. Classification (GTDB taxonomy): domain Bacteria; phylum Pseudomonadota; class Gammaproteobacteria; order Pseudomonadales; family Endozoicomonadaceae; genus Endozoicomonas_A. The sequence goes on along the minus strand of JBPCXN010000023.1, from coordinate 4,218 downwards.
GATCTTTATCATTTCGTCAAGATACTTTGTACCGAGAAGATAGCTGATACCATCACTTTCTTGAAGAGCTGCAGAATCCACCTCCAAACGAAGTTCCTTTATATTTTTTACATCTGCCAGACGATGAGCTCTTCGCAGCAACTTCAATCTATATTCAAGATTAAGATAATATTCTTCATCCAGAGCTTTTATTTCGTATTCTATCTGACTCTTTTTCAAATCCCTGATTGAGTTATACTTTTTATCCAGCCGATTTCTAACATACGCTTCTGCAAGTGGCATCAATCCTTCATTAATCACTGTATCAACATCGTCATAATTATTGCTCAGAAAGACAATCCTTAACCTACCTGAATTCACCCTTTCTGTTACAAACTCTTTCTTCTCTATTGATAAGCTTTCAACAAATTTTTTGAACCTTTTTTCTTCCCACCCCTCGGACCCCGTCTTTCTCAGATCACTGTACTCTTTACTTTTCTCAAATGCTTTCTTCATAACATCTATAGAGAGCACAGCCTCATGAAACATATCAAAGGTAGTAGCAGGCGATAAATATTTATCCAGAGCTGTTTTATTCACACTATCAAGCTCATTCTCTGTCACTGGCCTTATGACCGCCTCTCCCCTCCATACCTTGGGTACTGTGGCAGTAACAATCAACCCCAAGAGTAAAAACAACACCACTATAAAGAGAATCCTGTTTCGATCTTTCCAGAAAATTTCCATAATTTCAAAGAGATCGATTTCGTCAGCACAAAAAAACGCATCTTCATCTGTACTCACTAAAGTCTGACCCTTGTTTCCGCTATATTTCATATTCGCTCTCTACTCAGCCATATCCAAGCTAGTACTCCAAAGGCAGAGACACTGTTTTTGCATCTCTCGCAGACAGATAGGCTGCAATCAGTAGTTCAAGGGATTTAAGCCCCTCCCGGCCATCAGTTTCCGGCTCAGCATCGCCTCTCAATACATCAATAACATTTTTGTAATAAAGCGGGTGCCCGAAGCCATAGACGGACGTGGTCTCGTAGTTAGCAGTCTTAATATCCGCGTCGTAACCCTGTTCGTCTTCAAACTGCCATTGCTGGATTTCATTAACAGCAACCCCACCAATTCTTACCGTCCCTTTTTCACCCAGAATGGTAATGGAACCTTCAAAATTGCTTGGGTAGGTACACATGGTAACGGCCATGGAGCCCAGCGCACCGTTTCTCCAGCGAACATTCATGACACCGGTGTCTTCTACTTCAATATCTCTGTGTGTCGAGGCCATGCACTGTACGTCAGCCACTGGCCCGATCAGCCAGTCGAGAAGGTCGACATAATGGCTGGCCTGGTTCATGAACGCACCACCATCCAGCTCCCAGGTTCCGCGCCAGTCTCCCTGATCATAATATTCCTGGGGCCGGCACCAGAATACGTTCACATGCACCATGTGAATCCGGCCAAACCGTCTTTCGTCAACCGCCCGTTTCAGAAGCTGTAATGTCGTGTTACGACGATTTTGCTTAACAACAAACAGCCTGACTCCTGCTTCATCACAGGCCTTGACCATCCTTGCTCCATCGCTCCAGCGCGTAGCCATTGGCTTTTCACTGATGACATTGACTCCAGCTTCAGCAGCCAGGACCGTTTGCTCCGGATGCAGACCGCTTGGCGTACAGATGGAGACCGCATCAAGAGATTCTCTTTCAAGCATCGCTGCAAGCTTAAGGTAGCCCGGAACTTGTAATGCCGATTTCAGATTCGCCAAAACTTCCGGGTCAGTATCACAAAGGGCTACCAACTCCAGGTCGTCAGCATGTTGTTTAATGGCTTCAATATGCTTGCCGGCAATTCTTCCACAACCTGCGACACCTATCCTGATCTTCCGATCCTTGATGTTTGTGAACATGACTGTCCCTCATGCCTTGACAATGTTGCTGGCAGGCTCTGAAAACTTACCCCGGGTATCGACTATCAGGCTGGAGTGAGTGGCTATCTGTCTGTAGTCAAAATCCTCGTGATCAGTAGCCAGAAGCACACAATCAAAGCTCTCCAGTGTTTCCTTGGTGAGCTCCTGACTAACCAAGTCGAAACTATGCTGACGCATCTTTGGGAACTCGGGTACGTGCGGGTCTGAATACTCAACATGCGCGCCCTTGTCTGCCAGCCGCTCCATTAATTCAACAGATGGAGACTCGCGCATATCATCTACATTCTTTTTGTACGTGATACCCAGTACCAGCACTCTGCTACCTTTCAGTGCCCGCCCGCGCTCATTCAGGGCATCAGACAGTTTTTCAACGACAAACCTGGGCATATAGGCATTGATCTCACCGGCCAGCTCAATAAACCGGGTATGCAACCCGAACTCTCTGGCCTTCCAGGTGAGATAGAAAGGGTCAACAGGTATGCAGTGTCCTCCCAGTCCGGGACCAGGGTAATATGGGGTAAAACCAAATGGTTTAGTGGCAGCGGCATTGATAACTTCATGAATATCAATACCCATTCGGTCAGCCACTATTTTCATCTCATTGGCCAGCCCGATGTTGACCGCGCGGTGAATATTTTCCAGCAGCTTCGTCATCTCGGCGGCGCGGGTGGAAGATACCGGAACAACCTTCTCCACCGCCGACTCATACAAGGCGGTACCGACATGTCTGCAGGCCTGGGTGTGCCCTCCACATACCTTCGGGATCGTACGTGTTTCATACTGAGGGTTTGCCGGATCTTCCCGCTCTGGTGAATAGACCAGAAAGACATCTTCGCCCGCATTCAGCCCAACACTCTCAACCCTGGGTAACAACTCTTCCTCGGTTGTGCCTGGATAGGTGGTACTTTCCAGTGACAACAGTTGCCCTTTGCGCATGTGAGGAAGCAGGCCCTCGACTGTATCAATAACAAAGGTCAGATCAGGTTCCCGGTACTTGTTCAAAGGTGTTGGTACGCACAGGATCAGAATGTCGGCGCGGTTCGCTTCGGCAAAATCAATTGAGGCATGAAAATTAGAGTCTTTTGCCTGGCGGATTTTTTCTGAAGAGATATGTTTGATGTAACTGACGCCTTTGTTCAGGTTGTCAACTTTCTGCTGGTCTACATCAATACCTATGACTTTGTACCCTTCTTCAGAGTAACGAAGCATCAGTGGCAGGCCAACATAGCCCAGGCCAATGATGCCAATCACCGCTTCCTTGTTCTTTATCTTTCCAATCAGGCTCTGTTCATAATCCATGTCTTTTCCATCCAGAACTGGGTTTCAAGTTGAACAGCAAAAAACAGAATGCAAACGAAGACTGATAGCCAGGCTTTTTGCCAGGCCAACGAGCAATAATGCTGTTTGCATTCTGGCACGCTACCGCCCATCGGCTTATACGCTTATGCCAAAACAACGTTCCAACACCCTTGAATCATCGACCTGTAGACAGCTTTCTGTATTAACTCCTGTGAACTACTCCGGTTGAGAACATGGCATTATTTTTGATACTGGACAGGTGGGCTAAAAAAATTTTGAAGAAAGGGACTTTCGCCATCAATTTCTGATAGCAAGGAAAGAAACTGTAAGACAACTGCCAGCTGATAATCTCCACACTGATCCTCCATGACCAGCCTGTTAAAGAGTCCTGACCAGGACAGTGTCATTCAGTAATCCTGAACCCTGCGGCAACACCCTGTATCCAAAGAAAGTGCTTCAATCCATTCAGTATGAAGCGCTCTACGGCCGAGAATACCCAGTGCCGTTTTCAGCGGCCGTGCGCCATCCAGTGGATGTTGCTCCAGGAAAATACCGTACAATGAGGCATGAGGTGGCCCACCTGATGCCGTTGCGAGAAGAGCTGGCAAAAGAAAAGATAACAAGTTCAACACTTGTTCGGGAAAAGTACAGCAACAGTGTCCCAAAGCTACTTGTCTTTCCATAGACAAAAGGCTCCATTCCACAATCAGTGCTGATGAGCAGCCACAGTTCCGGCAGCTGCCTGGCCTGAACCATGGAAACGAACCGTGTACTAGAAGCCTGACCGAGAATAGGCAGGTCGGTCTAAAGCCCAGGAAGATCGGCCAGATTTTCCACTGAATTTGATTAAATAGGTTAACTATTTAATCAAATTCAGTGAAAAATCTGGTAGTGGGCTAAACATGAGATTTTGACGTATTCTGCTAAAATACGGCATATGCCGTATTAATGACAGCGTGATTTGAAAAATGTGCTCTACATTAGTCCTCTGCCCAAAATGTGGA
>JBPCXN010000022.1:0-8170 GCA_051008495.1 Endozoicomonas sp. | reverse complement strand
CCTATGGTCTGATGGGAAATCGAGTCAACATACTCCAGCTCAACCATCCGGTCAGCGAGAAGCTGCAATGTCCAGCGACTACGGCCTTCAGGTGGAGCTGAGCAAGCCAGAGCTGTTAACGCAGCCTGCTGTTCTCCCTGAAGTTTTCTTGGGCGGGCAATGCCATTGAATTTGCTGTTAACTGCGATATCCAGCCCTTCAAGCACGCAGCGTTTACGTGTCCTCTGCACTGTTTTTGCTGAAACAGCACAGCTTTGGCTGGTTTAAAGCTCTGTCAGCTTTGGCCCATTCTCGTCGAGGCATAAAAGAATTTGGGCGTGGATACGCTTATGTTTAGCAACTTTGGTTTGGTGGATGATGTCTTTGAGTTGCGTCTGTTCGTCTGGGGACAGGCGGATACGGTATTGAGCTGGCATGGGTTGTTCTGATCTGTATCAGGAGAGAATGCCAGAATGGAAAATTCTGGCATTGCTACAGGGCAAAGAAATTGGAGTGGTGTACTAGTACTCCGTCCGCCTGCAATTGATATGTTCATCATATGCAGCGGGACGGAGTACTACATCACTCCGGCATCGGCTGCTCATATTTCACATGCACCCGCTGCCGGACAACCCCTTCAAACACGCTCTCCACCGTCCATTCCCAAATACCAGGTAAGTACGCCGTCGCCTCTGTTGAGCCGGGACTCGTTAGATACCAGGCCTGTGCAGAAAGGGTATCCAGAGATTTACAGATTTACAGATGAATGCTGTAGAGCAGTTTGCTGAAACGCCCGCAACTCATCCAGTGTTGGTGCACCGTCAGAGCCGGAACGGCTAACAACGATGGCTGCCACACTATTACCAAGTTCAACGGCTTGAGCCAAATCCAGTCCGGAGGCCAGGCCGGCAATCACACCTGCAGCGTGGCTGTCACCTGCTGCTATGGTATCAGTCACTTTCACCTTAAACGCTGGCACAACAACTGGCTCACATCCTGGCAAACATACCGTTGCCCCATCTTTATCAAACCGGCAGATCAATGAAACATTGCAGGTATCAGCAATTTCAATTGCAGTCTGTTGCGGGTTATCGCCCACTATGCCTGCAACGTTCAAGGCTTTCAGTTCATCCCGGTTCAGGGTCAGTATTGGGTGTTTATCCAGCAGCTTCTGGATAAACACAGGGTCGATATCAGCAATACGTGGGCCAAAATCGACAAACAGTGTTTTATCATTACCCTGTTCTAACAGCCAGTTTCTCAAGGCTTCGCTGCCCTGACTAACCAGTTCATAACCTGAAACATAGATAATGGCATGCTCTGGTACAGCAACCTGAGCGAGTAGTTGCTCGCTCCAGTGCTGCTCACAACCTTCAATAGTTATAAACGTTCTTTCCCGCCCTGCTTCGACCATAGCCAGACACCAGCCATTGTCGTGCGTAGGATGACGCAGCAACACTGGCAAGTTCTCTCTCTCCATGGCGGCTTCCACCACGCGTCCTTTTGAACCGTTTCCAACCGGAATGGCATTCACTGGCTTTAGCGACAGGCGTTGAAGAGCTCTGGCTACGTTAAATGCGCAGCCACCTACCTGATTGTCAAGCTCTTCAGCGATCACATCACCGCCGCCTTCCGGCAGTTTGTCGAGGCCGAGCATCACATCACAGAAGGCTGCACCAATAACGACAACAGGCCGCTCGGGTGTGAAGTTGTGCAGGTTTATCATGTGGTCACCTGCGCTTTACGGGCGTTTTTTATCACGAAAGTGTACAGCACCATGCTCACACCAAAGGAAACGAGCAGCCCAAGGCTTGAGTCTGCAAAAATACCAACGGCGAACGGACCATCAATAAATCCGGTATTGGTCACCATTAAACCGGATAGTGAACCGGCAACCCAGCACATCAGAGCCGGCTTAATTACACCAGTGTCACCAAACAGCTCCTGCTCGGTATAACCATGATGACGGTGGTGGGTGTAAAAATCGGCCATAAAGATCGCTGCCCAGGCAGCCAGGAAGACACCGCAGAACACCAGGAAGGAGATAAATGGGCCGAGGAAATCACCAGACACAAACAACACATACAAGGCGATACCCAGAATCAGGATGGCATCCAGGACGACAGCTGTCTTTTGCTTCAGTTTAATACCCATGCTCAACAGGTTGAGGCTGGCAGAGTAAAGGCTTAATACGGAGATGGTAACGATACCGGCCACAGCTGCTGCAAGATAAGGAATTGCCATCCAGGATGGAAGCAGACGACCAATCGCAGAGATAGGGTTCTCATGGGAGGCCAGATCCGGGATCTGTGCGGTAAGCAGAATGCCGGTGAGCATCAGTAAAATCAGCGGAAGTGCAGCTCCGATAACAACAGACTTGAATATACCGGAGTGCGTGGAAGATGGAGCCTGATCCCGACTGTAATCGGCACCAGCAATACCCCAGCTAATGCCCGTACCCGCTGCAATAATGGAAACGGCAGGCAGGAAACTGGTCAGCCAACTGCCAGATGGAAGTGCGAGAATATATTGCCAGTCCGCAGTGGACAACAAATACAGAACGACAAACAGGGTCATGGCACCAAAAGTACGGGTTATCCATTTCTGCATCAGCAGAACAGTGTTTTGACCCAGCATGCTCACCATTACCGTCATACCACCAAACAGCACCAGAGAGATAGCCGTGATGACCTTACTTTCCTCAATGCCTATCGCGGCAAACAGTGCGACCATGGTCAGTGTGCCAGTGATGATATTAACGGCCTCCCAACCCATCAGGTTGATCCAGCAGAAGGATGTCGGAGCAATGTTGCCGCGCTTACCAAAACTGGAACGGGAAAGGGTCAGTGTTGTGGTTCGACCAATCTTGCCGGCAATACTGGAAAAGCCGACTAGTGCAAAGGATGCGACACCGACAACCGCAGCCAGCACTGACTGAAAGAAAGATAATCCGAAAGAAACAATAATCGCGCCATAAACGACACCAAGAATTCCGATATTGGCAGCACACCAGACGAAGAACAGGTCAGCTGGCTTCTTGGTCTGCTGACTCGCTGGTACCAGTGCAATACCCAGTTCATCGATGGAAGGATCGATTCCCGAGTGACCATCCGGGCCTGTTGCTGAAGTCATTCCAATACTACTCATGTCTATTTACCGATGCGTCTTGTTTTCAGAGAGGCGAAAAGAAGTCAGTGCTTCTGCATAGGGTGCAAAATCAATATTGTTAGCCTGATTAATCAGGCTGATATAGTCGGGATCAAAAGCGGAAAGACCCTGCAGAGCGCCACATATTGCCGTGGCCATAGCGCCAATGGTATCGGTGTCCCCGCCAAGGTTAGCAGCGAGTTCTGCACAGAGAGATGGGTTAGTGCCGGACAATTCAACCAGAGCAACAGCAGCAGGTATCGACTCGATAATGTCCATGCCTGCGCCAACCATCTCATAAATATCATTCAGTCCTGCGCGCGTATCTTCCTGTTCTGACACGACACTTAACGCATATTGAATACGCTTACCAAGAAGTGGGCTGAAAGTGGACTCATGCAGGCGTTGAACATCATTAGCCAGTGGCGCAATCTCTTCTTTAATCTGTTGCCAGTTCGCGCCCTCGACAGCCCGGCTGACAGACCACGCAATCACCACCGCTCCAGCAATAGCAATATCGGATTTATGGGTTGGCAGGCAGGAGAGACGAACGGCTTCAATAAACTGATCTTTGTCGCAGGTTGCAACCAGACAGCCAACAGGGGCGACCCGCATTGCCGAACCATTCGTTATGCCGTTGGCTTCAATTTGCTCCAGTGGGGTGCCGTTTTGCAAGGCCAGCAGTGCACTCTTGGATGTTGGCCCAAGAATGTTTTTATCAAACGCATGAATACGTTCTGCCCAGGCCATAAGGTGTTCGCCCAGAACTGTTGGAACGATCTGTCCCTGGCTGGCAATCACAGAATCCATCAGAGCCACACATTGACTGGTGTCGTCTGTAAACTGCCCGCGTGAGAATTCATTGGCTGCGATATTTTCGGCCGGGCCAGGCAGGAAGCTGTCTATCCAGCCAAAGTGCTGCTGTACACGGCTTTTAGGCCACAATTCCGATGGCATACCAAAGGCGTCACCGATCGCCTGGCCGTAAAGGCAAGCAAGTATACGATCGTGGGTGGAATTCGATTCCTGGTCTTGACTCACAAGCAACCTCTGGATAGGTATTCTTACTCAAACAACTACAAACATGATAAGATCAAAATGAGTCCAGTTGTATTCCTATATAACTCCAATATGATCAAGATCAAACAATTTGGTAAAGTATGCTTCTCGTTAATACGCCACAAGCCATAAGGGCAAAGCATTGAGCCAGTGTCTTCTCACCTACCTGAAAAGCCGGATCACTGAACAGGAACCGGCCCCTCTCTATCATCAGCTTCAGGATGCTATCCAGGCAGCCATAGAGAAAAAGCTCCTTGTCCATGGCAATGTTTTGCCTTCAGAGCGTAAGTTGTCAGAAGCGTTGGGCATCTCTCGTGTCACCGTCGTTAAAGCACTGGCGGTCTTAAAAGAGAGTGGTCTTCTGATTAAGAAGCAAGGCTGGGGAACACTGGTGAACCAACCCGTGCAGTACAACCTGTCTAACAGTGGTTTCTCTTCCCAGCTTCAGAACAAAGGCATTGTCAGTAATCGCTGGCTGGTACGTGAGCTGGTCACAACGGATGAGCAACTGTCCGAAAAGCTGGAACTGAACGAGACATTAGCCACCTTAGCCCGTATCAAACGCGTACGGCTGATTGATGATGTGCCTGTTTCCATAGAGACAATGCATATTCCAGAACAGTATCTTCCTCGCCCTGACCTGCTGGAAGGTTCACTCTATTCCTATTGGAAGGCGCGAGGAATCGAGCCGGAACAACAAGAGTATTTGCTCAGTATCCACATGCCAAGCCCTGTGGAAGCAGCCATGCTGGAGACTCCAGATAACCTGCCTTTAATGAAGATGGTTCTGACCAGTCGGGAGCGCAACGGGAAAGTACTTGAGCACGGTTTTGCTATTTGCCGGAGTGACTACTACAGCTTTAAATTCAATATCAATACATCACGAGCGCAATAGCGCAATGCTAACGCATGCAAATAACACGGGGTGAGAAGGTTTGACATTCATTTTATCAATGGGATTGATCGTCAATTGATTCGCTGTATATCAGGCCCTGTTAGGGAACCTGCGAATAAGTCCCCATACATGAAATAATCCCATCAGTGGCAGCCATGCCTTCGACAAGATCACTATTGAATATGAATCCGGCCAGATCGATGCTTACAAAACCACCGGCGCTTATGCCGGCGACGCCTTAGCGAGCTATCGGCCCGGAGCGGTGCTGATCGGCGATATGGTATCAGCGGAGGTCGAGATCACCATCCGGAACCGTGGTTATAACTACACCTTTGATTTGGGGGGCGATGGTGGTTTGCCAGCACCCTGTACCTTAATCATCTCTTATCTGGCGCTGGGCAAATGGAACGATATCACTGATCCCGGCAATGGTGTGCTCACGGGTTCAGGCACAGGCACTGTTGATTACGCCACCGGTGCCGCGTGGCCACACTGCAAGCTCTGCCCGACCCCGATAGCGCCATTATTATTGCCTACAAATTGCAAACCGATGATGAAGTCACCATTCATCAGGGCAACGTGACGCCCGGCAAGTTTGAGATTCGCACTCTGACGGAAAAGCCTGGTGTGAAGCCCAGCAGTGTCTCGATTGACTACCTCGTTGGCGGCACCACCAAAACCTGAAAGACGTCCAGTATTCCCGCACACTTGCGCCTTGGCTAAGCGCCCCCGCCAGAAAGCTCTCGCTCAGGCTGAACACGTCAAATCCATTGAAACCATGTACTATGAACTCTGATTTATTCCTGCACTCTCTCTTCGGCTGACCCGGTTACGTCAGTCGTATCAAGATCCACAAGGTTGGCAGCCAGCATGGCCATAGCGATGACCGCGACAATTTTCAGGATGAGTTTGAGTCTGGAATTCATTGCGTAAGCGCAGAATGGCGGGTAGGGGTTCCAGTATTGTAGACAAGAAGCAGGCAACATTGTTTCATAAACGGCTCTGTTGACGACACTCTAGGAACGCCTATGAAAACAGCCATGATCGCAGGAGCCAGTGGCGCGGTAGGAAGGCATCTGCTGAACCTGCTGCTGGAATCCGCTCGCTACGACAAAGTCTATTCATTGGTCAGAAAGCCCGGCGGTATTCAGCATGAAAAGCTTGTGGAGCAGACCGTCGACTTTGAAAACCTTACACCCTCATTGTTCCCCGGCAACATAGACGACGCTTATTGCTGCCTGGGAACCACCCGGAAAAAAGCCGGCTCGGACGAGGCTTTCCGCCGTGTGGACCGGGACTATGTACTCCACTTCGCTGAACTGGCGAAACAGAATGGTGCGGAGCGATTTGCCGTGATCAGCTCTATGGGGGCCGATGGCCAGTGGGGTGGCCTCTACATAAAAACGAAAAGAGCCATGGAAACAGCCCTGAAGACAATGGACTTCCAGCACCTGGTGTTTATTCGCCCCGGGCTGCTGCATGGTGAGCGGGATGAATTCCGATTCGGAGAGTGGCTGGCCTATTTTGCTCTCAAGCCATTAGGTTTCTTACCCTTCGAGTTTGTCTTGAAGCTGAAGCCTATCAGCACCCGCCAGGTTGCCCGCGCCTTGTTGCAAGGCACGGTTGACGCAACCCTGAAGGTAACAGAATACGACAATGTTTTGATGCACCAGGTAAGAGACTTAACCACGCCCTGATAGAACACAGGGAAAATACAGAGAAGTTCCTGTCGTTCAAAGAGTGATGCGTCACATAACTTCCAGATCTGCCAGGTCTGCCCGCATCAGTGCTTCCCGACCAAGGTCAAAACCGGCAACAGCGACATGAACATCAAACCACTCGCTGAGCGTTTGCAGGTTCCGGTCGACGGGCCAGCGACTCTTGTTTTCCTCCCAGGCACTGAGCTCATTCTCCATCATGTCCCTGGCAGACTGCTCCAGAGCCCTCTGCAGGTCTTCTTCGGTTTCCTGCTCATCCAGCAGGTAGGCGCCACCCTCCAGGCGCCAGTCATCCGGCAGGTCAGCCCCGAGGCTGCTGGCCCAGTCAATGAAAGGCTGGCGGGGTTTCAGGTTAACAACGCAACGGTTAATAAATTTCATTACAACATTCTCAATAACATTAACCAGCAAGACTTCCGGTCAGGAACAGCTCACTGTACTGCTGAACCACTCTGTCCAGGTCAATTTCCTGCTGGGTGTGATACCAGCTCGACACCGAAGACAGCAGCCCGGTAAACGCCCGGACTGAAATATAGACATCCAGGTCCGGTTTCATCTCGCCTTTCTGCCGGGCCTGCTCAAATATATTTTCCAGCAGTTTGTGGTAAATATGTGACTGTTCACGGATTTTACCGCGCCTTTCCAGGGGGATGGACTGCCGGTCGTTATCAAACACGATCATATAGTCCGCACGCTCTTTCAGGGACATCAGGGTATATTGCACGATCTCCCTGACGACATCAGGAAACGAAAGGTCAGCGTTGATAACAGACTCAAGATGCTCCACCTGGTGCCTGATCCCTTCCAGACAAACGGCTTCAAGTGCCGCTTCTTTTGAGCGGAAATAGTAGTAAAGACTGCCCTGCTTGATGTCGAGCCTGTTGGCAATATCAATGGTGCCGGCGCCATGGTAGCCCTTGTCTGCAAACACTGAAGCGGCAGCATCCACTGCATTCAGGTAACGGCGGTCGTATTTGGATTTCTTATCAGTCAAAGCAGCCACCCAGCTCCACTATCCTGTCCGTTCGATGAAACCATGATTCTATTGAAGGCTTGGGAATTATACCTGTGTCATGTGCCTCTGGTGAGATCTCTCTATCAATAGCGTCAATAAAAAGGCTTTTTTTTCTTTAAATAGATCTATAGAATTTCTTTAGAGCTATAGAAATTCAATAAATCTATAGAAATCTCTGCCGATTCCCATAGGACTGGGAACAAAACGAATAACAAAAACAAATGCAAGTACTAGGAGCCTGTCGGACTTAAGACTATTTCGGCCTGAAATCCAGGAAGAGCGGCCAGATTTTCCGTTGAATTTGCTTAAATAGGTCAACTATTCGCACAAATCCAACGAAAAATCTGACTCGCTCTA
>JBPCXN010000021.1:0-8374 GCA_051008495.1 Endozoicomonas sp. | reverse complement strand
CCTATCATACGCAGGCGGACGGGGTACTAAACGAACAGTCAGAACAGCGAGAGCAAGACATGACGACCCCAAGGGTCACCAGCTGTCCCAAGTGCAACACATCCTTTCATGTGACTCAGATACAGCTCCGAGCAGCCATAGGCTCTGTCCGCTGTGGTTCCTGCCTGCATGTCTTTGATGCGCTCTCTCACATGGAGGAAGTGGAAGAGACTCCTGACGCCCTTGATGCTTCCTCCAGTACTGGCAAACAAACTGAGGAAGAGATCGGTACACCTGAACCTTCCCAGCCCGCTGACAAGCCTTCAGAACCGTCCACTGCTGACATCAAACCGCTCGAACCGGGCAGTGAGTCACTGAACTCCCTGCTGGACACCCTGGATAAAGAACAGATTGAAGTCGGTGAGTCCCGGGCACAAAACTGGTCCAGACGGGCCGGATGGGCTCTATTGACGGCCTCGATGGTCGTCACGCTTGGCCTGCAATATGCCTGGTTCAACAAAGACACTCTCGCCATGCACCCATCCTTGCGGGGCTTTTACCAGCAGCTTTGTGAGCGGGTCGATTGCCAGCTGCCAGTGCAGGTGGATACCAATCTGATCAGAAGCCAGCAGTTACTGGTCAGAAGCCACCCCGAAATCAATGGCGTTCTGATTGTTGATGCAGTGATCATCAATAACGCCCAGGCTCCCCAGCCTTGGCCGCTGCTAGCCCTGTCCTTTACCGACCTCCATAACCAGCCTGTAGCCAGTCGGCACTTCCAGGCTCGCGAGTTTCTCGGCGGGGAACTGGCTGGCTCCCGGGAGATCCCCTCTGGACAGCCTATCCGCCTAAGCCTTGAAATAATTGATCCTGGTCAAGACGCAGTCAATTACAGCTTGCGGTTTTTCCCCGATAAGTCACTATATTAGTGGCCTGGAAAGGGAATATTTTCCAGCATAGCTCTGACGTTTGGGTATTATCTCTACACCCATGCCTGAAATCCTCTAGTGGATAATGGCGTCCAGAGCACTGAACAACCGACTTCCGCACAAAAAGCGTACCGAGTATGATATCCGGCTCTGCAGGCTCTTGAACTGCACCGAAACAGCTGGCACGAGGCGTAACCTTTGTTGAAGATCGGTCCATACAATATTCCGAACCCCGTTATTCTGGCGCCCATGGCCGGCGTAACAGATCAACCCTTCAGGCAGCTGTGCCTGAAGCTGGGGGCCGGGATGGCGGTTTCAGAGATGGTCACCAGCAATACCAGACTCTGGAACACCCGCAAGTCCAGGCTGCGGATGAACCATACAGATGAGTTCGAACCCCGCTCCGTCCAGATTGCCGGCAGCGATCCAGAGGAAATGGCCCTGGCAGCCCGGCTGAACCAGGAGCGCGGCGCCCAGATCATTGACATCAATATGGGCTGTCCGGCCAAAAAGGTCTGCAACAAGGCCGCGGGTTCAGCGCTGATGAGAGAGCCTGAACTGGTGGCCAGGATTCTCAAGTCTGTCGTCGCAGCAGTTGATATACCGGTCACTCTTAAAACCAGGACTGGCTGGAGCCCGGAGCAGAAAAACGGCGTTGAGATAGCCAAACTGGCTGAGGATTCAGGTATACATGCGCTTTCCGTCCACGGCAGAACACGACAGTGCATGTATAAAGGCGAGGCAGAATACGACACCATCGCCAGGGTCTGTGAGGCAGTATCGATTCCGGTCATTGCTAATGGCGATATCAACTCACCGGAAAAAGCTCGACAGGTATTAACCCATACCGGCGCAGACGCCATAATGATTGGCCGTGCCGCCCAGGGGCGCCCATGGATTTTCCGGGAGATCAATCACTACCTGGATCACGGGGAGTACCTGCCGGAACCCACCAGCAAAGAAGTCCAGGGTATTTTGCTGGGGCACTTGCATGCACTTTATGAATTTTACGGTGAGCACCAGGGCGTGCGCATCGCCAGAAAACACGTTGGCTGGTATTTGCAGGCCAGGCCATCAGGCTCCACTGCTCGTCGGCAGTTCAATGCCCTGGAGTCTGTAGAACAACAAGAAAACTGCATACTGGAGTATTTTCAGCATATAGAGAAGGAAGAGGTTATAGCAGCATGACAGCTACACCAGTCTTGGCAAGTGAGAGTCCCATGCATCATCACCAGGGCAGTCAGCACCTGACCAGCCCGGTAGATACTGACACACAGACACTGCGTGACAGTGTCGAAAAAGCCATGAATAACTACTTTGCGCATCTCGACGGCCAGGACGTTACCGATGTGTATCAGATGGTTCTGTCAGAAGTCGAGGCGCCCCTGCTTGAGACTGTCATGGCCTATGTGAAAGGCAACCAGACCAAGGCTGCAACCCTGCTTGGTCTGAACCGCGGCACCCTGCGCAAGAAACTGAAGCAGTACGGCCTGCTCTGATACAGCGCCGGTCCCTGCGGCTGTTTCAAGGTTGCAGGGATACAGATCACCCGAACCAAAAGGCGGAATTCTCTGCCTTTTTTTGCATTTCCCAGGGATAAAAAGCGACTCACCCAAGGGAAATTGCTGCGAAACAAGGTAAATCCAGATAGAATCTTGCAGCTTTTCAGGCAACATTACATAGAAAGAGTAAGGACCGATGGCCGAAGATTCACACCAGTCTCCCATTCGTCGGGCTCTGATCAGCGTTTCCGACAAGACCGGTATCATCGAATTCGCCAGAGAGCTTCACAAGCGTTCTGTCGTAATTCTCTCCACCGGGGGAACCCATGCCCTCCTCAATGACAATGACATCCCGGCACTGGACGTCTCCAGCTGCACCGGTTTTCCGGAAATTATGGATGGCCGGGTGAAAACCCTGCACCCCATCATTCATGGCGGCATTCTGGGTCGCAGAGGTCAGGATGAGTCCGTAATGGCTGAGCATGGCATTGAAGCCATCGACCTGGTGGTGGTCAACCTCTACCCCTTCGAAGCCACAGTAGCAAAAGAAGACTGCGATCTGGCAACGGCCATTGAAAATATCGACATCGGCGGCCCTACCATGGTCCGGGCTGCGGCCAAGAATCACCGGGACACGACCATCGTCGTCAACACCAGTGACTACCAGGCAGTGCTGAGTGAAATGGACGCCAACCAGGGTGCAGTCACAGCAACAACACGCTTCGACCTTGCTGTTAAAGCCTTTGAACATACCGCCCACTACGATGGCGCTATCGCCAATTACCTTGGCGCTGTGTCCAGAGATGATTCAGAGAATCAGGAAAAAGCCAGCAGTTTCCCCCGTACCTTTAATCGCCAGTTCATTAAAGCTCAGGACATGCGCTATGGTGAGAATCCTCACCAGAAAGCGGCATTCTACGTCGAGAAGAATGCTCCTGAAGGTACGGTTTCTACGGCACACCAGATTCAGGGCAAAGCGCTTTCTTTTAACAACATTGCCGACACTGATGCTGCCCTGGAGTGTGTGAAATCTTTCGACACGCCAGCCTGTGTTATCGTCAAGCATGCCAACCCCTGTGGTGTTGCCATCGGCACTGATATTCTCGAAGCCTACAACCGTGCTTACGCCACGGATCCCACATCGGCTTTCGGCGGCATCATCGCCTTTAACCGGAAACTGGACGCCCACACGGCAAGAGCCATTATCGAGCGACAGTTTGTCGAAGTAATCATTGCTCCAGAGGTAGACAGCGAAGCCCAGGTGATTCTCCAGGATAAGAAAAACATCCGTCTCCTGAGCTGCGGTCAGCTGCCCGAGACAGCTGAACACTTCCTGGATTTCAAACGGGTCAACGGCGGCCTGCTGATTCAGGACAGCGACATAAAATTCACCGGTCTTGAGGAGCTGGATACAGTCACCCAACGGGCTCCTACGGAGAACGAGCTGAATGACCTGCTGTTTGCCTGGAAGGTCGGCAAGTTCGTGAAATCGAATGCAATTGTCTACGCCAAAGCCAGCCAGACCATCGGCATAGGCGCCGGTCAGATGAGTCGTGTCTACAGTGCCCGCATTGCTGGCATTAAGGCCGCTGATGAAAACCTCGAAGTCAGGGGCTCAGTCATGGCGTCCGATGCTTTCTTCCCGTTCCGGGATGGCATTGATGCAGCGGCGAGTGCAGGCATTACTGCGGTCATTCAGCCCGGTGGCTCGATGCGGGACCAGGAAGTGATTGATGCCGCCAATGAAGCCGGCATTGCCATGGTCTTCACCGGCGTGAGACATTTCCGTCATTAAGTTTATTTTGAAGGCCGGTTTTTCCGGCCTTTTTACTATCTACTGAAAAGCACCTGAGGGACAGGCAAATCATGAAAGTGCTGATCATCGGCAACGGTGGGCGGGAACACGCCCTGGCGTGGAAAACAGCTCAGGACAGCAACGTTGAACAGGTTTATGTGGCACCGGGTAATGCCGGTACAGCTCTGGAGCCTGGCGTTACCAATATCGACATTGGCGTCCTGGATCTGGACAAGCTGGTTACCTTTGCCAGCAATGAAGTCATCGACCTGACCATTGTCGGCCCCGAGGCCCCACTCGTGGCCGGAGTAGTGGATACTTTTGAAAAAGCCGGCCTGACGATTTTCGGGCCTTCCCAGGCTGCCGCCCAACTGGAAGGCTCCAAGGCATTCACCAAGGACTTCCTGGCCAGAAATAATATCCCAACCGCCGAATACCAGAACTTCACTGAAATAGAGCCCGCCAAAGCCTATGTCCGTGAAAAAGGCGCACCTATTGTCGTTAAGGCAGACGGCCTGGCAGCTGGCAAGGGCGTGATCCTGGCTGCAACTGTGCAGGAAGCGTTTGACGCTATTGATGACATGCTGGCAGGCAATGCCTTTGGCGAAGCTGGCCACCGGGTGGTGGTTGAAGAGTTTCTCCAGGGCGAAGAAGCCAGCTTTATCGTTATGGTCGACGGCCAGAACATTCTGCCGCTGGCCACCAGCCAGGACCACAAGGCCCGGGATGATGGCGACAAGGGACCAAACACAGGTGGTATGGGGGCATACTCTCCGGCACTGGTGGTGACACAGGAAATACACGACAGAGTTATGGCCGAGGTCATACGTCCGACCGTTGCAGGCATGGCTGCCGAAGGCATGCCTTACAAAGGCTTCCTTTACGCCGGACTTATGATTGATGCAGCTGGCACACCCAAGGTACTGGAATACAACTGTCGCTTTGGCGACCCGGAGACCCAGCCGATCCTGATGCGCCTGAAGTCAAGTCTCGCCGAACTCTGTCTGGCAGGTGCACAGGGTCAACTTGACCAGCAGGCACCCGAGTGGGATCAACGCACTGCTCTGGGCGTGGTTATGGCTGCTGGCGGGTATCCGGCAAATTACCGCAAGGGCGATATAATCACAGGGATTGACGCAGTCAACAACGACAGCTGCAAGGTATTCCAGGCTGGAACAGCCCTGGAAGGCGACAGCATCCTGACAAACGGTGGCCGCGTTCTCTGTGTCACAGCTCTCGGAAAAACCGCAGGACAGGCCCAGAAAATGGCTTATGAAGCTGTTGCTTGCATCCAGTGGCAGGACGCTTACTTCCGGACCGATATCGGTTACCGGGCCATTGCCCGCGAAGAGGCGTAAAACGACGATACCTTTGTCTTGTATAAAATTATGACAATTTCAAACGGTATCACTTTTTCATAAGCAGCATTGAGGTATACTTTTACTGCACCAGCACGGAGCACAATGTGCTGGTGCAGGATTATGCAAAGAAAGGGTTCCGTCCATGTCACCTGTAGAGTCATGGCACGAATCTTTCTCATCAGAATAAGAAAATGGAATCTTTCGAAACTTGGCTCACACTCTGCTAAAACGGCTTCAGTGGCTGCTATTGAGCATACCTTTGCTGCTTTCCACCGCCCAGGCCGATATTGTTCTGGATTCAGACTCCCACCTCAGGGAGATCGAACAGGAGATGAGCGTTTTTTTTGACCATGACAGTGAACTGACCATCACTGACATCACATCGCCCGATTACCTTTTTCGATTTGCTCCCTGGCAGAAACAGCTCCTGCGCCTGAAAAGCCTCGAGGGAAACGCCTGGCTGCGCCTGCCTTTCCACAGCAGTTCTGCAGAGGCTTTCACCATCCAGCTCAGGCTGCAGACACTTCCCGATACCGCCCCTGCTGTCTTCAAAGTCACGGGTAGCGGGAATATCACGGCCTTACCGGACAGTTACCGGGGCAGTAACAACATTGAACTCTATAACCTGCCAATCATGGCCGGGGAAAAAGGTTTTTTATATATACGACTGCCGGCCTCCAAGGTAGACAAACTTTATGCCACCCTGAGTTCAGCCGAGCAGACTCAAAGAGCCCTGGAAAACTACAGCTGGCTGACAGGCTGGTTGTTTGCTCTGCTCTTTGTTGCACTGCTGCTGAATTCCGCCTCCTGGCTTAAATACCGCCACAGCATCTTTCTTTTGCTGACTGCTTCAATCCTGACGGCGACGATCATCACCACAACATGGCTGAAGCTCCCTGAGAAATACTTCCCGGGCCTGGCTCCCTTTTCACTGAGCCTGTTCCAGATAGCCTTGCTCGGCAGCACGGTTGTTCTCAGCCTGGGAGCCCAGCTGCTGTTTGGTCGCCACAATAAAACCATCAACTACTATTTTCGTACCCTTTCAACATTTACAGTACTGACTATTGTTCTGGTCAGCACAGGGCTGATTGACACTTACGCCTATCCACTCGGCCTGAATGTCCTCACCGTGATCAGCTGTTGCTATTGCAGCATGATCAGCAGAACCCCAAAAATCCGGCTGCTGCCCAACTGGCTGGTGCTGGGCTTCGCGGTCATCGAGACCCTCTGTGTACTGGCAATCTTTGAGCTGATACCTGTCGATCCACTGGCGGCTATCTGGTGCCTGCTCATAACCACAGCACTTATGCTACTGGGACTGTCTATTTACTTTGCCTTCCCGAATCCACTGACTTCAGCCAGTGCAGATGCCAGGAAAGAAAACAGTGATCCGCACACAGCTCATTCTCAAGGCTTCGCCATGGAGAGCGTCTACAGCGCCATGGGGCATGAATTAAGAACGCCTCTTAATGGTGTTCTAGGCATGTCAGAGCTTCTCCTGAGTACCCAGATGACGCCCAAGCAGCAGTATTATGTTCAGACCCTCAGATACGCAGGTAATGAGCTGGGCAACCTGATCAACCTGCTGTCGGAATCATGGAAAATAAGCAGCAACGAAGCAGTCATTGATAAAGCCCCTTTCGATGTCCATGAGCTGCTGGAGGATTGCCTGCAGCCCTTCCGTTACCGGGCAGAGCAGGTGCATTCCGAGCTGATCAGCTTCATCCACCCTGACGTGCCAGCCCACTGCAACGGCGACAGACGACGGCTGGCTCTCGCCATAGAAGGTGTGCTGACCCATGCCTTCGCCCTGGCGGAAAATGGTGAGATCATGATCTCCATCAACCACACCAGCCTCCTGCCACAGATCGATAATCCCATTATCCAGTCCGACAGCAATCAGGATGGTTACCTGATGTTTCAGGTTTCATACACTTATTCCAACCAGCAGGAGATCAGCCTGCCAAGATCGCCACAGTCACTGCCTTTTCACCAGGTTAAGTCGGAATCGAACCTGAGCCTGAATCTGTACCTGGCCATTCAGCTGATTGAGGGGATGGGAGGGCATGTAGGCTACATGAACCAAGGCAGCAGTTACATCTGGTTTGCCCTGCCCCACCAGAGCCTTGAGGCGCCAGAACAGGCAGACAGCTCAGAACAGACGTTTTCCGGAAAAAATCTTCGCGCGCTGATTATTGATGACAACAAAACCTGCCGGCAGATACTTTCACAGCAATGTTCATTATTGGGATTGACGACAATGGATGCAGAAGATGGCAGGGAGGCCCTGGGCATGATTCGCAACGAGGCTTACCTGCAAAGACCTTTTGATGTTGTGATCCTCGACCACCACATGCCTGGCATGAATGGCCTGCAGGTCATTGAAAGGCTGAATGAAGGCGTGGAGATGGAAGACCGGCCCGCCATCATCATGCTGACCGGCGCCAGCAACCCACCAGGTAAACAGCGCGCCAGCCGACTTGGAATCAGTACTATCCTGACCAAGCCGGTCAACCGTTTTACCCTGCAAAAAGCCCTGTCACTGGCTCTCAATAAACACACAGAAGTACCCCGTCCCGCTGTAAAAGATAGGTTCAGTGGTTCGTAAAGCGGTCATATGCAAGGCAGACTTGTGCAGGCGTAGCAATCTACATCAATCAAGTCTAACGCTGTCAGATGGCCGCTTTACGAACCATCCTTCGGACTCAAGGCTGAGCGCTCGGGGCCGCCCAGGCATCTCTGCGTTCCAGCTGATTGAAAGACATAAAGTATTCCTGCACAACTGCGCCTTGACCTGAGTGCTCTGCC
>JBPCXN010000020.1:0-48410 GCA_051008495.1 Endozoicomonas sp. | reverse complement strand
GGAAGTGAAACGACACATCGCCGATGGTAGTGTGGGGCTTCCCCATGTGAGAGTAGGTCATCGCCAGGCATTGAATATAAAAAACCCCGACAGCTTTGCTGCCGGGGTTTTTTATTTATCTGCTTTTTGTGATTCGTTTCTTCCAAGAGAAACCCCACAGAGCCATCGGTGATCAGTCGTTCATATCGAGTTCGGTACTCAAACTCGGGAGTGACAAATTCGTCTGGAACGAATTTGGAGGCACTTGAGTGCGCCCACAGGATGAAACACAGGAGGTGTTTCATCTAACGACACATCGGGCCTCGTCTACGAGGCATGCTCTCCGCGCACTCTTAACAAAGTAGGTCAGAAGCCAGGCATTCACAGTTGAAAATCGACAGGACTCTTAAGCTAAACCGCAGGATAGGCAGAGCAGCGCTAATAGCTTTTGATTTTAGACCCGGCGCACTGATAACAGCAGTAATAGCTAAGAATAAGAGTGAAGACGCTTAATGTCACAATGATGCCGTTAGTTATTGTGAAACTGCCATGGGAAGGCGTGGGTGTTTTATCTGATTGCGTGGGTGTTACGACACCCATTAGCTCTGCGAGATGCCTGCAGCTGCTATGGCTGTGCTGATCAGTTTCATAGAGGCCGGTTCTTTCCAGGAGGTCGTTGTAGCTATCAGGGCTTTTCCTGTGGGTGATCCTTGCTACAATCGGAAGAATCAATTCGAATAATTTATTGCTGTCAGAGAGAGTTTCCCAGTGGGATTTCCATGGATGCGTTTTGGCAAATTCAGCTTTTAGTGCCTCCGCTGTTGACGAGGTCAGGCTAGTGCAATCCTCACAGGAAATGGGGATACCATCCTCTAAAAGTTCACTGACAATGGCTTTGGCCTTTAGAAAGTAGCCATCCACGGTGGCCTTGTCTTCTATCTGCTCTTCCAGAACGGTTTTCCAGAGTTGCTCTGACAGGCTTGTGCCTATTGCTTCATGTGTACAAACTGTTTCAGCCGCAAAAACTGACAGGAAGAGATTCAGTGCAAGAAAAGCAGAAATCAGAACGTCCTGAAGCTTCATAGCTGTCACTAGACCAAGGCTGGGAGTTCAGCCCGTAAGGGTAGTACACAGGAAGAAGAAGGTGAGAAAGCGAGGTCGTGATCAACCCCGCATTGAGAAAGTGCTAG
This sequence comes from Endozoicomonas sp., assembly GCA_051008495.1. GTDB lineage: Bacteria > Pseudomonadota > Gammaproteobacteria > Pseudomonadales > Endozoicomonadaceae > Endozoicomonas_A. Next base: position 47,241 of record JBPCXN010000020.1, on the reverse strand, counting down.
GAGCCTGTCGGATTTAAGGCAATTCGGCCTGAAATCCAGAAAGAGCGGCCGCAGCCTTGAGCGCTCTAGTACACGGTCTCAATGAGTTTGACGGGTTCAGTTAAATCCATTGAAACCATGTACTAGCCCGGATGTTTCATAAACTTCCCTGCTATCGCGCAGAACCTTGTCGTCTCAGGGAGTTCGGTGAGGGAGCGCCGTACCGGGGAGTACGGTCGACCGAGCCAAACTTTCCTGGGGCGGCAAGGGGCAAGCGAGAGTTGGGAGCATGTTTATGAAACATCCGGGCTAGACAACTCCGTTGAAAGAGCATGCTCGAAAGCTTAAGTCCGACAGGCTCCTGGGAAACAGTTCACTGGTTCCTCATGGAAGGGACAGACAGGGCGTAAAGCTCGTGTCTGAGAGTTTCACTACATAAGCGCCAACCCGCTCAAGCAGCGGATTATCCTGCAAATGAGACTTGGCTTCAGAATAGCTGTCGTAAGCACCGTAGTAACTGCCCCAGTAGCCGTTATCCTTCTTACGGCAATACAGCTCTGTGCTGGAGTTCCTGCGTGCAAAGGCAACAACCTCATCCATGGTTTTGAACACCCCAACCTGCATGCTGTACACCACATCAAAGTAACGCGGTTCTTCCGGCATCTGGCTTTTCACCGCAGCAGTATCGTCTGCGGTGGCCGCCTTTAACTCAGCAGGGGGAGGCGGTTCCTCTTCAGCGGTCACTGCCTGAGAGTTCTGAGCCGCCTGCGATTGCTGTTCAGCCTGCATCAGTAGCTGCCTGAGAGAATCTTCCAGGGACTCCGGTGGAACCCTGCCGATTTCTGCTGCTGCCTGCTTTCTCTCCATACCGGGTTGCGACTGGGAAGACTGGGACAAGCCCTCTCTCTGGGTCACCATGAACTTGAAGGTGGCAAATAACAGGGCAGCACCGAGCATAGCCAGCAGTATGTAATCGATCTTTTCCAGACGCATAGACTATAGAACACTCTTGCGGATCAGATATTTATCAAACAGATAACGATTCAGCTCTGAAGATGGCTGATACTGCACGACATAAACATAACGGGGTTCCATCAGTAATCGCGCCTCCTGCCTTCGCGACTGTACTACCTCTGCGGTACAGGTCGCCGATTTAAATTTGGCCTGTTTAAACCACCGGCCAGAAACATCCACTTTCAGACGCATGGTAAAAAGAGGCGGCTCCAGCGGTCGTTCTGTGCGAATCTGCATGTGACTCTCATTAAGGTCAAACAGGTGGACATGCCCTGGTTCGATCACGGCCTCCTCATCCGACAGGGTGACCCCGACAATGCCTCTGGGTCGGATTCTATCCATACCCCGCCGTTCACTGACCCGCCGCAGCCGCAATAGTAGAATTGTCCTTTTCATGAACAGGCGTAGCAGGCGGTTGAAAACATCCAAGCCCAGATAAAGCATCGCATAGGCAACCACCAGCAAATGCTCAAGAAATCGCGGCTTCCTGCGTGAGTGACGGTTGTCAATAATGGTGCGGATACGTTTGGGCGCACTGTGCGGGGTGAAAATCTGGGAGTACCCCATTAAACCGGGCTTCACCCTGAAGCGCAGATCATACCCCGGAATATGCTTGCAGTGCTCTTCATAGACTGCACGACGTTCAGGGCGTGGACCGAAAAAACTCATATCGCCGCGCAGCACATTAAACAGCTGTGGCAGTTCATCAATGCGGGAGTCCCGCAGAAAGCTTCCCAACGGCGTCTGCAAGCGATGTTTGTGATTCAGCAGGGCGCCGCCAATCTGGCCTTCAGCCCCTTCAATCAGGGTACGAAACTTATACATTTCAAAAGGCTTCTTGTTTTTTCCCATGCGCTCGCCACAGTAAAAAACCCTTCCCCGGTCCTGCCCCTTGATCAACAGCGACACAATCGCAAACAGGGGGGACAGCAGGATCAACAGAACCAGAGCCACCAGCCTTTGCAGCAAACCTCCGAAGGTCAGGCCCTGACACTTCTCGCCTGGCCTGTTCTCCTCCCCAAGCTCAACCAATGAATTCCCTCTCAACTCCTTACTCCTAATTCTTATTCTGTCCCGGCTGACTCAGAATGCTCAGCGGATATTGAAGGCAATAACTAACCGGCTTACGTTGACACTGGTTCCATATTAATCAGGCTCATGTTTAGAGCAGCATTCATTATGACACCCGATACAATTTTAAGCTGACAAATACTGACTCTGTTTTTGTCAGCTTAATTTCTCTTCCAAGAATAACTTCGATTCATATTCAGAGTTTCCGTAATCAACTTTATCGGCATTGATGCAATTTAAACCCTTTCCTTCCATTAATCAGAATTGTGCCAGCCTTGTGAAAATTCTGCCACACTGTTTACATTTCCACCCATAACAAGTTGATCTTCCAGATCGCAGGGGATAGAATCGTTTGGCGGCGGTTGTTTATTTCGGGATAATCTACTGTATTAAGAAGAAAAAAGCTGCATTGAGCAATCTGAGTTGTGCATAGTTTGACTCCTCAAGATCAAAACATTCGACTGGCTTTTTCACGATTCACTTCCCTGACAACAACATTGCTTTCTAAAGCCATCCGTTATTTTGACCACTGAGCAAAAACAAAAGAAAGAGAGCGCTCGTGTATACAACATATTATTCGATCAAAGGTGAGCCTTTTCTAAACAAGCCCACCCCGAGCCTGTTTTTCTATTCTGAAGCGCACACAAAAGCCTGGGATTTCCTGACCGGCTCGATCGAATCACAAGAGCCCCACCTGATGGTAGCGGGAGAATATGGAGCGGGTAAGACCCTGCTCTGCCTGAAGCTGGCCGATTATCTCAAGCAAAACGACCGCCAGCCCGTCGCTTATATATCGACACCCATGCAAAGCTACCTGGAAGTCCTGAGGCGGATCTACACTGCACTCGATCTCGGCCCCATTGAGGAAGGCGCAGACGAAGAAGCTCTGCATTTCAAGATATACCGTCATTTTGAATCGCAGCCCAACAACAGCCTCATCATTATTCTCGATGATGTTCAGGAGTACGATGCCCGCCAGCTTAACCAGATCCGGTTGCTTTCCACCTTTTCCCACGACGGTTTTTTCCCTATACGGCTGTTCCTGTTTGGCAATACCGCCTTCATTCAGAGACTGAACTCACAGGACCTGAAGCCTCTTGACCAGCGCATCAAGCGCCGCTATCACCTGAGCAACCTGACGTTCAACGAAGCCAAGGAATACATATTCTTCCAGCTTATCGAGGCCGGCGCCCAGGGCTTTCCGCTGTTTCCTGACGAGAGTATTGAACGTATTGTTGCGCTCAGCCAGGGCACCCCAAGACGCATTAACAACATCTGTGACATGTGCCTGCTGGTTGGCAGTACCCAGGGTACCAACACAATCAACCTGGATGTAGTCCAGGAGGCCGCGGTCAATCTTGGCTGGGAGCCCTCGCCTCAAAGCATTCAAAGCAGTGAAACCACGGAGAGTGAACAGCTTCCCGATGCCAGCGATTCACCACCTTCTTCACAAGTGGAGGCAGTCGTCCCTGCTGCCAGCTCAGTTCAGGCCGTCGAGCCGGAACCACCAGCTCCGGTACAGCCCCTTCCGCAAGAAGACCCTGGACTGGGCGAAGCACAGCCAGAACGTATCCAGATCAATTATACCGTCTGGGGCTGGAGACTGGCCGCACTGCTTGCAATAATGACCATACTGACTATTACAATCCCCATGTAGACAGTGCACAATATCGAGGATAACACTATCTGGCTGCAGCCCATGTCTGAGAATATAAGAAGCCATGACAACCGATAACAAAACCAAAGCATCTTATTCAGAGCAGTACCTGCAGCAGCGACAGGCCAAGGAGACTGTCAACAGTCTCGTCCCTGGTTCAACAGCCGCAATATCCAGCTTTGCTGACCTCTATACTCAGGCCTCAAAAACACAGGCCAGCCCTGAAACGAAACCGGATGTACCGCAAAGCCAGGCCCAGACACAACAGGAGGTTCCTCCTGCAGAGCACGGGGATACCGACAAAGAATCCGTTACAGTTCCCCCAAAAACTGACATACAGCCAAGGGCTGAGCTGGTCACTCTGCCCAAAAAAGTGGAGCGCCAGCTGCAAGCCAACTCGCGGGAACTGGAAGTTCTGCAGATCAACCTGACCGCTTCAGGCATGCAGACAAAATCCCTCTGTTTCAGCAGCTGCTTTGACGGTGAAGGGAAGTCCACTGCAGCCCTGAGCGCTGCCTATGGCCTGGCGTCCGGGGGCAATAACAAAGTACTGCTGGTGGATGCCAATATTCGCCGCCCGCGCTTACATAAACTGTTTTCAACCTCCCAGCAGCCCGGCCTCAAGGATATTCTCAGTGGCAACCTTGAGCTGGAAGACGTCATTCACCCGAGCAGCCATAAGGGGCTTGATTTCATCAGTCTTGGCCAGGATCTGGAAGCCCTGTTGCTCACCTCGCGCTTTGAGCGTTTTCTTGAGAGTGTTGAGTACATATACGATTACATTATTGTCGACACATCAGCCGTTTTGACTTCGTCTGAAGTGACGAGGCTGGTGCCACTGTTTGATGGCACAGTGATGGTCGTGGCCTGCGAGCAAACCAAGTGGGACGTGGTGAAGGACGCCAGTGACAAAATCAGGAATGCCGGGGGCGAGGTCATCGGTATCACACTTAACAAACGCCGTTTCTATATCCCAAGGCGAATTTACAAATGGGTTTCCCGTTAGCTGAGATCATGCTTAGGAATAACGGACTAATAATGAAAACAAAATTTAATACGTTCTACGCCCTTTTATGTACAGCGCTTTTCTGGTTTCTGGCGGGTTGCAGCAGCCAGCATTCGAAAGATAAAGACAACACCCCCTACGATTTCACCGAGACCATCGATCACACCAAGGGGCTGCCCGGCGAGCAGCTGGTCACACTGGATATCACCAGCGAAGCCCCGGTATTCAAAACTTATAGTATTGCTCCCGGGGATGTTCTGGATGTCGTTTACCACCTGGAGCGTAAACTGATCACCGACTACCCGATTACCCTCTACCATGCCCTGGACATCAAGTTTGTCAACGTGCCATCACTGAATCAGAATCAGGAAATTTTGCCCGACGGCACAGTTAGCCTGCCATACCTGGGCTCCTATTCAGTGGTAGGAAAAACCACGTCAGAGTTGAGCGAAGAGCTGAAAGAAGCCTATAAGGATTACCTGCGAAATCCTGAGGTCTACATTACCATCAGAAACTTCAACACTCGGGTCGAGCAGCTGCGGATCGACCTCCGAACCGCTGGCCGGGGCCTGAGTAAACTGATCAAGGTCCGCCCTGATGGTTATGCTACCTTCCCTCTGCTCGGCGAATACTATGTCGCCAGCCGCACCATCCAGGATGTCTTCGAAGAGATTGACACGGACTATATCGATTATATGCCGGGCCTTAAAGTGGATCTGTTTATGCATGAACAGAGTGGCACGAACATTTATGTACTGGGCGAGCTGAAAAACCCCGGCGCCTATGAGGTGAACCGGCCTATCAGTGTCCCTCAGGCAGTGGCCCGGGCTGGTGGCTACACCCGGGAGGCGGAAACCACGGCGGTTATTGTCTTCCGTCGAGACGGACAGAAAGTCCATGCTCACCGCTTCGATATGCGGGATATGTCAACCTATGGCGCCCAGGCTCTGAATTTTTACCTGCAGCCCGAGGATGTACTGTTGATACCACGCAACAAGGTATCCAGTGCCGCACAGCTGATGCGGGAGATTGCTGATATTGCCTTCTTCCGAGGATTTGGCATCTCTGGCAGCATTGATTTGATCAACAATAATTCCAACAACTAGGAGCCAGTCGGACTTATGCATTCAAGCATAAGTCCGACTGGCTCCCAGGGACAGCAATCGATTCGTCGAAGCAATGGATTTGAGCGACTATTATGCAATCTCAGGACTATTTACGTGAATTTGCCACGATCTTCTTCATCCGCAAGCGGGTCATCTTTGGTACAACGCTTGCGGCGCTTTTGCTTGGCCTGATGATTCTGCTGTTTGTCCCCTCGACTTACCAGGCCAAGGGGTCGGTCATGATTAAGGGTGGCAATATCCGACAGGCCCAGGATAGCCTTGACAAGGTTATCGGTGAAGTAGATCCGTTCCGGGAAAATGATATTTTCTCGGAAATGCAGATCCTGCAGTCTCCGGATGTCGTAGCCAGCGCCACGGAAAAACTGATTAAAGACGGGCACTTCCCAGAAGCCTCCGCTTCACCGGAGGACAGACTGCAATTAACCAAACAGATTGTCGATAACCTCAAGCCGGAGCTCATTCCAAAAACCAGCGTAATCAGGGTGGCGCTGTCCTGGAACGATCCAGATCAAGCTCGATTAATTCTCGCTACAGTCTTTGAAATGTATCTGATTCATCGAAAGAAAGTCTTCAACCCGGATACCACAGTGGGCTTTTTCAAACACCAGCTTGATGCCTTTCGCTCCGGTCTCACCGAGCTGGAGCACCAGTCCATGTCACTGTCCGGTGGCAACTCTGCTCCGGAGCTGCGGGACAAGATCAAACGCAACGATCTCCTTTTCGGCAAGCTGTCCGAAGAACTCAATATCCATGAGCGCAAACTGATCGAGAAGCGCAATTACGTGGATTACCTCAAGAAGAGCCTCAAGGAAAAAAACTATAACTTCTTTACCAGTATGGAAAGCCTGGAGCTGAGCGACTTTGCTCAGCAGGTGCAACAGCTGCTGATCGACCTGGAAGACCAGAAACGTCTGTTTGCCGACAAGAGTACGGAAGTCAGAACGATCCAGCGACAGCTGGACAGTCTGTATGAGCTTTTTTACGATGAAGTCGTACGCAATGTTGAGAAGGAGCAGAGTGAACTGATCAGTATCCAGGAACAGATTTCTCTCCTGCGGGCAGAACTCAATCGAATAACCTCAGATAACCGATTGCTGAATGACTCCATGACGGAAGTCAGCCGCCTTGACCGGGAAAGAGAGGTTATGGAAGAGTCTTACAAGACCTTCGCAACCCGCTACCGGGAAGCCAAGATTCGCAGCCAGACCGCTTCCAACCATCAGTTCAACGTCAGCATTCTTGAGCAACCTGCCTTACCCAGGGCTGCAGTTTTTCCAATCGCGACCAGCATTCTGCCGACCAGTCTGATTATCGGCCTGATCCTGGGCCTGACCCTGGGCTTTCTGCTTGAGTTCTTTGACCGCCGTATCAAGCGCCCCGAAGACATTATCGTCAATACAGGCAGTCCTTACCTGTTTTCCATTCCCCGCTACATGTAAGAGGGCTTAGCGGTGCCAAAGGACTCTGTTCAACCCCAGCCGGAAAGCAGGAACAACCTGCAAACAGCGGAAGCCTATGACCACCTGCTGCCTCAGGTCATGTTCTACCTGATCATTGCCTTCATTCCTTTTTTTCGCTGGCGCACACTTCCCGTACTGGACCTCAAGATAGACTGGGTTCTGACGGCACTGCTGCTGATGATTCTGGCACCTTATCTGATCCTCCAGAAGCAGATCCCCCGACGCTTGAGCGGGAATGCCTGGGTTCCGCTGTTGCTTTTTCTTCTGGCCAATTTTGTCGCCTACCTGCTTTCCCCTTTCCCGGAGCAGGCCATGTCAGGATTGACCGGCCTGCTGATGGGAGCCCTGTTCATGATCATCAGCGCACTGATGGTAAGCGACCGGGGGTTTGAAAAAATCATGCCTCTTGCCCTGGCACTCAGCATGGGGCTGGCCGCTGGCCTTGCTGTGCTGGGTTATTTTGGCAATCTGCAGCTGTTTATTAATGAAGAGAACGAAGCTCTCGGGGCCAGCAGTGGCGCCAACAACATGGCGTTGATGTGCCTCTTTGTCCTGCCGTTGATGGTGTACTGGGCGGTTCATGGCAGTTCATCCAGCATGAGAACTGCCGGCATCTTTCTTTCTGCACTGCTGGTATTGGGCGTTATCAGTACCGTATCCCGCGGCGGGTTCCTTAACCTCACCGTTGTCTTGGCGCTTCTTCTATTCCAGTACCGCAAGTATTTTAAGATCAAGAGCCTGGGGCTGATAGTGGCCATTGCCGGTATGGGACTGCTGGCAGCTGCCGCCGTCATACCCAAAGAGTTTTTTGAGAGGCAGGCCAGTATTGTCACCGTAGGGAGCGGAAACCAGGACCAGTCCCTGGACCGTCGCGCCTCCTATGTCAAAGTGGCAATTGATGCGACCCGGGAGCGTCCGGTCATTGGCTGGGGTACAGACGTATTTAAAAAGGTCTGGGTCAGGTCTGAGGAAACCCGCTGGTTTAAAATGCAGGAACGCCCGGCACACAACACCTATCTCGAAGTGATTGTCGGCTCCGGTTTCATCGGTTTGTTCCTGTTCCTGCTGATGATGTGGAAGACTTTCAGCAATTTCCATTCGGCAGAAAGACGGCTGATGAGCAATGGCTTCCAGGCTCAGGCGCACCTCTGTGGGGCGTACAAGCTGGGCCTTCTGAGTGTAATGTTTTACTTTTTCTTCAAGAGCGGCCTGGATCATAAGTACTTTCTTTTGATAATCCCCCTTTCCATGGCGGCTGTGCGCTTTGCTGAAAATGTTCTGGCAAGTAACAAAGTTAGCCCTGAAAAAGCAACACCAACCACCTTCCCCTCTTCCCTTTCAAGAAATCCAGCCCTGGATACCTACATACCGAGACGTCATGCAAGAAGAAATTCCAACACCTGACAAGAGCCTTCCTGCAGCAGCAGCTCCCGGAATACGCCTGGCCATTGTCATTGGCACTCTTGAAGAGGGTGGAGCTGAACGCATGGCGCTGAATCTTCTGCGTGAGCTGTTATCCAGCGGCTATGTCGCCCGGCTTTTTTGCCTGGGAAGCGATATCGACATGCCCATGCCTGGCTCGCCACAGGAACAGCAGAATATCCGTGACGCCATCATTTCTCTCAGTAAAGGGACAGCGAAACAGAATACTCTGCGCAAGGCCATGGCTTTTCCGCAACTGCACTGGTGCCTTGAGAGAGAAATCCGTCGCGGCAAAGTGGATCTGGTCATCAGCTTTATGGAGCGGGCTAACATCCTTAGCCTGATGGGCACCACCAGGATTCCCAGGATTATCTCTATTCGAAATCACTTTGCCACGCTGCTGGCCGACAAAAGCCCACTGAAACGCCACCTGGTGATGCTGGGCTACCGTTGTTTACTGAGGCGAGCCAGCAATATCAACTTTAACGCCAGTGAAGCCGCAGACAATTTCAGCAGCATATTTCCTGGCCTTAAAGCGCCGCTATCCGTGATCAATAACTTCTTTGATCCCGATGTACTGACCCTTTCTCAGGCCTCTCCTGGTAAAGAGGCAGAACGTCTGTTGTCCGGAAACAGCATTGTCATAACAGGACGGCTGATGCCTGTTAAAGGTCACTCTTCGCTGATCCGGGCTTTTGCCAGGGTTGCAGAAAATCTGCCCGACAGCAGACTTCTGATTCTTGGAGATGGACCACTTAGAGGCGAACTGGAACAACTGATCAATGAGCTGGGGCTGCAGAAACAGGTTTTTCTGGCAGGCTTTCAGAGCAATCCGTACGCCTGGCTCGCCCGTGCCAGGCTGTTTGTGCTCAGCTCCTTCTCCGAAGGCTTTCCCAATGCTCTGCTGGAAGCCGTGGCCCTGGGTCGACCGGTGATATCCACAGACTGTCATTCCGGCCCCAGGGAACTGCTCTCACCTGACAGCCACCCCGGCAAAAAAACAGAGAGCATCGACAAGACTAGCTATGGAGTACTGATTCCTCAGCTGGAGCAGCCCAGACTATCAGCCAATGCCCCCCTCACCGCTGCAGAGCAGGCAATGGCCAAAGCCATACAGGAAATGCTCAGCAACCCATCGCTGCTTGATCACTACGCTAAACAGTCACAGCAACGGGCACAGGACTTTACCCGCAGTGCAGTCATAGAGAAATGGATCGATCTCATTGACTCTCACTGTCATAGGGAGCAAGTGGAAAGTGATAAAATGGCTGATCATTCCCATGCGCCAGCCTGGTTGCGGAAATAAGCTAGGAGCCTGACCGAGAATAGGCAGGTCGACCTAAAATCCAGAAAGAACGGCCGCAGCCTTGAGCGTTCTGGACAGCTCCGATAAATTCGATTAAATAGGCCCACTATTCGCACGAATTGATCGAAAAATTTGACTCGTTCTACTGACTCTTACCGTAAAGAGTAATCTCGACCGCTATTCTCGGTCAGGCTCCTAGCCATGCTGATAAACGACTACGGCATGACGCCATGAGCGGTTTCCATAATAACAGGGACTTTGAATACGATATGATAACGATGAATCAGGGAGGCTGGGTCAGCCGCTTTCACCAGGGCAAGGATATGGCCTTTGAGCTGGAATCCACGCTCTCACAACTGACTTCCATGTTTTATGACACAACCGGCAACCTGTTTGATTATCAGGGATGTAAGGACTCGGACACATACGGCAGCCTGCAGATCCTGACCCGATCCCTGTCAGAGTTCGACCCCGGCCAGCTAAGATCAATGGAAGCCCGGAAGGCTTTCTGGCTGAACCTGTACAACACCCTGGTCCTGCATCTTGTTATGGCCGAAGACGTAGTGAGATCCATTCGTGACAGAAAAGATTTTTTCACCGGTTTTCATTACCAGCTCAAAGATCATGCTTACAGTCTGGACGAAATTGAGCACGGCATATTGCGGGCAAACAGCCCGGGTTATGGCCGGCTGACCCGACCTTTCAAACGCTCCCATCCGGCCTATCCGCAGACACTGAGTGGACTTGATCCCAGGATACACATGGCACTGTTCTGCGCCTGCCCTTCGTCAGCCCGACTTCGTATTTATGATCCCCAGACAGTCCATGACCAGCTGAATGAAGAGTGCCGGCACTTTCTGCACCAGCATGTGCATGCTGATGACAGCGGACTGAAGCTGCCAATGCTATTTCACTGGTATCGGAAAGACTTTGGTGATCTTGGCGGCATGCTGGATTTCCTGGTCAGGCACCACCCAGACAAAGAAATAGTTCATTTCATCAAATCCGTCGGAAAAAACCTGAAATTCTCCTGGCATGAGTTTGACTGGACTCTGAATACCCGATAGTTACCGCTGTGTTAAAATGATCACTGGTATCATTACTCAATAGCAGCCATGGCCTCACTTTTCGTCAACCAGTTGACCACGCTTGATTTCAGCTTCCTCTGTCCCGATCGGGGGATAGTGGGAGAAACCTGGCTGGTGGATGTCACCCTTAATGGCGACCTGGATGAGCAGGGCATGGTCTTTGATTTCGGTCATGTGAAAAAACAGGTCAAGGCCAGCCTGGATTGTCTTGCCGATCATCGCCTGCTGATTCCAACCGAATGCCCCACTGTCACCACTCACCAGATCGGAGGCCGTCTGGACGTTGCCATGGACTCCCGGTCTGTTGGCAGGATCGAGTGCAAGGCTCCGGCACAGGCCGTCCTGCTGGTGGATGTTGAAGCTATAACCCCGGAAGCCCTGACGCCCATTCTGGAACAGGATCTGCTGAAAGAGCTCCCAGGAAATGTTCAGAGCGTTGAACTCACTCTTTATACCGAAGCCATTAACGGCGCCTACTTTCACTACAGTCATGGCCTGAAGAAACATCTGGGCAACTGCCAGCGCATCGCCCATGGCCACCGTTCCGCCCTGCATATCCATGTGGATGGAAGAAGAGATTCCGACCTTGAAACCAAGTGGGCCGAATCCTGGAAAGACATTTACATTGGCACACGGGAGGATCTGCAGGAAAGCTTTCAGAAATCAGGCAGGGAATATTACCGCTTTGCCTACACGTCCGATCAGGGGTATTTCGAACTCACCATAGCCCACAACCTGTGTTACCTGATTGACACTGACAGCACTATTGAACTGCTTGCGGACCATATTGCTGGCCGCCATGAAAAAATAAAACCCGGCTGTCAGATCAGAGTCGCAGCCTTTGAGGGTTTCAACAAGGGTGGTATAGCAGAAAGGTAACTCATCTTTCCTGGTCGACTAGACTCTATCTCCCCAATAGTGTTTTTAACAAGGCCGGTAAGATGTTTTTCCATCGATACGCTCTGTTGGCATTCTGGCTCTGCAGCTGTTTCGCCCTCGCTGCAACTGTTTCTCAGGAAGGATCCAGAGAAAATAAAAGGTAACTATTCAGCACCCCATAACCGACTGGCATTTCCGTGATTTTATGCCATTTTGAAATACAGTTTTCTGATCGCCTGCTGTCATGAGTCAACCTGCTCCCGAGTTTCAGACTGCCGTTGTCCTCCTTGCTATCGTGAATGAGCAGCAGGAGCAGATTGCCAGTCTGGGTGAGCAGGTAGCGAAACTGGAGGCAGAGAACAAGGAGCTGGCCGACAGACTCAACACCAACAGCCGCAACAGTAGCAAGCCTCCTTCCACGGATGGTTATGCCAAGCCTTCCACCAAAGCGAAGAACTCTGGCTCCACTTCAGAGAGCGATCCGAAAGACGACAAACCCAACCCAAAAAGCCTGCGACAGAAGTCAGGTCTTAAGCCCGGTGGTCAGAAAGGTCATAAAGGTACTACGCTTCAGCAGACTGAAAAAGCTGAGCATACCCGGTATCACCCTGTCATAGACTGCGAAAAATGCCATCGGTCGCTGCGTGCCGATAAACCCATTAAGTTTGTTGAACGGCAAGTGTTTGAGCCGGGTCGTTTCGGTCACTTTGAAGTTACTGCTCATCTGGCAGAAGTCAAAGAGTGTCGCTGCGGTCATGTAACGCACGGTAGCTTTCCCGAAGGCGTTGACGCCCATGTCCAGTATGGCCCTGTTACCCAGGCGCTGGCTGTTTATCTTTGCCAGTATCAGCTGGTGCCTTACAAGCGCGCTTCCCAGTTCTTCATGGACATTTTCGGACTGGAAGTTAGCCCGGGTTCTATCTGCACCTTCCAGAAAAATGCCTATGACCAGTTAGCCAGCACCGCACAGGCGATTAAAGATGCCCTCAAGGGCGAGCCCATTGCCGGTGCTGACGAGACAGGCATGCGAGTGGTTGGGGCGCTGTGGTGGATGCATGTCCTGCGTACTGATAAATGGACGCTGTATCACCTTGATCCCAGTAAAGGTCAACCTGCCATAGAGTCTATGGGTATATTGCTGGTCTTTGCCGGAATCCTGGTTCATGACCACTACAAACTTTACTTCCGTTATGCCGCAGCTCATGTCCTGTGCAATGCCCACCACCTGAGAGAGTTGCAGGGTGTTGTTGACAGGGACTGCAACCATCTTGCTGCACGTCTGCAACGGTTGCTGAGACTGGCCTGCCATCTCAGCAACGGCTTCAGGAAGATTGGTATGGAGGCTATGCCAGAAGTAATCAGTCAGCGCATTGCCTCACTGTTCGAGAGGACAGCGAAAAGGGCGCAGGCTGAAGAAGCTGAGCATATGGAGCGAGTACGACAACGACTGGGTCGTGATAAAGTCAAAAATACAAAAGCCTTCAACCTGTTTAAGCGATTGGTGGAGTTCAAGGAAGAAACCTTGAGATTCATGACCGACTTGAACATCCCCTTCGACAAGAATGGCAGTGAGCAAGACATCAGAAATGGCAAGGTGAAGCAAAAAATATCGGGTTGTATCAGAAGCGAGAAAGGAGTGAAGTGGTACTGTCGGATACGAAGTTATGTTTCATCAGCGAGAAAGCAGGGTCAGAATGTTTTTGAAGCCCTGCTTATAGCCATGAAGAATTACTGCGACCATCCTTTGCTGGGTGCTGAATAGTTACAATAAAAGAGCCACAGACGATGCATTCCAGTGGCTGACACCCGAAGCCGCATTGAACGATCGCACCAGAGAAATTTACCCTTTGCGGGTGAGTCATACAACGGGCCAACCACAATATCTGGCACTATGCCGGGGCTCTTCAGCACCAGACGCCCTTCTCGGATTTATTGCGGTCACAGTCAATGAAAAAGGAAGAATCCCCGACTCCTTCTATGAAGAGCTATCGAGCCGTCCCTGTTATCTGACGGACGATACATCCATGAATGTGTATTCAGTATTCACGATAGAGGCAGGCAAAGTTTTTTTTGGGACGGAGATGACTTTACCCCTTGATCCAGACAACCTTATCAATGTTGGCTCGGCGCCAATGCTTCTCACTGAAAACGGATTACCCCAGAATACTTATCTCTGCAACATTCCACATTCAGCTCAGGCCGCTAGCCCAAGCCTTTTTCTGGAAGGCGTATTTCAACTAAACGGTACAAATACTTCAACCTGCTTTGTCCCTCAAATCAGACCACGCATAAATGCCCAACTGTTTTTTTCCGCCAACAGTACTCCCCCAAACCTATACAATGCCTTGTCACCTTTGACTTGTCCTAGCCCAAACTCGCAACAGACCACGTCCATATACTGTTATAGGGGAACTTTGTACGATGCGGAAAAATGCCAATGCTTACGCAGTGGCAGCACTGCTTTAGAAACCGTTACTACGTTAACTTTCCTGTCAACACTTATTGCTCTGATAAACACGGCCCTATAGCACCTGGCTATTGACAGCGTTTAACCAGGCACCAGTGAATCCTGAAATTGTTTTTTCTGGAAACGGCTCCAGATTTTTTCGTGAAAGTAAAATGCGACTGTATTGACTGCTGGCTCAACCAGGGCCAGGGCACTGCCTACCAGAATATCGCCAGTCATCAGGTAGCCGACGGAAAACGCCACACCAAAATGAATCACTGCAAATGAGGCTGTTTTCGCCATGTCCTGCTCCCTTTCTAACGTTTGCTGTTGAGATGTCAAAATAATACGTTCAGCCTGAGTTTTATTAAAATTTATTTAAATAATATTTTTAATAGCTTTTTATAATTAAAAGCATCCTCTCAATAAGCCCTTGGTCTATTCTTTCAGTCAGAACTTTCTGACTATCTTTAGTAGTGCCACCAAGGAAAACGGAGTTTCTATGGCTGTAGAAAACATCAATGACCGCCCCCGCCCGATACAACCCGATCCCAGGCAGGATACGGAAATCGCCCCCGGCGCCGCAGACATGACCGAAGAAAAGGTTGAGATCACTTTTGAGTCGGTTCGAAGCGACCTGGAGGAAATGCTGCAGTTTAATTACGGTGTGGTGGGAGAACTGCTGGGACAGATTGCCGCCGTCAACCCGTTTCGCGCCGACATGGCCCAGGGCAAACAGCCGGTTGTTGCCGCCCAGGAAGCCGCTGACGCCCCTAACGCAGAAGCCGTGGCTCCAGTAGGAAGCCCAAGCGCATCGTCATACACTTCGGGACTGAAGCAGGTTGAAAGTCTGCTGGCTAATCATGATATTCAACTGCAGCAGATGTTTGACGCCCTGGCCCTGTCCCGCTCAGGAAGAAAGCCGGATATGCAGAATCACGGGCTTGAGTATGACCGGCTGCAATCCATGGTTAACCAGTCCCAGGAAAGAATGCATCAGACTCTCAACCAGCTTCCAGAAACTCTGCCGAACTCTTCTGGACCACTGAACAGCCTGCTGCCGGAATTCTCCGATAAGCTGCAACAGTACGATTCCGGATTCCGCCAGCTGCTTGGCGAAATTCGCCAGGGACTGCTGCAGGCCAGAAGCAGGCATTAATCAGACCGCAAGCATGTGGTTATCCCATTGAATACCGGCGTATTGAACTCTGCCGAGTTCAGACGCCGAGCCGTTATGACACTTCAACAGCCTGATATCCCCCAGCCCGTTACTCACAGCAAGCTCATTACCATTGACTGCTGCCAGCCCGGCGCAGTCCCGATCGTGCAAAAGCGTTTTCAGAGAACCGTCGTGCAAATCCACCAGCCCTATGCGATTGCCCCTGGGGCTGGTAATAGCCATGCTTCCAGCCTCGGGTAACAGGCAGACACTGGCCACATAGTCACTGAACAACAACCATTGTTCATCATCCGCCTTCACTGCATCGAGTGGCTCACCTCTGCGATGAAAGGCTGCAAGAGGTAACATCGAACCCGGTTCTCCCTGGTACTGCATTCCCACCGCTACCAGCCCATCACTGCTTACCGCAAGATGCCGAATACTGAGTTGGGGATCTACAAACTCCTGCCGTTCGACTTCTAGCCCAGTCAGTCTGTCGATATAAACCAGGGCTGACTGCATGGTCTCAAGGTTGAGAACCTCCCGACCTGTGTCCGGGTGTGTTTTCATACCGCCAAGAGCTACTACCAGGGTCTGACCATCTGGCATCAGCTGGATTTCATGGGGACCATGACCATCAAGAGACCACTCACCAACTCGCTGATACCCCTTCTCTGCATCGTAAATGCCGATTACACCACTGAGATTATCCAGATTATTTTCTGTGGTATAGAGCCAGCGCCCGTCAGGGCTGAAAACCCCGTGGCCATATAAATGACGATTCGAATCACAGTTCAACACTTCTACTGAAGCTGCAGATCGCCAGTCCAGTCGATAGAGAAAACGGCCAGGTCTTCTGTCAAAAACGACAATTTCTGAAGTTCCTGGCCGCTGGGCTACATCATGGGCACGGAAAGGTATATCAACAGAATATTCCTGAAGCCTGTCAGCAGAAAAAATCCGGATAGAATGCTGGCCTTGGTTATTCCTTGCAGCGCTTACCAGAGGCTTAGACAGGGTGGGGCTGGAAGAAAAAGAGCAGCCACCCAGTAAAGCCGCACCTGCCGCCAGACCGGCTTTAAACAACTGCCGTCTTGTGATCATCTAATCCCCGTCAGAAGCATTAAAACCAAGCGCAACGTCCAGCTGTGCTGCACTTCCCTGGATCTGTCGCTGCAAATCGGACAGCTGCTCCCTTATAGCCACGACCTTCTGAAGACCATCGCCTTTTACTGCTTCGGCAAATGACAGGGGGGCCTGCTCCAGAGACAGTCTTGCAGATTCGATAGTACTGGCCAGCTCACGCCAGATCATCGCATCGCTGGACGACGACCGACCAAGGATAAAGTCGATCATGATTATGGCGGAGTACAGGGATTCCCTGGTGTTGCCCAGGGACTGGCCGCTACGCCAGGACTCAGCCAGGTAATGATTTACCCGCTTTTTTCCCAGGGGCAGATTCAGCTCACGAATCAGCCTCGCGACCAGGGTATGAAGGCTGTTTATCACCCATACCTGGGCTGTAAGCCCTTTTTCCGGGTCAACAGAAAGCATTCTTTTGCTGAAGTTTCCAGATGCTTCCCAGAGGCTGTTGAGCTCTCTACTGTTATCCACAAAGCTCTTGCTCACAGCCAGAAGAAGGCGACAGCGCTCTGCTTCCACAAGATAAATTCGACTGCCAGTGTTTGGATCAAACAGCAGATACTCCAGGGCGGAAAGCCCCTGAACAATGACGCTCTCACGCCTCAGGTCTTGCGGCAGCTCCTGTTCCAGAAGTGTCTCTACTTTTCTCCCGACCAGATTTTTCCTGTCTGGCCAGAACTGGAACCGCCAGTTCTCCATATTTTCTTCCAGGTAAAGCTGGCTGACCGCTTCTGTTCCCTGCCAGTCAAACATGGCGTCACGCCAGCTGTCCCTGAGACCATTGAAATTCGGTTCATCCGGCTCCGCACAGAAGGCTTCAGACTTTTGTCGGAACTGTTCTGCACTCTCAAGAAGCTGGGCATACTCAGGCCTGATAACATCCTCAAGCAAAGCATCCAGCGGAGGTCGTTTATCTTCAGGGTTTACTCCGCACCCGGCCAGAAACAGGCTACAGAGTATGACGCTAACGATAACTTTCGGTTCTCTGAACATTCTTAACATCACAATGATCCAACAAAGCTCAACAACGCCCTGCGCTGTGCCTTGTTCATTGCCAACACCCGGCCCCTGGAATCCTGAGCCTCGCCTCCATGCCAGAGAATGGCCTCCATCAGCGTTCTGGCCCTGCCATCGTGCAGGAAACCTGCCTCTTTGCTGACTTCAAAGGTTTTGCCAATCCCCCAGAGTGGTGTTGTTCGCCACTCGCGGCCATTGGCAATGTACTCCGGCCTGTTATCTGCAAGCCCTTCACCCATGTCGTGCAACAGCAGGTCGGTATAAGGCCAGATCAGCTGTTCGGACTGTCCAGGCTGTTTCTCAAGCTTTGCCGTTTTGAACGACGGAGTATGACAGCCGGTACAGCCAGCCTCATAGAACAGTTTCTTGCCTTTCAGCACACCAGCGTCCTTCGCCTTACTGCGTACCGGCACTGCCAGGTTTCGGGAGTAAAACGTCACCCGGTCAAGGATTTTGTCCGAAACTTCCGGATGTGGGCCGACCATCAAGTCCTTACAGGACTGCTGGGCTGAAGTGCAGTTTTCTCCCATAAACAGGCTTGAAGTGATACCCAGGTCGCCGTTAAAGGCACCGGCATTCTGCTGCCTGAGGTCTGGCTGCCCGGCCTTCCAGCCAAAACGTCCGTTCACGGTTTTGTTCTTTGTCACATCCCAGACCCGGTTCAACCGGCCGGATATGCCATCCTCATTCCTGTCCTCAGAGTCCTCCAGGGCCAGCAGATCAGCTTCAGGAATGGCTTCCAGCAGACCCAGCCCGATCATTGGCGGCGCTATTCTTGCCGACATCATCAGATTATCCGGGAGATCGCCATAGCCCGGATTCTCAATCTCAAGCACAGGCTTACGTAGCTGTACTTTCTCACCATCTGCAAAGTGCACGTCAGAGTATTGATATCGAACGCGAACCTGACCTTCAGGAATACCACCGGGCAGGGCAAAGTCCTGGATCTGTCCACCATAGACAGGATGAGGCACGACACCGGACTTGATCAGGCCAAGACGTTCTTCCTCTGTCGCAGCGGGAACACTGATCCGAATCAGCATGGAAACCTGGTTTAAATCGCCATCTTCCGGAGCATGCCCCCGGCCGTCCTTGATGTGGCAGTTCTGGCAGCCATTGGTGTTAAACAATGGCCCCAGGCCATCCCGCGCTGTCGTCGAAGATGGTGCCGCAACCCAGGGGTTTTTGAAGAAGCTGTTGCCGACACTGAAATCCAGACGACGACTGATCTCCATATTGGCAGAGGGCATTGAAAAAGCGTTGCGACCCGAAACAGTGACTGAGCTGTCACCGCCTGGGCGCTCCTCTCCGGGCACATAGACACCACTTTCATCATGACCGCAACCGGAAAGAACTGCGACAACTGTAAGGATGCTGACTGCCATTCTGTTCATTGATCAGAACTCATGCTCAGCATTGTCAGGGTTAAGCTGCTGGATGCCCGCCAGTGCCGCTAACTGTTCAATGGCCTCCGTCTGGGCTACCAGTGAGCTGATGGCATTCTGAACCAGAGCGTTGCCCTGCTGATTATCGGCCCCAATCAGCTGGTCAAAAACCACACCCTGTTGTTCTGCAGAATCCACCACGGTCTGCAGGGCATCCCTGGTACCATCAAAGCGCAGACTGGTAAGGGCAAACTGCTCTGCATTCTGTTCAGCGAGCCAGTCAGCCAGGCTGGGGCCGTCAACAACACTGCCGTCAACCCGCTGGTACTCTCCTGTGAAAACATTGCGAATGCCCTGGGCGTTATAGAAATGAGAAAAGTGGGTGTTATCACTGAAACAGTCGTGTTCATCTTCACTGGAATTCGCTTCCAGAGCCACTTTCATGCGCTCGCCAGCCAGCTCACCCAAAGCCAGGCTGCCCATGCCAAACAGCATTTTACGCAAGCCCTGGTCTACCGGTTCCTGCAACAACTCAGCCCGGTAATTTCCAGCGACCCCTGACTTCCACTGGTTCTCCATAAATTCCAGATCACTGACCAGCAAGTCTGTGACGGTCAGGAGGTACTCAGCCCTGCGTTTGCAGTTGCCATTGGTACACTTCTCACCTGCTGCAAAGTCAGTCGCCGGACGATCTCCTGCGCCCGCGTTGGTGCCATTAAGATCCTGCCCCCAGAGAAGAAATTCAATGGCATGATAACCCGTGGCGACATTAGCCTCGCTGCCCGCCAGCTCATTGAGGCTGGCCAACAGTTCTGGAGTCAGTGTGTTGAGATCAAGAACTTCGTCGCCCATTTGCAGACTCTGACTGGCGATGATGTTGGCGGTGGCGCCTTCGTTGCCCATCTCGTAGTCATATCCGGAAGCATCGACATAATCGATCAGGCCTTCATCCAGTGGCCAGGCGTTGAGCTGGCCTTCCCAGTCATCCACTACCGCGTTACCAAAGCGGAAAACCTCAGTCTGCATGTAAGGCACGCGCGCCTCTTTCCAGACCTGCCGGGCCTTTTTCAGGTTTTCTTCACTGGGGTTTGAAACGAGACTTCCCACTGATGCGCGAAGTTGCCTGGCCGTGATCAAAGCATCTTCAAACGTGGCATAGGCGACATTCGTATAATGTTCAACAACAGCGGTTCCCTGCTCCTCGGAAATACCCGAAGCAGGAACAGTGCTTTTTGTAACTTCAGAAGAGTTGTCGCTGCAGGCAGCCAGCAAAGAGGTAAGAAACAAGCCGACAATCAGCCGCACTTTAGGAAATTGAGCCATCCCCTGGTCTCCAGAATTGTTTTATCTTTATGGTTCTGGAGAGCTATTATTAGTAAGAATGATTCGCATTTCAAGCTTATTCAGGTAGAAAACACTACAGTGAGCGTATAAATTTCAACAGGAGTTTTCTCTGCTGCGTGTCCATGGCCAATACTTTTTTCTTTGCGGCTTCAGCTTCACCACCATGCCAGAGAATCGCTTCCATGATGGTTCTGGCCCGGCCATCGTGCAGGAAAGTAGCTTTCTCATGCACCATCTTGGTTTTGCCAATCCCCCAGAGCGGCGGAGTCCGCCACTCCCGGCCATCGGCCAGGAATTCCGGCCTGTTGTCTGCCAGCCCTTCGCCCATGTCATGGAGCAGAAAGTCAGAATAAGGCCAGATTTTCTGCCGGGACTGCTCCGGATGGGTTTTCAGATTGGCCGTTACGAACTTTGGAATATGGCAACCGGTACAGAGCACATCAGCGAACAGTTTCTTGCCTTTCAGAATCTCTTTGTTCATGGAGTCCTGACGCAGGGGAACTGCCAGGTTACGGCTGTAGAAAACCACTTTATCCAGTATGGAGTCCGATACATCAACACCTTCCTTCTGGTAGTTTTCCTTGCAGGCCTTCTGACTCGGGGTGCAGTTGTCATCCGGAAACAGGCTTGAGGTAATCCCCATATCACCCTGAAATGCCCCGGCACTCTGCTGCTTGAGATTCGGCTGTCCAGCTTTCCAGCCAAAACGCCCAATCACTGTTATCTGTTTTTCAATATCCCAAACCCGGTTTACCCGTCCTGAAATCCCGTTGCCATCCCGGTCTTCAACATCCTCATTGGCCAGCAGGCTGGAATCGGAAATCGCTTCTATCAGCCCCAGACCAATCATTGGCGATGACAGTCTTGGTGACATCATCAAATTATCAGGGAGCGGACCATATCCGGGATCTTCCAGGCTTAGAACCGGCTTTCTGAGCTGGACTTTATGACCATCCCTGAAGGTCTCTGTTGAGTATTCATAACGAACCCGGATTTTTGCCTCCGGAGCAACGCCGGGCAGAGCAAAATCCTGAATCTGTGCGCCATACACTGGATGCGGTACCACTCCCTCGGTCAGCAAGATCTTCTTATCTTCCTCAGTTTCAGGAGGGATACTGATGCGAACCAGCATGGAAACATTGTTCAGATCGCCACCCTTAGGCGCATGCCCGCGGCCATCGCGGATATGACAGTTTTCACAGGCGTTGGTGTTGAAAATAGGCCCCAGTCCATCGCGATGGGAAGAAGGGTCAGGGGCCGCAACCCAGGGCTGTTTAAAGAATGCATCACCGATGCTGAAGTCGAGGCGGCGATTGGCCGGCATATTGGCAGAAGTTCTGGAAAAAGAGCTGCGCCCGGAGACTGTCACCGAAGTCTTGCCTCCCGGCCATTTCTCACCATCTTCGTAAACAGCCATTTCTTCCTGAGAGCATCCTGAAACCAGAATCAGGCCGACGGTAAGGCTGCAATAACAAAAAAAGGCGAAAATCCTCTGGGACATGGTTCCGGGTCCGTTCTCTGGAATTTGTCTTCAACGAAATATCGGCAGAGGGAACCAAAGAGCCAGCCAGAGCGTTACCTGTCAGGATATGCCAAAGTCATGGTGGGCCAGAAAAAGGGTCAGCGCCTTGCGCAGGTCGAGGTCTTCCCCCGTGTCCAGATTACAGGCCATGATCCCATCAATGCGCATGCTGGCATGGCCGCGAACCAGAGCCGAAGCATTGGCCGTCATATACCAGAGATGCTCGGGATCAGCAGAAGGCATGATCTGGCTAATGACATTCTGTAACTGCCTGAAGCACTCTTTCGCGGCTTCTTCCAGCTCCGGATAGTCCTCCTTGGCGGCCAGGGTCGGGCCAAACATCAGCTTGTAGAGGTGTGGATTCTCGCAGGCAAATTCCACGTAGTTCAGCCCCATCTCAGGCAATCTCTGATCAGGCTGGTCAAATTGTTTCACAGATTTCTCCATGAGTGCCTTCAAATCCTGAAAGCCCTCAACCGCCATAGCGATCAGCAAGGCAGTCTTGTCCGGAAAGTGCCGGTAAGGGGCAGTCTGGGACACACCGACAGCCCTGGCCAGCGCCCGCAGGCTGAGGCTGTCTATACCTTGCAGCTCAAGCTGTTTCAGTGCTTCTGAGAGAAGCTCCTGTCGAAGGTTGCCATGATGGTAGCGAGCCATGATTCGTAGTCTTTATTGCACTCTTACTTAACAGTATTCTGATACACAAAAGTAATCATCGTCAACATTGTTGACACTGACAACATTAGTGACCTAGCATAACTTTAGAAACAAGAAATCCAATCAGAACTACCAAGAATAATGATCAGGGAATGCACCTCCATGGCCCGTTACCATCTGGGATCGACAGTTATCAGCAAACTCTGTCTTTCTATTCTGCTGTTGTCATCGATAGTCCACGGAGAAGAAAAAACACCACCTGCTGTGGCCGTCACCCGCGTTCAGTACACTGATCACGCCCGGGTTATACACACCAGCGGCATACTCGCTTATAAATCCCGCCAGGTCATGTCATTCAAGACCGCAGGCCCCATCGACAGATTGCTTGTGGAAGAAGGCGACAGAATCGACAAACGGCAGTTGCTGGCGAGTCTTACCCTGGATGAAATCAGGGCCCAGGTAGAAGAGGCTAAAGCCAGGGTAGTGATGGCCAGAAACAATCTCGACCGGGTCTCTAAACTGCACAGCAACAATATGATGTCCCTGGATCAGTTTCAGTCGGCGGAAACTGAGCTGGCGGTCTGGGAAAGTAAACTGAAGATTGCCCGTTTCAACCTGGAGTATTCCCATATCAGGGCTCCGGCCGCTGGCCAGGTTCTGCGCCGCCACGTGGAAGAAAACGAGCTTGTCTCTCCATACCAGCCGGTACTGACTCTGGCGGACAGCTCCCAGGGCTGGGTGATCCGCACAGGCATCACCGATGCAGAGATCGTCAGGGTAGCAGAGGGGGACAGAGCGACTGTGATCTTTGACGCCTGGCCAGGTGAGAGCTTTACCGGCACCCTGACCAAGCTGGCGGTTCTGGCCGATGAACGCACCGGCACGTTTGAGGTTGAAATCACGCTACCCGCAGCCTTCGACAAGCTCCGGGCGGGATTTATCGGCAAAGTCACCATTACCCCTTCCAGCACCAGCAAGGTTGCCCTGATACCCGTTGAAGCAATCATCCAGTCCGATACAGCAACCGCTGAAGTGTTCGTCTATTTCCCTGACAGCGCTTCTGTGAAAAAACGACATATACAGCTCAACTTCCTGTTACCGGGCATGATCGCCAGCAGAACAGGCCTGGAAGAAAACGATCTGGTGGTGACCACTGGCGCAGGTTTCCTGAAGGATGGAGATACTGTGCGAGTGCTTCGTGGTCCGGAAGCCGCAGAGGCTCTGGAGACTGAAGGATGAAGTTACCCGCCATTGCCATCAAGAACCGTCGCTTCACCCTGGTGGTGATGCTGTTGTGGGTCATGCTGGGCATCGTCTCGCTGCAAACCATGCCGCGCTCGGAAGACCCGCAATTCAAGTTTCCCGCTTCAATGGTTCGTGTCGTCTACCCCGGCACCAACCCCCTGGATATGGAAAAGCTGATTGTTGACCCTATTGAAGAGGCCATCAATGAGCTGGACGATATCAAGGTTCTGAAAAGTGACATCGAAGACGGACTTGCCGTGATTCGAGTCGAGTTTCTTTATGGCACAGATCCTCAGAAACAATACGACGACGTTGTCGCAGAAGTTACCAGGATCAGGGATCAGCTCCCCGCCGATCTGCCTGTACTGGCCATTGACCGTATTTCCCCCATAGACGTCAGCATCATCCAGATTGCCCTGATGTCGGACAGCCAGGATTACGACACCCTGAGACTGCTGGGCGAAAAGCTGGAAAAACGCATCGAGCGTATTATCGGCATTAAGAAAGCGACGGTTGAAGCGTATCCTGAGCAGCAACTGCAGGTAAGGGCCAACCTGGCCAGGATGCAGGAGCTGGGCATCGGCCTGGAAGATCTGATCGGTGCCATCCAGGCCTCCGGCGTGAATCTGCCCGGCGGGCATGTCCTGTCCGGAGAGCGCCGCTTCACGGTACGAACCAGTGGTGACTTTCGGGATATAGAGGCTGTCAGGCGCACAGCCGTGAGTTCTTCGCCGGGCAAGGTGATCTTTGTTCAGGACATTGCTGAAGTGACTTTTGCCGACGCCCTACCCACTTACCGTGGGCGTTTCGAGGGTACCCAGTCGATTTTTGTCAGTGTCGTACAGCGCAAGGGCAGCAATATTTTCACACTTATGGATCAGATAGAAACGACACTGAAAGACTTTAAAAAGGAGTTGCCGGGCGATGTCAGTATTGGTATTGCCCATGACCAGAGCGAGTCGGTGGATGAGCGGGTTTCCCAGTTTTTTACCAGCCTGACTCAGGGGCTGGTGCTGGTAGGAATAATGACCATTCTGTTCCTGGGATTCCGCTCTGCTGTGGTGGTGATCCTGGCGATTCCTCTGTCTGTGTTTATCGGCCTCGGCTGGCTGGATATTGCCGGCTTTGGCCTGCAGCAGATGTCCATCGCCGGCATGGTTATTGCCCTCGGGCTGCTGGTTGATAACGCCATAGTCGTGACGGAAAATGTCGACCGTTTCCTTCGTAATGGTCTTTCGCCTGTAGAAGCCGCAGCCAAGGGCGCCAGCCAGGTAGGCTGGGCAGTGGCCAGTGGCACCATGACAACGATACTGGCTTTTTTTCCCATACTGCTGCTGGAAACCGGCGCGGGCGTGTTTCTGCGTTCCATGCCGGTCACAGTAATTTTGACCCTGCTGGCTTCACTGATCATCGCCCTGACCCTCTCGCCCCTGATGGCCAGCTTTGTGCTCAGTGGACGAAAGACCGGAACTCCGATGATGCTGAGGGGTATTAGAAGATTCACTTCCGGTCCTTACAAAAGTCTGTTGTCGTCCTCCCTCCGTCACCCCTGGCTGGTACTGACGACGGCTGTCCTTATTCTGTCTGGTTCCATCATGCTGGCCGGTAAGCTCGGTGTCAGCATGTTTCCGAAAGCGGAGAAAGACATGCTGCTCATTAATATTGAGCTGCCGGAAGGCTCCAGTTTCCAACAGACCGACCGGGTGGCCCTGAAGACAGAAGAGATTCTTAGCCATTACCCACTGGTACGTTCTGTCACCAGCAATATCGGCAAGGACAATCCAAGAATTTATTACAACATTCTTCCCAAGCGGCAGGTGCCCAACTACGCCCAGCTGGTGGTAAAGGTGCACACTGGCAACGTTGCTGAAGTGGAGCCGTTTATTGAACAGCTCAGGGCTGAGTTCGCAGACGTTGTTGGCGCAAGAATTACCGTAAAAGAACTGCTGCAGGGACCTCCCTATGAAGCACCAATTGCTATCCGCGTGATGGGTGACAACCTGCACCAGGTGCTTGTGGTGTCCAGGGATGTGGAAAAGGTTATCACCGATATGCCTGGCACCGTCAACGTCGATAATCCACTGGACAAGCCCAAGGTTGACCTGAATGTCACCATAAACCGGGAAAAAGCCGCCATGTATGGCGTTCCCATCAATGCCATCGACCAGGTGATCCGTGCCAGTCTGGTGGGCGCGCAGGCAGGCCTGTTCCGGGATGTCTCCGGTGAAGACTATCCGATCATCGTCAAAGGCCTGTCGGCCAGCACTGATCCGAAGATAGAAGACTTTGACAGAATGATGGTGAAGTCAGCTTCCGGCAGACTGATTCCTGTCACCCAGCTGGTTCAACTGCAGATGAAAAGCGCCCTGCCCGGCTTTCAGCATCATATGACAGAAAGGATGGTGCGCATCACCGCTGACCTGAAAGCCGGCTTCCAGGCTGAACCCGTCACCAACGACATCGTTGAGATACTGGATCAGTACGACTGGCCTGAAGGTGTCTCCTACCAGGTGGGAGGTGAACAGGAGCAGCGCAAGGAATCTTTCGATGGGATGAACAAGGTGCTGCTGATCGCTTTGCTGGGTATCTTCGCCGTACTGGTTCTGCAGTTTAACTCCTTCACCCAGCCACTGGTTATTTTCACTGCCATTCCTTTCGCTGTAACCGGAATGGTACTCGGGCTTTACTTCGCCGGTTACACTTTCTCGTTTACGGCGTTTATTGGATTGACATCACTGGTGGGCATCGTGGTGAACAACTCCATTATCCTGGTGGATTACGCCAACAGACTGCGCGACGAAGGCAAGAGCATCTCCGAAGCAATCATTGAGTCAGGTCAGGTCAGAATGCTTCCTATCCTGCTGACCACCATGACCACCATTGGCGGCCTGCTGCCACTGACGCTGTCGAACAGTGTCATGTGGTCCCCCATGGGCTGGACCATCATTGGCGGCCTCCTGGTCTCAACCCTGCTGACGCTGATCGTGGTGCCGGTCCTGTACCTGCTGTTCAGTACCAAACGACAATAAACGCCTTAAATTCCCCATTAACCCGGAAATTTGACTGTTTCTACTGCATTCACCCGGGTTAATGCGGCTTTATGAATTTTCCGGGCCAGGTGCTTTTTATTTGCGGGGCACCGTGAAGCCTCCTATCCTCATACACCGAGTATCAGTATCCAAGTATTCCAACCAGTGAGGGAATGCACCTGCCTCATTGGTACTGGATAGCTGGCGTTCATCGAACTCCAGCGTGAGCTTCCCATATTGGGGGGTAAGCCTATCAGTCCTTCTTGCTGTTTCGGGAATAAATACCAACAGAAACAGCCACGAGCTTTTTTCAATATAGAGTTCGAAGGGTGTGTTTTTGGGGTAAATATTTGGATATGGTGCTGCCAATACGTAAATTACTCACTTCATTGCTCCTACTTGGCATTCTTACTTTCACGCAACCCTCAGCTCAGGCAGCAGGAACCGATACAAACCCACGCTACCATCAACAAAACATGTCACACCTGGATACCGGGGCGGTTCAGTTCCACTTTCAAGGTGTGGATTGGGCGTACTGGCTTCTGGCTTCCATAACAATCAACCTGTGGATGCCTGCTTTGCACACAGTACCAGGCCATATCAGTTTATTCGGGCTGAATCATGGTATTCGTGCACTGGAAACAACGGGGCACCTGTTGCATCATTTGACCCCGGTGCTCCTGTGGCTGCTTGATTATTCACACCTTGCCAGTTTGTTAATTAATGTGCATACAGACGCCCTGTATCTGGGGCAATCCTTATGGTCTGGAGTCGAAAAGGTTCAGTTGCCTGATGAGAGAAATGGCACAGCAGGAATCTCGCCTCCTTTTTTAATGTCGGCCGCCCATAACCTGCGAATCGTACAGGACCATAAAGGCGTCTACCACGTCTTAGTACCACAATATTATTACCACCCTCAATCTTTGCTACTGCTTGTTCAGCATTTGGATTTACCGCAACGCCTGAAAGCAGACGTAGCAAAGAAACTGGCGTATTTTCCCGATATGTCTAATAAATACTGGAATAAATTCAGAGACCTTCTAGAAGTTGTTTCTCTGAAATACGCAGGAGAAAAGCTGGCTAGTAAACTCATGGACTGGCATCTGGCTTATACATGGAACCTGCCCAGAAGTGAGGCAACAAGATGGAAAACTCCCTCAGGTGCAATTCTGACTATAGGTCCCTATAACGATGATGTTATCAAGGTGGGAGCAGTGGCTGCCCAGAATCCATCGCCTCACCCTCATTACTATGTTCCTCCGTTGAAACGGCTTGAAGGTCGAACATTTCAAGATAGGAGTACGGAGGCCAGGGCTACCGCAAATGAGATAGCTGCCCCCCTCAATGAAATGGGCATGACTCCAGATCACAGCCTATCCCCTTTCCCGATAGCCAAGCCTGATGATAAACGACACGCGCTTCAAGCATTCTTCCCTGGAGATTATGCTGTGCAGTCACCTCATAACGGTAAGAGTGAGGGAGGCAGGAACAATGGGAATGGGGCAGATCGCAAACACAGTTCATCTAGTAATAGTGGGCAAATCGCAAAAAAAAAATCTGGAGTACATGGCCTGAGGTCTTCAGGGCGTCCAAGTGGAGGAGGTGGCGGCCCTCCCAGGCGCAATCCCGGAGATCCAGGAAAAGAACTACCTAAAGATAAAGTCGAAGGTCATTCACCGTCAAAGGTACCGTTGATCCCATTACCCGAAGACACGCCAGATCTAAGCATACACATCGTAGAAAAACTGGCAAAGATCAATCAGAACCAGGACAAGCCAACAGTCGTTCTCTATGGCAGCCAGGCACAAAGAGCCCATATGCTGGAACTGTATGATGATGCACAGCAACAAGCACCTAGAGACTGGGATTTCAAGATTACTGAATCCTCTGTACTTCCCGTTTTAGAGGCCCTGGGAGTGCCAGGAATGGTTCCTCATATCAGCACGGATTCTAAATCTGAGGAGATTGAATGGCATGACGAGGTGACAGTTTTCGAGCCAATAGCCAATGCGTATACGAATTTTTTTTCAGTTAACTACCAACTGGGCATAAAACTTCCTGAGCATCTGTCCCTTATCGTGAAATTTAAAGCAGCCGCGGGTGATTCAGATGCTTATTACCGGTCATTCGAGGTTAGTTTTGTGAAGAAATCAACTGAACACAGTAACAAAATTATTGACAGCATGGATTTCAGTATTGTTGACAGTATGCCAAAGCACCATGCAGTGGAATTTGAGCAAATAGGGCGCATGCCCCTGCTGGGAATCCCCCACATTCTTGAACATGCTCAGAGCATGATTAAATCAAAGCATCCGTCAACTGGGAAGCTCAGTTCAAAACTTGCCAGATGGAATAATCTGGAACTACATCACAAGAAAATGTCAATTCCTGACAGAGAAAAGTTAGACGAACTCGCCAGAAGTTCAGCGGAATTTGGAAAACCTTTAGCCAGAAAAGGTGTGCACACTGCCCATCAAATACCTATTGTCGATCCCAGGGCTTTAACCCCGCCACAACCAGTAACACAAAGAGAGCAGTATTACGGCCCATCCTTTTGGCATTCGACAATCCCTTCAACTCAACAAATTGCCTCCCTGGAGACATCCTGCCCTGCCGATGCTACAAATATCGCGGACCAAAATCAATTAGATTTTCTAGTCAACAATAATGACCTGGGATTAAAACCGGTTGGCACAGAATATACCTTTCAGCGGGGAGAGGTGGTAATCGAGGCTCTCGAAGCACTAGGAGTCAAGGTTTTCATCTATCGCGAACATAGAAATGAAAAGGCTTCATTTCCTTCAGAGGTTGATACAGCCGATTTTGAGACCCTGCGGACTAAGTTGGAGTCCATGCGAGAGAATCCATTGGGTTATAAAGCTGACAACATCAATATTGGTGTAGATGTTTTATTCCCCCACCATCTCTCCGAAGATAATGCTATGCCGCTGATATACCAGACACTCCGTCAGGAAAAGTACTATAGAAGCGTTCAAGCTTGTTTTGTCTACGCCGCTTTAAAAAGTAGAGAATGCGAAAGTCATCTACATATAATACAAGAAATACAGGGTATAGCTAACCGATGGACGGTCTTTGAACAAGAAATATCCCCTCGTTTAAAAGATGCTAATCAGAAAATAGCGACAGCATTGAAAGAGATACAGGATAGAGAAACAATCAGCCAGCCAGTAGCCTACCCTCAGATACCTTATTTTGAATGGCCTGTACCTGACATAGAAACCTGTAATACAGATTTCGAAGTGCAACCTGACCCAGCCTTGTTCAGTCATGCAGCAGCCTTACCTCACCTACTTTATCATGAGAGACCTGTGGCGGTCATAGCCCCCTTCTTTGCAAGTGTTGAAGAACAGATAAATCCCTCTATGTTCAACCAGCCAGCAACCTTTTCCCAGCCATTTTCTCCTGAATGGCAAATGACCACAGCATCCTCTTTTCCAGAAACTGAAGAACAACTGAAGGCTTCCGGTGAAGTTCTGATCGCATCTCAACTGGAATCACAATTTCTGAAGGAGGTTGATGAGATGAGCCAGAATACGGCTGAACACCGTCTTTCTCCTGATGTAGCTGCCCACACTCCTTTACCGGCAGTTTTTGCCGAGCTGTCAGGTGAAGGAATTGATGTATGCATCTACAACATCATGGTGCAATTCAACAAAGAAAACCCAGATGCAAAAGCTGTTCTGGCAGGAGGTCGGGCTGTATGGTGGCACTACTATCATGATAGTCAGCAGCATGAGAGAAACATAAAAAGACAGGTAGTCTGGGAAAAGTCCGGTGGTGATTGGGATTTCTGGGTAGCTTCCACTGAAGTAGCTGATGATATCATCAGCCTCTTTAGAACCTATGCCAAATGTGAAGAATATATGAGGTTATTTGATTACATTCAAATTAGTCCAAAAGAAGGATCCCTTAAAAGAACAAAAATGCACTTCCTGAGAGAAAAAAGGAACAAAGAATATCCAGTTTTAGTTCAAACTGTAGACCTACTGCACACTCCTTCACCAGAAAAAAAAGCAGGGGATAGCTACAGAAACGAACTAATACCAGTAGAAAACACAGCGGAACTAATACAGAGCATTCAGAAATATCAAGGTCATATTATAACGAGAGCAGCCAAAGAACATGTCCTAAAAAAATCAACACAGTATGAAAATAAATTTAGAAGGCTGAACAACAGGGTTGCAATCCTTGATGATAACTTGAGAAAAAACACTGCTCATCAGTCAAAGCAAGGGCCTCAGCCAGCCGCCGAATACACTCCCCATAGCGCCCAGGCCACGCCGACCAAAACAAACAAAGCCGCTCAACAAAGTGCCCGCCCGGTTGTAAGATCTTACTTAACGGCTGCTCAAACAACACTAACAGAGCAGGTAATGCCCAGGAGTAAAACCGACACTGAACCTGCGACAACGAAGCATTTAAAGGATGGGACTAAAGTACAAAAACATGAAAGCAGAAAAGCACCTGCGCCCAGCACAAAACCATCACGAATGACTCAAAATCAACGCTCTTCAGTAAACTATGTCCACACCACACCCAAACCCAAAGAAACAGATGCGTTAAAAGACACTGATAAAATACAAGAATCCACTCCCCCCCCTGAGAGTATCCACAAAACTGGTCTCGCCGATTTGGCAGACAAACCTGCGAAACCAACGTCATCAAAATCTGCCACAGAAAGCCAAAAAACTGAAAGCCGAAAAGTTCCTCCATCCAGCCCACTGCCACCGAAACAGACTAAAAAGCAACAAGCTAAAAAACAACGCCCTTCAGCAAGCCACGCACCCAATCCCAAAAAATCAGGTGCGTTAGAAAATACTTTCAAAATACAAGAACCCACTCCCCCCCCTGAAGTAAGACCCAGCCCAGAAGATACAGTGGCGTTAAAAAAAACTGATATAAAAACAAAAAAGAATGCTAGAAAAACAGTGCGAAAATTTGCTGACACCCCAGAGCATGTCCAAAGAGCCCTGGAGGGTGACCATAAAACAGTGAAGGCTGACTTGGCAAACGCTCCGCCGGAAAAACCAGTGCCACTGGCTCCAAAGGCTCAGGTTGCAAAGGTGCCAGTAGTCTCACCCCAAGACGCACCTTCAGAGCTGAAGGCTGCAGAAACTGAAATGGTTACAGAACAGCATGAAACCAAAAAGGAGGCTGCAGGCAAAGTTCAACAGGGCGCTGCTGATCAAGCGCACAAAATAGGCAAAACCATATTTGCGACAGACTCGGCAGATCCAGAGAATACAGAAAGCACTGAACCCTTAACAGATATTCTTCAAGAATCAAAAGAAAATTCAGGATCAAGCAGTAGCGCCCGAAAAAACAGAAAGAAAAAGGATCTCAAAAAGGCAAAAAAGAAAAGAGAAGTCTATGAAAAGATGCTGGGAACCTCTTTACCCCGCGTAGAACTAGAAACAACACTAGGCAGCTATGGCACTTCAACCTTATATTACCGCCTGATTGTGGATACGATCATTAGTCTGTTTCAGAATAACCAGACAGAAAAAGCATTAACCCTCTATCAAGAACTCCTACAAACACTTGATGCCCCTTCACCAGAAGCTGCAGCCCAAGATACTGCAGAAAGGGCGTTGAGCGATAAATTCAAGGCATTAATGCAGCACCTTACGGAAGAGCAAGCCGAGATGCTCATAATCTGTTTACATAGGCAAAAAGAGACATTGTCTGATGCAGTGCTGATTGCCACACATGATAAAACCTGGATGAATAGAATATGTGCTCTATGCAACAAAAGCCTTACCAGCCTCCATCAAGTTCTCTGTGAAAGTTGTGTCAAGCACCATCTAAGCTGTGAGAAATGTCATGATTCCCTTCGGCGCCATATATGTAAAGCTTGTTTAGAACCATTGTCTAGAGGAATAACACAATTAACCTGTCCATTAATGTCCTGTCAAAGCGCTGATGATCGCCAATGCGGTAAAGATGCCTTCTATTATTTGGACAGCACGGTTAAAGAACTACTGAAAGACTATAAGCGCAAATATACAGCGCAGGTTTATAAAATTTTACCTGACCAGCTTCTTCAAGACAGTCTTCAAATAGCCGTTGCCGGGAAAAAGCTCATTGCCCTGACTCTTTTGGAATCCCTGTTTGCGCTTAATGGCTTCACCGAAGGCAACCTTGACGAGAGTCAGTTAAAACTGGAACAGTTTTTAAACGGAATAAATAACCCAATACTTAGAGTCAAGGTTTTAAGGATTCTGGACGAGGTGCTTTTATCAAACGAAGAGTGGAAATGGATAGCGGATATCATTCGAAAGCATTTGAACACTGAAGGATACAGCGACACAGTAGCCAGTATACGTGATCTGCAGCTTACACCTGAAGAAAAAAGTCAAACCCATCTATTAAAAACAGTCTGGATATGGTCGGCGGATGTTAAGCTGGAACAATCGAAAATCACAGTAAGCAGCGATGCAGTTGAATCTGAAGCCCCCCTTGAAGTAACTGCTGAGAATTCATTGGCAGATCAGCAACCTACCTCGCCACATGCCAGTGATACCGAGGAGGTGTCTGAAAAAGGTCCAGTTTTGCCAATGAAAAATGAGCAGTTACCCCCTGCACCTCCTGATAACTTTGTGCCCATTAACAGCATATATGACCTTCAGCTTACGCCTGACGAAATGCTTCCCCTCGGACACGCCAGCATTGCGTCTGATCCTAAGAGTCAGCGTACCAAAGGGGAGTTTAGTGACGCAGAATATACCTTCACCGCTCAGCTGCAGGAACTGCATGCCCAGAGAGTGAACCTTGGGGATGAAGTCAGGATTAAGGTCTCCCTCGATGCGATCAGAGAAAACAGGCTTGAGTTGTCGAGGCATCGGATGATTCCTGACCTTTCCTGGCTTTTGGCAAGGAGTATGGATTGGAGTGACTTTGATCCAGGTCTGTTTATGGCTCTTTACTATGCGCGATTTTACGAGCCGGCATTTCCTTACCTTGTTGAGCTTATGACCAACCCGGACTCGCCTTTTTTTCAGCCCTTTACGCTGGTAAAGATAGCTGCTGAGCACCAGTCAGCGAATTATCCCTCTTATCGAAAATACCTCATTGCCGACTCACCGCTCTGGCCAGGCCCAGAAAATCTATCCGAGGGTTCAATGAAGATAACCCAACTGTTGACAATACGTAACAAGCAAAAAAGAGATGCTCTGTCGATGCAATACAAGCAAGACATTCTTAATTCTGTTGACATTGATGCTGGATTGGTGGCTGTCGTCGATGAATTGACCCCTTTCGAGGAAGGTGAGAAGGTGATACTAGTGAACCTCCTATCTGAAGCCAGTTCCCCTGAAGCACCGGCTTTAGCCTGGATATTATACCGATTCATATCAGACAAACATTCTGAATACAGCTGGATTTCATCGACTCTTAATAAACCTGGAATAGTAAAAGAAACTATCCCATATCATCATTTAGATTTAATGATGAAAGTAGATGGATACACCGATCGTTTAACCCATCTTGAGGCCGCGCTTAAAGGGTTCGGTGGTTCGCAGGGTATAAAACAGACTATTTATACAAAGACTGGGAGAAATTTGATACTTTTTAGCGATGTCTTCTATCAGAGTGATAAAAGCCTTTTAGAATCATTTAGTAAAACACAACTGCAACCCGTGATCCTGGAGGGTCTAGGTGTATTAAATCGAGCATTAGCGATCCAATCAGTAGAAAAATCTCTGAGTGTACATACAGAAAAACTCCTGAGGGCACATATGAAACAAATGGCAAAAGATGATTATGCCCTCCATATTGGCGCTTATGGCGACAAATATACCTCAGAGCTCTTAGATTCGCTTGCTACTCCAGAGGCTCATTGCCAGCGCCTGCTTGAAGCCTATAAAATAACAAATGAGCCCAGGTTCTTATCGCTATTGGATCAACTTCTTAAAACCAAAAAATATTCAGAGAGTGCCAAGGAGGCGATCACAGAGCTGAAAAAGCTAGGAAAGCTGGAAGAACCGGGAGACCTCTGAGAAACCACTTAAGAAAGTCATGTTGTTACTGCCCCCCCGGATCATGGAATGACTAACCATTGACCTGACCCCGGATGCCTGAAAACGCCCCATGATACAATTAATGATCAATCACAGGTCGAAGCGGGGATACAATGTCGTTCTACATCAAGGCTCAGGAAATATTCACTGAACAGGAAATTGTTCGGGACCAGTACCTGAAAATCAGTGATGGTCGGATAGCCGCCATTGGCGAAGTGCCGGGCAACAGTGATGAAGTTCTGGACCTTGGTGACTGCAGGGTGGTTCCCGGCTTTATTGATCTCCATATCCATGGCAGCGGTGGCTGCGATGTTATGGACGGCACCCATGAAGCACTCAATACCATTTCAAAAACCATTGCCGCCAATGGCGTGGTGGGTTTCCTGGGCACCACGGTCACCGACACCTGGGAAAGAAACCTGGCCGCCCTGAAGAATGTTCGTGACGTCATGAAAAAAGGCGTTGACGGCGCACAGTTGCTGGGCAGTTACAGCGAAGCGATTTTCTTCACCAATGACTTCAAGGGCGCTCACGAAGGCAGTTACTTCCGCAAGCCAACCCGCGAAAAGCTGGATGAAATGCTGGCGGCCGCTGATGGTTCACTCAAGGCCCTGGCGCTGGCTCCGGAACTGGATGGCGCACTGGATGCCATACGCTACCTCACCAGCAAAGGTGTCAGGGTCACGGTAGGTCACACCGGCGCAACCTATGAACAGTGCAAGTTAGCTTTCGAAGCCGGCGCCGTGGGTGGTGTTCATATCTTCAATCAGATGCTCGGGCTTCACCACCGGGAACCCGGTACGGTCGGAGCTGTTCTGCACCATCAAGACATTTACGCCGAACTCATTGCCGACGGTGTTCACGTTAACCCTGTAGTGCTGGATCTGGTCTATCGGCTGAAGGGAACCAAAAAAACCGCACTGATTACTGACTGCATGTGTGCTGGAGGCTTAAGTGACGGCGAGTACCAGCTGGGCTTGCTCAAAGTAACGGTTAAAGACGGTGTCGCCAGAACCGAGTCCGGCTCTTTGGCCGGCAGTACCCTGAGCCTGAACCGGGCCGTCGCCAACATGATCGAAATGGTAAATGTTGACCCTCTCAACGCTGTGCACATGGCCTCCCTGACACCGGCAACCATTCTTGGCCTGCAGGATGAGCTGGGCAGTATCAGGGAAGGTAAAAGAGCCTCTCTGACGGTGCTGGATAAAAATCATGAAGTTGTCATGACTTTCATCGACGGTCATCAAATCTTCACCAAACATTGAAACACTCTTATTGAGTGTTCTGCCTGTTTGTTTGAACAGCAATCAGCCAATCTGATTACTGTTCAAACATCTGACACTCCAAAGGCTGACAAATACCGGCAAGCGTCGGTTATTACTGATTTCAATAAGAATTCAGCACTGGTAAATAGAACAGACTATAAGTGAAAGGGGGAAGACAACAATGCAATTCTACACAGATGATCATCGCCAGATACAACTGGCAAAACCATTCCAGCAACCCAACGGGATAATCCCGAAGCCCAATGATCCCAATATGAGGCGGTTGATGGACAACCATAACGGTTCAGAAAAAAAGCAGAGTTTAACTGAACCCAAACTGAAGAGCTGAAGAGCTGAAGACAGTCACACGGAAGACAGGAACCTTTTACCAATAAGGATCAACGTTATGAAACTGATTTTCGAAGCGGCCTCAAACAATAACAATGGTCGCCTCCCGTGCCTGCACTTCCACGAGATCGCCACCCTCTGAATCCCCGAAACGGCAGGCAGTCTGCTGCAGTTGACACGTTTCCTCCAGCCGAAGATAGTAAGCCCCTTTCCCCACACTCAAAAGACTGGCCGAGGTTGGAAACTCAATGGACTCCAACGCCGAAGAGCGATGTAAAGCACTGATACTGGCACGCCACCAGAGTCCGGACTGGATGCTGCTGGCGTCACGCCGCGCGCCCCTGGTACTTAGGAATAGTCTAAAAATAACATCCCTATTCTGAATCGAATCTCCGTTCGCTCTGAGCCTGTCGAAGAGCAGTAGCACAAGGCTTCGACAAGCTCTGCCCGAACGGGCTTCGGACTTGAGCCAAATGTGGAAGTTATTTTTAGACTATTCCTTAGCTGTCTTAAAACCCTGTTTGAGGGCAAGGGCGGCGACATTTCCTTCGAAGAGGCTCAACAGCATCTGGCGGAAGTCTTCTCCCTGTTCGCCAATAATGAAGAGTTCGGCCTGGACAGCAGCCTCCAAAGTCATGAAATCCCCGCCATGGCAAAGCGCGAACTCAGAGACTGGATCAATAAAAAGCTGGTGGTGGAGCGGGAGGGCAACCTTCTGGCAACCGACGCCCTGCAACATGCCCTGCAGTTTATCGACGCCTTGGGCGACAGGGTCATGACCTCCACGGCCTTCCACTCCTTCATGGTGCGTCAACGTCGCTGGCATGATAAGGATGCAGCCGAGCTGATCAAAGCCTGCACGCTGTGCTGCCTGCTGGAACCTGGCTGTGCCATGGGCATGCCGCTTCGCACCCTTTCTCTGGCAGGCATAGACAGCAAGTTTTTCGAGCGCCATCGAACCCAGATTCTGAAACTCCTGGATATACGTTTTGATGGACTGCCCGGTGAGATGGGGCTGGAGCTGTACAGAAGGCTACTGGAAACTGACAAAGGTCGCCTTGAGCAGGAGTTTTTACCCAAAACACTGGTTTATGATCAGGTTCTGGCCTGGCGGCAGTCAGATCAGGCTCTGCCAAAGCGTACTCTCTGAAGGCCTCGCGGAAAGGCTTACAGATAAATACGAACATTCCCCGATTGCCATGACAGAATAATTTCAGCAAAAACACCCGCTCCCAAAGAAAAGCACTCTCACCTTGTGTAAAATCCACTGTTATAAAGATTTTTAACAACATTTAAAGATAACAAATTCCGAGAGGCCAGGTGATGACCGAATATTCCGTCAACAGAGCAACCTTTGATAACGTCATGGTTCCCAACTATGCCCCCCAGCAGATGGTGCCGGTGCGGGGCAAAGGCTCGCGAGTCTGGGACCAGGAAGGGAAGGAATATGTCGATTTTGCCGGTGGCATCGCCGTCAATACCCTGGGGCACTGTCATCCCAGGCTGCTCAAGGTGCTCAAGGATCAGTCGGAAAAACTCTGGCATCTCAGCAATGTTTACACCAATGAGCCTGCCCTGGCCCTGGCCCAGCGACTGACTGAAGCCACCTTTGCCGACAAGGTGTTCTTCTGTAACTCCGGCGCAGAGGCTAACGAAGCGGCATTCAAGCTGGCCAGAAAGTACGCCTTTGACAACAGCGGCCCGGAGAAGCATGAGATTATCTCTTTCTCCAACTCTTTCCACGGTCGCACACTGTTTACCGTCAGCGTTGGCGGACAGCCAAAATACTGCGAAGGTTATGCACCAGTGCCCGCTGGCATCACCCACCTGCCCTTCAATGACCTGGAAGCCCTGAAAGCGGCCATCTCAGACAAAACCTGTGCAGTGGTCATGGAACCTATTCAGGGAGAAGGAGGCATTCTGCCCGCCGATCCGGCTTTTCTTGAAGGTGCCCGCCAGCTTTGCGACCAGCACAACGCCCTGCTGGTCTTTGATGAAATACAGACCGGCTTTGGCCGCACAGGAGAGCTTTACGCTTACATGGGAACTCATGTTGTGCCCGACATTCTTACCAGCGCCAAGGCACTGGGCGGCGGTTTTCCTATTGGCGCCATGTTGACCACAGCGAAAGTCGCCGACAGTTTTGGCTTTGGCAGCCATGGCAGTACCTACGGTGGCAATCCGCTGGCCTGCGCCGTTTCCCTGAAAGTGCTTGAAATCGTCAAGGACGATCACCTGCTGGCCAATGTTTCCAGCAAGCACGATCTGTTTCGCAGGGAACTGGAAAACATCAACAAAAAGCACGGCGTATTTAAAGACATCCGGGGCAAGGGCCTGCTGATTGGTGCCGAGCTGGTGGAAGAGTGGCATGGCAAAGGTAAGGACTTTCTCGCCGCTGCGGCAAAAGAGGGGGTGATGCTGCTTGTGGCCGGGCCAAACGTTCTGCGCTTTGCGCCATCCCTGATTATTCCTGATGATGACATTCGCGAAGGCATGGCCGCCCTGGAACGAGCCGTTGCCCGCGTCGTTGCCAGCCAATAGAACATTGATTCATTCGTGATAAAACACGGGCTGGGGCAACCCAGCCTTCAATAAACCACCAAACCAGCGGGAACAGCAGCCGATAACAGACTCAATTCACTCTAAGAATAACGGTGTAACATGTCCGCCAATATCCTCACTCCCTGCCAGCCCTGGCTGGACTGGCTGAATGACCAGCAGCAGGATATGCTGGAAAAAACCATAGCCCTGGCCAACATCAACTCTGGCAGTCTCAACAGCCTCGGTGTCAACCAGGTACTGAAATCCCTACAAGAACTCACCCTGCCACTTGCAGGCGAACAGACCGTCATAGAGCTGAAACCTTTTACAGTTATCAATGACAGAGGTGAGGAGATTCAGCAACAGCTGGGCAACGCTCTCAGAATCCGGAAGCGTCCTGAAGCCTCCTTCCAGGTCTTTCTCTGTGGCCACATGGATACGGTGTTTAGCAGGGATCATCATTTTCAAACTGTCAGACAGATTAACGATGACACCCTCAGCGGCCCCGGAGTAACTGATCTTAAAGGTGGCATTCTGGTGATGATCAAAGCCCTGGAAGCTCTGGAACACAGTCCCTGGGCAGAACACATGGGCTGGGAGATACTGTTTAATCCAGATGAAGAAATAGGTTCTCCCCGCTCCAGTGCCCTGATTGCTGAAGCGGCGAAAAGAGTCGACGTGGGCATGATTTTCGAGCCCAGTTTCCCTGATGGCAGCCTGGCGGGCAGCCGTAAAGGCAGTGGCAACTTTACGGCAATCTGTTATGGGAAAGCAGCCCATGCCGGCAGGGAGCATCATCTGGGGCGCAACGCGATTCGCACCATGTGTGACTTCGCCTCCGCCATCGACAAACTGAATGGCAAACGCAGGGGCGTCACCTTCAACCCGGGTTACATCCACGGCGGCGGAGCCACCAATATCGTGCCGGATCGCTGTGCCCTGAAGTTCAATATCCGTATTGAACAGCCTGACGATGAGGCCTGGTGCCTGGAACAGATGCAGATGCTGGTTAACAGCATTGGTGGCAAAGAAGGCATTCGCCTGGAACTGCACGGTAGTTTTGGTCGTCGCCCCAAAGTGCTCACCCCTGCAAACCAGCGTCTGCTGTCGCTGGCGAAAGAGTGCGGTAACGCCCTGAGCATGGCCATCGACATCAAATCCACCGGCGGCTGCTGTGACGGCAACAACCTGGCCTCGGCAGGGATTCCGAACATTGATACCCTGGGTGTGCAGGGAGGCAACATTCACAGTGACCAGGAGTACATGCTGATCAGCAGCCTGGTACCCAGGGCTAAACTGAGTGCCGCACTGTTAATGACCATGGCCAGAAATGAAATGGAAGGAGGCAATGACTGGTTGAGAAATTAGCTAGCGTTATTTTGTAGCTATGCTGTCTTCAATATTGATGATCTCTGCATGAGGAATCCGGCAATGAACAAAACAATAACAGAACTGCTTGATGCCATGTGGCGTGACTATCTGGAACTGGCTCCCGATGCACGCAGTATCCATCAACTGTTCGCCAGTCTGAATGGCGGCGGCGTTATCAATGACCATATTGCGCTCAGAACCTATAACCTGGATAAAGTATCCATCGATCAGATAGCCCGGCCATTTCTGGAAGCCGGTTACCAGGAAGGTGGAGAGTACCGGTTTCCGGCCCGAAAGCTCTACGCGAAACACTTCTCCCCGCCAGACACGAAATTACCGAAAGTTTTTATCAGCGAACTCTTAACAGAGCAACTTTCAGACAGTGCACAGGACATTATTCAAAAGCTTGTCGATCAGGTCGAAAACAGTGCCTTACTGAAGGACTCTTTCTGCTGCTCCGGCCGTCCCTGGAACATTGGCCTGGACGACTATGACCGGCTTCTGGAAGAGAGTGAATACGCCGCCTGGGTAGCCGCTTTTGGCTACCGCCCCAATCACTTCACGGTTTCCATCAACCACCTGCAATCCCACGATGATATTGACGAGTTGAACAGACTGCTGCAGGACGAAGGTTACCGGTTGAATGAAACCGGCGGTCTGGTGAAGGGCTCTGCCGATGTCCTGCTGGAACAGTCCGCCACCCTGGCCGGTGAGGTTTCCGTGTCATTCAGTGATGGTACAAGAGAGATACCCGGTTGTTTTTATGAGTTTGCCAAGCGCTATCCACAGGCGGACGGTCAGCTCTATCAGGGATTTGTGGCTGCTTCTGCCGACAAGATATTTGCCAGTACCGACACAGCCACAGGCCAGTTCAGGGTCAACCGGGGAGGTGTCTGAAGCCTATGATGATCATCCGCCCCATCAACGATCAGGATTATGATGCGCTCTGGCAGATTGCCCAGATCACCGGCATCGGTTTTTCTTCCCTGCAGCCTGACCCTGATCTTGTACGCAAAAAACTGAACTGGGCATTAGATTCACTCCAGGACGGCAGGACCCTGGAAGAAGCCCTCTATCTTTTTGTTCTGGAAGACACCAACTCCGGTCAGGTGATAGGCGTATCCGGGATAGAGTCTGCTGTTGGTCTCAGTTCACCATGGTATAACTACAAGGTCAGCACACAGGTCCATGCCTGTGATGAGCTGAATGCCTACACCAAGGTCAAGACTCTGACACTCTGCAGCGACCACACCGGATGCTCCGAATTGTGCACTCTTTTCCTGACCCCGGAATACCGTCACTCCTGTAATGGACACCTGTTGTCCAAAGCCCGGCTGATGTTCATGGCAGCACACACTCAGCGCTTCAGCGAGGAAGTCATTGCTGAACTCCGGGGCTACAGCGATGAAAATGGTGAGTCGCCTTTCTGGGAGGCCCTGGGAAGACATTTCTTCGCCATAGACTTTGTTGAGGCCGATCGCCAGGTAGCCCGGGGAAAGGCTTTCATTGCCGAACTCATGCCCAGGCACCCCATCTACGCCAACCTGCTTCCGGAGCAGGCCCAGAAGATCATTGGGCAGACACACCAGGACACAGTACCTGCCCGAAAGCTACTGGAAGCTGAAGGTTTTAATTACAACAGCTACGTGGATATTTTTGATGCCGGCCCGCTGATTGAAGCCAGGATTGGCGATTTAAGAGCCATCCGGGAGTCAAAACACTACAAGGTTAAAGTCAGTGACAGATTACCTGATGATGAAGACCTGTGGCTGATCGCAAACGACAGGCTCAAAGAATTCCGCTGTCTTCTTTCACCGGCAATCTTCGAAGATTCTGAAACGATTTCAATCACCAGTGAGCAAGCCAATGCCTTACAGGTGGGTTCCGGTGACACTCTCCGGGCAGTGACTCTGTCGGACAGGAGTAAATAATATGAGCACATCACTGTATATCAACGGTCAGTGGCTGAAAGGACTGGGGAAA
Source organism: Endozoicomonas sp. (assembly GCA_051008495.1). Lineage (GTDB taxonomy): Bacteria > Pseudomonadota > Gammaproteobacteria > Pseudomonadales > Endozoicomonadaceae > Endozoicomonas_A. The sequence goes on along the minus strand of JBPCXN010000020.1, from coordinate 4,738 downwards.
GCCTTCAGTTCCCGCAACCCGGCCAGCGGAGAAACCATCTGGGAAGGAAAATCTGCCAGCAATGAGCAGGTTGACGACGCTGTAGCTGCCGCCAGAAAAGCACAGCCGGACTGGAGTGGCCATTCCCTGGATGAACGGATATCCGTCATTCGCCGTTTTGCCGGACTCGTTGGTGAACAGTCAGAATCTCTGGCGGAATCCATTGCCCGTGAGACCGGAAAACCTTTGTGGGAAGCCCGAACCGAAGCAGCGGCCATGAAGGGCAAAATCGAAATCTCTATCAAGGCGTTTTCCGAACGTACCGGAGAAACCAGTAATCCGATGCCGGGCGCCCGGGCTGTTATTCGACATAAACCACATGGAGTGGTTGCTGTCTTCGGCCCTTATAATTTTCCCGGACACTTGCCTAACGGACATATTGTCCCTGCCCTGCTGGCAGGCAATGCCGTGGTATTCAAGCCCAGTGAGCTGACACCTGCCACAGCGGAAGCCACCGTCAAACTCTGGGAACAAGCCGGGCTCCCGACCGGTGTTCTGAACCTTGTCCAGGGAGAGCAAGACACCGGCATTGCCCTGGCCAGTCACAGCGACATAGACGGACTGTTCTTCACCGGCAGTTCCAATACCGGCAAACTTATCCACCAGCAGTATGGCGGCCAGCCGGGCAAGATACTGGCGCTGGAAATGGGCGGCAATAATCCTCTTATCGTTACCGAAGTTAATGACCGGAGGGCGGCAATACACGACGCTCTTCAGTCAGCTTTCATCACTGCCGGACAACGTTGCACCTGTTCGAGAAGGCTGTTTGTTCCAAGCGGAACCTGGGGCGATCAGTTTATGACGGAGCTTGCAGAAGCTACCGGAAAAATTGCTGTTGGGCACTGGGACGATGAAGATCAGCCGTTTATGGGCGCGGTTATTTCCGAAGCAGCTGCTGACACTATCCTCAAAGCACAAGAGCAGCTGGAAAAGCAGGGAGGCTCTTCGGTTGTAAGAGCGATCAAGCTGAAAGCAGGCACTGGTCTCTTGAGCCCCGGCATCATTGATGTCACCAACATCAAAGAACTGCCTGATGAGGAGTATTTCGGGCCATTGTTACAAGTCATACGCTACAACAGCCTGATGGATGCCATCGAGCAGGCCAACAATACCCGTTACGGTCTCTCCGCCGGGCTGTTCAGTGACAATAAAGACGACTATGAACTGTTCTTCCGGCATATTCGCGCCGGCATTGTTAACTGGAACCGTCCGATAACCGGCGCCAGCAGCGCCGCCCCTTTTGGTGGCGTAGGTGACAGCGGCAACCACCGGCCCAGCGCCTACTTTGCTGCGGACTACTGTTCATACCCCGTGGCCAGTGTCGAGGCTGATTCACTGCAACTGCCGGAAAAACTGGCACCCGGTCTCAACCTGTAAATAACAGCCTGGCAGGTGATCCCCGCCCAGGTCTGAACATGGACGGCTATCGGCGTATAAGTATGAAAACAATAGAAGCGAATTTTGACTGCCTGATCGGCCCCACGCACAACTATGCGGGCCTGTCCCTGGGCAATACTGCCTCGACCAAAAACCGGAACAGATCTTCCAACCCGAAACAGGCGGCCCTGCAGGGACTGGCCAAGATGAAAGCCCTGCACGATATGGGCCTGGTTCAGGGTGTTCTACCGCCGCAGGATAGACCTGACACCAACACTCTTCGAAAGCTTGGGTTCAGTGGTACAGACCAGGAAATCATCGCAGAAGTCGCTCAACAGGCTCCCGTTCTGCTGGCTGCCACCAGTGCCGCCTCCAGTATGTGGGCAGCAAACGCAGCTACTGTTTCACCCAGTGCCGATACACTGGACGGAAAAGTTCACTTCACACCGGCCAACCTGTCAAGCCAGTTTCATCGCTCCATTGAGCATGAAACCACAGAGAGAATTCTGCGAAGAGTTTTCAACAATCCGCAATACTTCACTCACCACGAAGCATTAACCAGTGCCCCGCATTTTGGTGATGAAGGAGCGGCCAACCACACCCGCTTCTGCAGTGAATACGGCTCTTCCGGCGTCGAATTTTTTGTCTATGGCCACGAGAGTTTCAATCATTCTGCCCCTGCCCCCAAACGCTATCCAGCCCGGCAAACACGAGAAGCTTCGCAGGCTATCAGCCGGCTTCATCAACTGGACAGCCAGCGGACCGTTTTCGCCCAGCAGAATCCGGAGGTGATTGACCAGGGAGTATTCCATAATGACGTGATTGCTGTTGGCAACCGCAACCTGCTGTTCTGCCATGAGAAAGCCTTTCTGAACCAGGCCAGGGTCTATCAGAACCTGAAACAGGCCCTGGGCGAAGAACAGCTAAAAATCATTGAAGTACCTGAAAGCCGAATCCGGGTCGAAACTGCTGTTAAAAGTTATCTGTTCAACAGTCAGCTGCTAAGCCTGCCAGACGACAGCATGGTTATAATTGTACCTTCGGAGTGTAAAAGCGATCTGCAGGTCAGCACCTATCTGGATACGCTGGTTGCTGCAGACAATCCAATCTCAACGGTGAAAGTCTTTGACCTTACGCAAAGCATGAACAATGGCGGTGGCCCGGCCTGCCTGAGGTTGAGGGTTGTTCTCAATGAGCAGGAACTGGCCGCTACCAATCCATCCTGCCTGATGAGTGACAAGCTCTTCAACACACTCTGCCAATGGGTTGAAAGACATTACCGGGACAGGCTGACTGAAGCGGACCTGGCAGACCTTCAACTGCTTAATGAATCCAGGTCAGCGCTGGACGAGCTGACCCGGATTCTCAACCTGGGTTCTATCTATGCATTCCAGCGACCCTGATCAGGCTCTGTTAAGAACTTTTGCATCCTGCTCCAGGCGCTTCTGAATAGCAGGGTGCTCAAGCAGTCTCTGGAAATAAGCGACAAACTTTGGATAACTGCCAGAATCTGCCTCGAAACGGGCATAGCGGGCATTGATGAAGTTTGACGCGATGGCCACGTCAGCCATCATCAACTCTTTGCCAAAAAGAAAACCCTGTTCAGGTGCAATGGATTCCAGGTAGGCTAGAGTCCTGGGCATTTTTCTCTCCAGGCTCTTCTGCACTTTTTCTTCGTCTGGCTCCATACCTCCCATCACTTTCACGACGCGCTCAAAGAACAGGTTGGCCCCTGTCACCGTCAGCAGAATGGTATCGGCATACTCTTCAATCCACCGGGCCCTGGCTTTCTGGGCAGGATCTGACGGATAGAGGGGAATTTCAGGATAGCGGTCTTCCAGGTATTCACAGATAACAGTGGAGTCCGCCAGCGGACCATTGTCGTCGACAAAAGCTGGAATTTTCTTCAACGGGCTGATCTGCTCATACCCTTCCGGCGTCATGCCAGGGAGAACTGTTTCCAACTCGTATTCAAGCCCCTTGGTCTCAAGATTGACCAGAACCTTGCGCACCATGGGAGAGAGTGGAACACCATAGACTTTTATCATTGTTGATGCCTGCTTGAGTTATTCTTGAAAGAAAATATCGTACAGCCTGTTCACAGGAATTCCAAACAAACGTTTGAATAAGCTTGTGTTATTCTTTTCTCACAATCACCAGCAGTCCGAAAAACAATGAAGCAGTCCATTCTGGGCAACCTTTCGCCTGAACAGTTTCTGCAGCAATACTGGCAGAAGAAGCCCCTGTTAATCCGGCAGGCTTTTCCCGACTATCACTCCCCTGTCAGCCCTGATGAACTGGCCGGGCTAGCGCTTGAGGAAGAAATGGAGTCGAGGATTATCCTGGAACATGGCAAAACTCCCTGGGAATTGCGCAACGGCCCTTTTTCTGCAAGCGACTTCAGCAACCTGCCCGACAGCCACTGGACCCTGCTGGTTCAGGGAGTCGATCACTGGGTGCCGGAAATTCGGGAGTTGTTTGAGCACTTTACCTTCCTGCCCTCCTGGCGACTGGATGACATCATGGTCAGCTATGCAACGGATGGCGGCAGTGTCGGCCCCCACTATGACCAGTATGATGTTTTCCTGTTGCAGACTGAAGGAAGGAGGCGCTGGCAAATCGGCCAGAACTACGATGAATCTGCGCCCAGAATACAGGGAACTGACCTGCATATCCTGTCTGAATTTGACGTTGTGGAAGAGCACATTCTTGAGCCCGGAGATATGCTCTACCTGCCGCCAGGTATTGGCCACCACGGCACGGCTGAGGGTGAATGCATGACTTTCTCGGTTGGCTTCAGGGCTCCCAGTCATAAAGAAATACTGATGCACTTCACCGACTTCCTCGCCGATCAGCTTCCGGAGCACCTGCGTTATAGCGATCCCGATCAGGAAGAGGTGAAAAGTACCGGTGAAATAGACGACAGGGCCATTGATCGGCTGCAGGTCATTCTTCAGCAATATCTGGGCAACAGGGAACTGATAGACCAATGGTTTGGTGAGCAGATGACCCAGCCGAAATACTCGCAGCAGTCTGAAGATGCATGTCAGAATTGGGACGAACTGCTTGAAGGTTATTCAGACTGTTACCTGCTGGTGGAAGCAGGTGCAAGATTCGCCTATCGGGACGCTGGACAGGGATTCCGACTGTTTGCAGATGGCGAGTCGTATCTGTGCCCCTCTGATGAGACCCGAATGCTGGGCCAGAGGTTATGCCAGAGTCACGGCCTGACGCCGGATGAGTGGCAGGCACTTTCCGAAGAGGAAAGCAGGCAGTTAATACTATGCCTGTTTAATAATGGCTCACTTTACCTGGATAACAG
>JBPCXN010000019.1:0-4164 GCA_051008495.1 Endozoicomonas sp. | reverse complement strand
GTTAAGCAACTTGGCAACCCGCTAAACTGGCAATCACTTGATTGCTTTTCCTGCTCAGCAGGCGGCGCATTCTACCGAACCGTTCGTTGTTGTCAACCGTCAATGCTTGCCGATTAAAACAAGGTGGTTCGTGACTGAAACTTCGTAAGTCTTTATCAGTTCGTTGTGAAATGAAGTTGGCTGGAAGTGATGTCCCGATCAGTGGAGGCGCATTATACTCAGCTAGAGAGATCGGTCAACTGCTTTTTAGTACTTTCTTCCAGACAATAAAAAGGCCGCTTCTCAGGCGGCCTCTGCATTCGATCTTCTATATAGCTATCTATATAGCTATATAGAAACGACTCAGTCCGGCACGGTCATGGCGCCTTTGACTTTTTTCATGGCGTTCTTTTCCAGCTGCCGAATGCGTTCAGCGGAAACACCATACTGCTCAGCCAGCTCATGCAGAGTTACCTTGTCTTCATTCAGCCAGCGTTTCTCGAGAATATCCCGGCTACGCTCATCCAGAAGTGCCAGAGCATTTCGCAGCATGGCCACAGAAGATTCAGACCAGTCAGAATCTTCCAGTACTCTCGCTGGATCACTGCGCTTATCTTCCAGATAGTGTGCCGGAGCCTGGTATGCAGTATCGCTATCGTCGTCAAGATAACCGTCGAAAGCGGTGTCCTGGCCCGCCATCCGGCCTTCCATCTCACGAACGACCTTGGCTTCAACTCCCAGATCGCTGGCCACAGCATTCACTTCATCATTAGTAAACCAAGCCAGGCGCTTCTTAGAACTGCGCAGATTAAAGAACAGCTTCCGCTGGGCCTTGGTGGTGGCCACTTTAACGATACGCCAGTTCTTCAGAATAAACTCGTGGATCTCGGCCTTAACCCAGTGCACGGCAAAAGACACCAGACGAACACCCACTTCCGGATTGAACCGTTTCACGGCCTTCATCAGGCCGACATTGCCTTCCTGCACCAAGTCGGACAGGGGCAGGCCATAGCCGGTATAGCTTTTTGCAATATGAACGACGAAACGCAGGTGTGACATAACCAGCTGGCGGGCAGCTTCGAGATCATTCTTGTAATAGAGGCGGTCAGCTATTTCCCGCTCCTGCTCAGCAGACAACACAGCAATACGGCCGACACTCTGGACGTAGGCTTCAATATTCTGCCCAGGTACTAACATATCAACTGGTTGTAGACTGGATCCCATAATCAACTCCGGTGGAGTGCAATACAGGCACTCAACTTAAAAAACTCCGACACGAACTGTCTTGTGAATATAATAACAAATTTTATCGTTTTCAGCGCCAGACACTTTACAGGATTTTTGCCCGCTTTACAGTTTCCAGACAATCAGAGGTTACACATCCTCAACTGTACGAATATGGCGATAACAGCTGGCGGCAGCGCCAGTCACCCCCAGCACAGCCCCAGAGACCAGAAGGGATAACAGCATATTAATATCCACGCCTCCCGCCCGGAAACTGCTGCCGTAGAGGCTGGTCAACTCCAGAACACTGGGCATGATACCAGCCAATATAGCCCAGACAATAAACAGTCCAAAAATAGCTCCCGACACTCCGTACAACAGCCCCATATACAGGAACGGAAGCATAATAAAACCATCGGTTCCTCCAACCAGCTTGATCACCCTGATCTCAGCCTTTCGACTCTCAATCCCCACCCGCACCGTATTACCGATAGTCAGCAGAACCGCGATACCCATCAGAACCGAAAGCATCAGCGCCAGTTTTTCCAGAAGGCTGACGATAGAATAAAGCCTTTGCACCCATTCCCGATCAAGACGGGCTTCGGTCACCTCTTTTTTCCCCTGGTAGCGATCAGCCAGTTTATCCAGCATTTCATAGGAGAGTCCGGCCACAGGCTGAACCTCTATGACGGCAGGCAGCGGGTTGAAGCCCAGAGCGCCAACAACCCCCTTCATGTCGGTCTGTGCCTGGAAGGCATTGAGTCCATCATCGGGTGAAATGTAGCGAATGCTCTCCACTTCAGGATCACTGTTGACTTCAGCTCTGAATCTCTCAATGTGAGAGCGCTCAAGACTGGCACTGAGGTAAAGTGACACCCTGGGCTGTCCGTCCCAGCCATTTCCCAGCATCTGCAGATTGATCACCAGTAGATACAGAAGAGCTGGCAGGGAAAACGCCACGGCAATCATAAGGCTGTTCAACACGGTGGAAACGGGCGCACCGATAACCCTGGAGACGGCATCAGCAGCCATCTGCCGATGCAGCCCCTTCAGGCCTGCGAATGAAAAAGAAAAACCCTGCTGCTTGGCTGCGCCACGTTCACTCCCCAGGGAGGAATGACTGCTTTTTGCGGAGTGAGCGTCATCAGCAGGTTTTTTCCGGCTGCCGTCCCTGTTCCTGACACCTTTTCGAGGGAACACGCTCATCGCACCTCCTGGTCATTGACAAGGAAGCCCTGGTCCAGGGTCAGAATGCGGTGCCGCATGCGCGCCACCAGCGCCAGGTCGTGACTGGCTACCAGCACAGTGACGCCCACCTGGTTGAAATTCTCAAACAATTGCATGATCTCTGCAGACAGGTTCGGGTCCAGATTACCGGTAGGTTCATCCGCGAGGATCAGTGAAGGTCTGTTCACCACCGCCCGGGCGAGCCCCACCCTTTGCTGCTGCCCGCCGGAAAGTGCCGATGGCAGTACTTTTTCCTTATTAAGCAGCCCCACCATATCCAGGGCGGCCCTTACCCTGCCCCCGCAGTCAGCCCTTGAGTGCCCGGCAATCATCAGGGGCAGGGCGACATTATCGAAGACAGAGCGGTCGAACAGTAACTGGTGATCCTGAAAGACAACACCGATGTTACGCCGGAAATAAGGAAGCTGGCCGCGACTGAGCCCCTTGAGATTATGCCCTCCCACCCAGATCTGACCGGTGGAGGCTTTTTCCATCAGCATGATCAGTTTCAGCAGGGTACTCTTGCCGGCACCGGAGCGACCGGTGAGAAAGGCAATCTCTCCCCGCCGGAGGTGGAAGCTGACCTGCTCCAGGCCCGTATATCCACCAGCATAACGCTTACTGACATTGTCAAAGCGTATCATCGAGCGAGCAGCCTCCTGCTAAAAAAAGCGACCTCAGGGCGACACTACCACCACTGATCAGCAAAAACCCGCTGGTGAGCGGCAGGCAACTGTTACCGCCCACTGCCATCGCTGGCAGCATCAAACAGGGCATCGACAAATTCACCGGCAGAGAACGGCCTCAGATCGTCAATCTGCTCCCCGACCCCAAGGAACCGGATAGGTAGCTGCATCTGTTTGGATAGGGCGAAAATCACACCGCCCTTGGCAGTACCGTCAAGCTTGGTCAACGCCAAGCCTGTCAACTGTACGGTTTCATGGAATAGCTTCGCCTGGCTAAGGGCGTTCTGTCCGGTACCAGCGTCGAGCACCAGCAGCACTTCATGTGGGGCGGTTTCATCCTGCTTGCCAAGAACACGCTTGACCTTGCGCAGTTCTTCCATGAGGTTTTCTTTGTTGTGGAGTCGCCCGGCAGTGTCAGCGATCAGGACATCCGCACCACGGGCCCTGGCCGCTTCGAAAGCATCGTAAATTACTGAAGCACTGTCAGCACCGGTGTGCTGGGCAACAACCGGGATGTCATTACGCTCCCCCCAGATCTGCAACTGTTCAACAGCCGCAGCACGGAAGGTATCGCCGGCAGCCAGCATGACTTTCTTGCCTTCGGACTGCAGCTTGCGGGCCAGCTTGCCAATGGTGGTAGTTTTACCAACACCATTAACACCCACCACCAGAATTACGTAAGGTGCTTTCTGCTCATCAATCACCAGAGGTTCGTCAGCAGGAACCAGGATCTCTTTCAGTTCCGTTTTCAATGCCTGCATCAGCGCATCGGCATCGTCCAGCTCACGATATTTCACCCGTTTGGTGAGCTTTCCTATGATTTCAGAGGTTGCCTCAACGCCGACATCCGCCACCAGCAGCTGGGTTTCCAGCTCCTCGAGCAGATCATCGTCAATCTCTTTTTTACCGATGAAAATCTCGGCAACCCCTTCCACCAGGGCGGACCGGGTCTTACTGAGACCTTTTTTCATCCGGGCGAAGAAACCACCGGATTCTTTCACAGGCGCAGCCGCAAGCTCTTCCTGCACAGGCTCAGGCTCTGCTGTCG
>JBPCXN010000018.1:0-14072 GCA_051008495.1 Endozoicomonas sp. | reverse complement strand
GACTGGCCGCCGATGGTGTTCAAACCTTGAAGACACCGGGAGAGAAACAGGCTCTCCCGGGCTGCATGGGTTTTAGACGGAGTAGTACAGATCGAATTCAGCTGGGTGTGTGGTCTGGCTGATAGTCAGACACTCATCCTTCTTCAGTTCGATGTAAGCGTCGATCATGTCGTCAGTGAATACACCGCCGGCAGTCAGGAACTCACGATCGCTGTCCAGGGCAGCCAGAGCCTCTTCGAAGCTTTCAGCCACGGTCGGGATCTCGGCAGCTTCTTCGGCAGGCAGGTCGTACAGATCCTTGTCGGCAGCGTCGCCAGGGTGGATCTTGTTCTTGATGCCATCCAGGCCAGCCATCAGCAGGGCTGCGAAAGCCAGGTATGGGTTGGCAGTCGGGTCAGGGAAGCGTACTTCGATACGACGGGCTTTCGGGCTGTTCACGTATGGAATACGGATGGAAGCGGAACGGTTACGGGCAGAATAGGCCAGCATAACAGGTGCTTCGAAGCCAGGAACCAGACGCTTGTAAGAGTTGGTGGAAGCGTTGGCGAAAGCGTTGATGGCTTTAGCGTGCTTGATGATACCACCGATGTAGTACAGGGCAGTTTCACTCAGGCCGGCATAGCCGTCACCAGCGAACTTGTTGTCGCCGTCCTTGCTCAGAGACATGTGCACGTGCATACCGCTGCCGTTGTCGCCTACCAGAGGCTTGGGCATAAAGGTGGCGGTTTTGCCGTACGCGTGAGCTACATTATGTACGGCGTACTTGAGAACCTGTACTTCGTCGGCTTTCTTCACCAGGGTGTTGAATTTGACACCGATTTCACACTGACCGGCAGTACCCACTTCGTGGTGATGTACTTCAACCGCCAGACCCTGGTCTTCCATGGCCTGACACATCTTGGCGCGCAGGTCGTGCAGGGAATCAACAGGAGGCACGGGGAAGTAGCCGCCTTTTACTTTTGGACGGTGACCGATGTTGCCGCCTTCAAAGAGCTTATTGGAAGACCAGTGGGCTTCTTCAGAGTTGATTTCATAGGAAGCGCCGGAGATATCCACGTTCCACTTCACGTCGTCAAACACGAAGAATTCAGGCTCAGGCCCGAAGAAAGCGGTGTCAGCGATGCCGGTGGACTTCAGGTACTCTTCAGCGCGCTTGGCTACGGAGCGAGGGTCACGCTCATAGCCCTGCATGGTAGCAGGCTCGATGATGTCGCAACGGATGTTCAGGGTAGTTTCATCGGTGAAAGGATCGATAACAGAGCTGCTGTCATCAGGCATCAGGATCATGTCGGATTCGTTAATGCCTTTCCAGCCAGCAATGGAGGAACCGTCGAACATCTTACCGAGTTCGAAAAACTCACCATCAATCTCACTGATAGGCAGTGAGACGTGCTGCTCCTTGCCCTTGGTATCCGTGAAACGCAGATCAACCCACTTGACGTCATGCTCTTTGATCAGGTTCAGGGTCTTCGACATTTATTATTTCCTCCAGAGGACTTAAAGCGTTCTGTGGTCGCACCGGTTCAGGCTTTTTTTGCCGGATATCCGCTAATCGACCCAGGCGGCATACAAACATTCGGTTTCAGTCACAGTTACATTCATGCCTGCGATGGATAAAGCAATTGCTGTGCCACCTATCGCAGAAGGTTCAGTCTCAATCATCTGGAAAGCTGACAAGACATTCCCTCACCCAAGCCTGCTTGGGTGCACAGAGTCGGGCTCTGTCGGGGAGTGCACCGAAAAGAGTCAGTCCCGGACTATCCTTATAGAAAGATTGCACTATTATAGGGCGTTCGGTTTTTTGTTGTGTCTCGTAATGGTGCGTTTCAGCCTGTTTCCTGCTCCCCAGAGTCAGAAAAACAGGCGCTGCCCAGTTTAGCGCGATTCTGTATAATTTGGACTATCTATTTTGTGTTTTTCCCTCTCGTTCTTTAGGGGGTGTTCTCAATTAGGCATATGCTCAGTGCTGTCGTAAAGGGGTCAGCTACAAGGAAGACTTGCGCTGGTGTAGTTTCTCTACATCAAGCAAGCTCTGACACAGTAGATGGCCCCTTTACGGAGCACCCGAAGGGCTCGCACAGGAGCGCCCACGACTGCGTTCCAACAGCTTAAAAGACGTTAAGTATTCCTTTACTGTTGCGCCTTGCCCTGAACGCTCCTGTGTGAGCTGAGCATGATGGCTAATTGAGAACACCCCCTAGTGCGAGACCTGCTGCCGTTCCTCCGGCTGCAGGACAATCACGGTAAGCCAGGCCCATGAAGTTCATCATCAAGCTTTTTCCGGAGATCACCATCAAGAGTGCTCCAGTGCGCAAGCGTTTTATCAAGCAGCTGCGGCGGAATATTCGCACGATACTCAAGCGTGTCGATGAAGGCGTGGTGGTTGAGGGGAAATGGGATTTCATCGAGGTGGCCACCCGTTCTGACGACAGTGTGCTGGTAGCTGAGGCCAGCGACCTGCTCAGCCACATCCCCGGTATTGCCTATTGGCAGCAGGTTAAGGAATACCCGCTGGTGGATATTGATGACATGCTGGAAAAAGCTCTGGATGCTCACAGGGAAGAGCTTGCGGGCAAGACCTTCAGAGTCACCTGCCAGCGCAGCGGCAAGCATGACTTCCAGTCCATCGACGTCGAACGTGAAGTGGGTGGTGGACTTAATGTAAAAACCGACGCTGCCGGGGTTAAACTTAAGAACCCCGATGTGACGGTGAAAATCGAGATCAAGGGCGCACGTTATTTTCTGGTCACAGCTCGTGGCAATGGGCTGGCGGGTTATCCTCTGGGCTCCATGGAACCGGTGTTGTCATTGATTTCCGGAGGCTTCGATTCCACTGTCTCAAGCTTCCTGACCATGAAGCGCGGTATTCGCACACACTTCTGCTTTTTCAACCTGGGCGGCCACGCTCACGAGTTGGCCGTAAAAGAAGTGGCCTATTACCTTTGGAATCGCTTTGGTTCATCTCACAACGTCCACTTCGTCACAGTGCCTTTTGAGGGTGTGGTGGAAGAGATTCTCAAAAATGTGGATAACTCACAGATGGGAGTCATCCTCAAGCGCATGATGCTCAGAGCGGCAACCCGGGTTGCGAAAACGATGCATGTTGAAGCACTGGTGACCGGTGAGGCCGTTGCCCAGGTTTCCAGCCAGACTCTGACTAACCTTGCAGTCATTGATTCCGCAACGGATCACCTGGTGTTGCGCCCGCTGGTGGCGATGGACAAGCAGGATATCATTAATATTTCCGCACGCATTGGTACCGAGGAGTTCGTCAAGAATATTCCGGAATACTGTGCAGTCATTTCCAAGAACCCGACGACCCGGGCCAAGCCTGAAAAGATTAAAATGGAAGAAGCCCGTTTTGATTTTGCCGTTCTGGACCAGGCGGTAGCCGATTTTCGTAAAGTGTCAGTCAGTGACATCATTGCCGACGACCTGACCCGGGAAGAGGTGGAGGTTGTCGATCATGTGGACCAGGGGGAAATCATCATTGATATCCGCCACCCCGATGAAGAGGAAATCAAACCGTTCACCATGGATGGCCGCGAGATCCTGGTCATTCCTTTCTATCAGTTGCGCACGAACTTTGCCGAGCTGGATAAGGACAAGCATTATCTGCTGTATTGCGAAAGAGGCGTGATGAGCCAGTTACATGCCATGCACCTGCGTGACGAAGGACATGTGAATGTTGGTGTCTTCAAACCGGAAGGTGGCCTTTAATTGCAGCTGCTTGCGGAGTGCCAGGCAGTTACCGGACAATTTGCGGATAAACAGAACAGGAGATGAAATATTGGGCTCAATAAAGGTGGCAATGATCGCTGCCGTGGCGGAAAACAACGCCATTGGCATCAATAACAAGATGCCCTGGTACCTGCCCGGTGACCTGCGTTACTTCAAGGCGGTGACCATGGGCAAGCCGATTATCATGGGGCGCAAAACCTTTGATTCTCTCCGTAAGCCGTTGCCGGGAAGGACCAATATTGTCATCACCAGAGACCAATCCTGGCACCATGAAGGAGTCAAGGTGGTCCACAGCCTGGATGAAGCTCTGTCGCTGGCTGAAGATATCGCACTGATCAATGGCAATGAAGAGATCATGGTGATCGGTGGCGAGCAGATTTATCGCCAGGCGCTTCCCGGGGCTGACCGGCTGTACCTGACCCGTGTTTATCAGAGCTTTGAGGGAGATGCCTTTTTCCCTGAAATCAATGAGTCCGACTGGGTTGAGACGGCCCGGGAAGACCTTCAGTCCGAAGACGATGAACCCCTGACATACAGTTACCTGATTCTGGACCGTCGTTAACAGACCTTCTTCACCGCTGGCGCGCAAGGAAGCCCCAGCGGAAGACTGTTGTTCCTCGCTTGTTGTTCAACGAACCCTGCCCCGCAATGCTTCGATCACGAGCCTTTCCCTGTCTTGGCTATATTTGAAGTTATGCTGTATCCGCACTTTTTTATTCAAAAAAAGAATTAATTAACCCCTTTTGATTTCTAATGTGAATAAATAACGGCCATTTTGCGTCGGAATCAAATATCTCAGGGAATCAGAGATATGCCGAGAGTCAGGGCTGACAGACCCGGGTCTGCCAGGTCGATATTAAAATTACCCGAAGGACAGAAGCGGGCGAAAACTGACTATGAACGCTGGCATGGACGCCTTGTGTCTACGGTGAGCGGAATCACCTCGCGGATAAAACATTTTCTCAACTATGGGCCTTCAGATGACAAGGCCCTGAGTGTTTTTGATACCTTCAGCCATTCTGGGGCGAACCAGTACCTGGATACTTATCACCGGACTCTGCATGACTACCATATTGCCTGCGCCATGGAGTTGCATGATATAGGCGAGGTTGATGAGCGGCTGATACAGGGGCAGAGGCGACTGGTGGTGGCCGGCGGCAGAAGAAAGGTTGATGACAAGGCCCTGGATAGTGTCCAGGCAACCATTGGCAATACCTCCACCGAACTGGCCTATCAGTTCCTGGCAGAAAATCGCAGTGTGCCCGTTGGCTTTCTCCGGCGATCCCTTCTTCCTCACTTTACTGAAGTTCTGGTCAATGACTATGGACTGGAATACCAGGCAGCGGCCAGGGCGGTACGGGCGATTGCTGCAGAGCATGGCTTGACGGGTGACTCAAAGATCGATTTTGAACGCATCCTTCAAGTCAAGAATGAGCTGCGCTGGCACTTTGACCCTGATTGCGAGCAGGCGGCTCCAGGCCATGCTCCTGGTAAGGCTGACAGAGTGCCGCCAGGTATCCCGAATGACCCTTCCAGACCTGCTTTGACACCACCGGCACTGGAACCGCCCGTGCATTCGCCTTGCCAGCTTGATGATGAAGACCGGGCGCATATCAAGAATGTTGTCGAGAAAGGCAGCTGGATAAAAGTCGAACGGCATGACCTCAGGAATCGTTTGAAGCGCTACCTGTTACGCAACAAGCGAGCCCTGGCCATTAATGGTCTGGGGGTCGTGGTTAGCACAGTGCTGTCAGCATTAACCTCCGGTGGTATAGGGGCTGCTGTTACCATGCTGACCTATGTGGGTTGGTGTGTGGCCTGGAGTGGCGGCACCGAAGCCATCCGGATGGTAAAAGCTATTCGTGCACTGCAGAGAATGGAAGCATCGGCGGACTTCAAGCTGGAAGGCAACGAGTTTGGTGTGTTGTCAGAGCTTGATGAGAAAAAGTTTCGCACGTTCATGCACAGCCTGCGCTATGTCTGCAGCCATGAAACACTGGCCAGGCTTTTCAATGCCTACTCAGAGCTGGAAAAGGATGCTGAATTACGCCTGGCGATGAAGCCTGAAACCGGCAGCCTGGATGAGCTGATTCGTCTTGAAGAAGGCAAAGCGCGCTACTTTTACCGGCGTGAAAACCTGGCTCAGGCGTTTCACCTGTTTGACCAGCTATACAGTACCGCCAATGCCGACCTGAACCGGATGAAATCAGAGTGGGCGGTTCATGTCGATGACCTCTGGGAGCACAAGTTCAAGTCGATGCCGGCTAATAAACGACTTTTACTGTTTAATCGGGCGGCCAATGATCGCAGAATTGCCAACAGTTTTTACCACTATCCAACCAACAAGACTGACTGGCTGAAACATATTTTCCCTAGAATGACGGAAAAAGCCGATCTTTCCGCAGCCGAGCTGGAGCAGGCCAGCTCCGAAGTGGATCGAATCTTTGAGGAAGAGCTTCCGGACCCGTACGGTGCCAACGAGGAGCATAACGCCATTGCGGATCGTGTTGCTGATGCCTTTTATCTGGTGAAGGATAGCGCCAAGGCCTACGTGATCAGCTGGTTGAAAGGCGGCTTTAAATCGACCCTGACCCATGGCTTCAAGGTCAGCTGGCATGGAGTCAAAGGCATGCCAACCCTTGAACTGGCGCCGCAGTTGCCCAGACCTTCCCTGGACGGGCTGGCCATTTTTGCCTTCTTCTTTATCACCGACATTCTGCTGGAACGCTTCAATGACGCTATCAATAAGCACCGGTTCAGGGATATCCAGCAGGACAAGGCCGGGGCGACCTTTGAATTTGGCGGCATCACCAGGCCTTTGAAAAAGCGCCGGAGAACCGGGCGGGAGGAAATCAGTACCCTGCGTAAGCTGTCAAAGGACAGCCTGCCTGAACTTGTTGACCGTTTACTGGAACTTCATGATGCCCACAAAAAAATGATGGAGGAAATCCGGCATCACAAACGGCTCAGCGAAATAGACCCTGCGGCCAAACCCTTTCAGCACATGGATGACTATGAGGCAGCGGTATTGCTGCTCAAGTGGCAATACCTCGAGCAGATGGTGCAGGGTATGATGGCGGGAGCCATTGGTCAGTTACATGAGAGCATACAGGACAAAGCGGAAGCCCTCGATGGCAGGATTTATGACAAGCTTGTTGCAGAAGATCAACAGCACAGCCAGGCCCCTCAAATGACCCACGGTTGAGAAATAATCTGCGACAAATGCCTTTCATGGTCTATGCTTGACTGCATTGTTTTATGGCCGCTGACGAGTTTTGTCGCCAGTTGTAGCAGCCCTTCAAATGAATACACAACAGTAAGGATAAAACGAAGAATGCTGTCTCGCTGTCTGATTTTTCCTTCTGTCGTCATTTTGCTGTTATCTCTATCCGCCCCCCTGTCTATTGCCAACGTGCAGAACGATTGGGCTGACACAAGAGCTCCTGGAACCATTGACGCCCGGAAAATTGCCATGCTGGATGCTGGCAGCTCCGGGGTTCGTGCCGTGGACTATTGTTTCCTTTTTGACTACGGGACAGGCCTGTTTGAGCTGTTCTCACAGTCAAAAATTCAAGAAGAGAAGAAACCGCTTACGACCAGGCAGGAGCTGTCAGAGGAAATGAAAAAGCAGCTCTTCGAGATGTATGAAACAGAAAACTGCACGGGGCTGGTCAGGCACAAACATTTCTTCCTGGGCGGAACCGCCGGCCTGAGAGCCAGGCAGGATTCGGACAAGGTAATAAAACGACTTAAATCCACCGCCAGGAACCTGAAAGCCCTGGGTGCCAACTATGCGAACAATGTCCGTCTATTGAGCGGACTCGAAGAAGCCGCTTTCACCTGGCTGGCGGTCAATTATATTAGTATGAGGCTAAGTAGCCCTTATGATCAGTATGGCATCATTGAGTTGGGGGGAGGTTCAGTACAGGTGGCTTTCCGGATTCCCCTTGATCATGGCCATGACACCTTCGAAGAGTTTGTCCGGCCAGGAGTCGCGGTGCCTGAAGGTAGTGTGAATGTTTATCGCTTTCTCAAAAAGAGTGATGAAGAGATAGAGGTCTATGGCAAGTCCTACCTGGAATATGGTCTGAACTCTGCTCTAGCTCGATATAAAGAAGCCAACCTCGACTCTCCCTGTACTACTACACCGGGAGAAAATGCAGATCTGGTTTATCAGAAATGTTTGCAGGCCATGGAAAACCTGTTCGATACACCGGACAAACTCTTTACTTCATCGACTCGTAAAAAATGGTCGCAGCCACTGATTCCTAAAACCATCTACCTTAATGGCTATTTCTATGACCGGACTGTGGCCCTGGGCCTGCCTGACAGGTTGAACGTCAGTTTGATTAAAGAGGCGGCAGAACACATTTGCAGCTTCTCACAGGAAGTGTTGCAACAGAAGTTTGTAGAGGGACAGACGCATCTGTTCAGGGGTTTCGTGGCGGACAAAGGTGCTTTTGAAAGGGAGCCTGAAAAGCGGGGCTTTTCCTACAGTGGTATGCCGAGGGAGGCCAAAGGTAAACGCATCTGTGCAGAGTTGACTTATATTGCAGTACTGCTGGAGCAGCTTGGGTTTAACGACAGCCACACCCTGGTTGCCATCAAGTCCCTGTCATTTGGAGAAAAAAACTATCAATTTGGGATCAGCTGGCCATTGGGGTACGCTGTTGCCTACGCCAATGACTGGTTGCCAGAGTTCCAGCACAGGGTTGAGACCACAGCACTGGCTTTAAGATCAGCTGTGTATGCTGACTGGGCTGCAGCCCAAACAAACGTGACAAGGCATTAGCCCGACAAGCGGTGTTCGTTTATTTTCGTACACATCAAAAACCGAACATTTCAGTATTTCCACAGTCTTCACCCTGGTCAAAGCTGTTTTATGAATTTTCCGGGTTAGGGTCAGGCAATAGGCGTTGGCGTTCAAACCGCCTTTGCCAGAACCTTTGACTGCCTCTGCTGGCTGTAATGCTGTCGTTTTTCCTCCGGCAGGTCCTGGTCCGATACCTCGGCAAAACCCCTTTCCACAAACCAGTGGGCGGTCTGTGTCGTTAAAACAAAGACTTTTTCCAGAGCCTGCTCACTGGCCTGCTCAAGAATGGCGTCGAGCAGCAGGTCACCCCGCTTGTCCTGCCGATAGTCCGGATGAACAACGAGGCAGGCCAGCTCGGCACTCTTTTCATGGGCAAACGGGTGCAGGGCAGCGCAGCCAATGATCATGCCATCCAGAACAATGACCCTGAACAGGCGGATTTCACGCTCCAGTTCTTTGCGTGAACGCCTTCTAAGCACGCCCTTTTCTTCAAGGGGTTTGATCAGTTCCAGGATGCCGCCCACGTCTTCAATGCTGGCTGTTCTGATTTCTTCGTAGCGATCCCTTGAAACCATTGTCCCGGAACCGTCACGGGTGAACAGTTCCAGGAGCAGGGAGCCATCTTCTTCGAAGTTAATGATCTGGACCCGCTCAACACCGTCCTTGCAGGCTGCGACAGCAGACGTCATCAGGCGTTTCATTTCTCCTTCGAGCCCGTCCAGCTTGTCGCTGGCAGCCTGCGGGGAAATTCTGCTGATCAAACGATTATTGTCGTCCACCAGTCCCTGCTGCCGACCAAAGAGCAGCAGTTTTTCCGCCGAGAGATGGCTGGCTGCATGGGTGGCCACCTCTTCGACTTCCATATTGAACACTTCGCCGGTAGGGGACAGCCCAAGACAAGACAGCAAGACGATATAACCACTGTCCAGCAATTGATGGATCGCCTCATGGTCAATACGACGGATCTCGCCGGTATGTTGGAAATCAACTCCATCTCTCACACCGAGCGGTCTTGCTGTCACGAAGTTGCCACTGATAACACGGATGCTGGCGCCATGCATGGGTGAGTTGACCAGCCCTGTCGAAAGCCTCGACTCGATCATTGACCTTAGATTGCCTACGGCATCCATGACGCTTTCAAGGCACTGCCTGTCGGTGATTCTCCGGCCATTATAAAAGCGTGATGTCAGCCCTCTGTCCTGCAGGCGCTGTTCAATCTGGGGGCGGGCCCCATGGACGAGCACCAGCCTTACCCCCAGGCTGCTTAAAAGGGCGATGTCATTGATAATGTTGGGCAGGTTGTCATGGGCCAGGGCTTCACCCCCCAGCGTTATGACAAACGTTTTGCCACGGTGGGCGTGAATATAGGGCGAAGACTGACGAAAAAACCGGATGTATTCTTTCCTGATGTCGTTCACGTGCCTGTCTCTCCGGACGGTTTTATTCTGCTAGCAGACAATACTGCCTGATCAAGGTTTTTAGCAAATGAATCGTCGGTTCAATTCGATCCAGCGCCAGAAACTCATCGGGCTGGTGCGCCTGATCAATGTCTCCCGGTCCCAGTACCACAGTATCCATGCCCATCTGACTGAAAAACGGTGCTTCCGTTGTGAATGTTGCTGACCGGGCCTTATGGCCGGTCAGGGATTCACAGGTTTGCAGCAGAGGCGACCCTGACATGGCGGTGAACGGATCAATACTGGGAGTCAGGGGCTCCAGGCTAAGTGTGACGCCGTCGGCCTGGGCAATGGGCAGCAACCGTTGTTGCAACTTTTGTCTCAGTTCCGTGCTGTCCATACCCGGCAAAAGGCGCACATCAAAATCCAGGTCGCAGTGACCACAGATTCTGTTGGGGTTATCTCCGCCGTGGATGCAGCCAAGGTTGATGGTGGGTGATGGCACCGTAAACCCCGGGTTGTTGTATTGTTCAGCCAGTTCACTGCGAAAAGTCATGAGTTCAGTGATGATCCGGTGCGTGGTTTCCATGGCGTTGCGACCCAGCGCCGGGTTGCTGGAATGACCCGATTGCCCGACCACACGCACCCGCTCCATCATGATGCCCTTGTGCATATAGACTGGCGTCATGCCGGTAGGTTCACCGATAACGGCGTAACGGGCTTTGGGCTTGCCTGCTGCGGCCAGTGCTCTAGCGCCACTCATGGAGGACTCTTCATCGGCTGTGGCAAGGATAATCAGTGGTGACTTGAGAGGGGTCTTCAGAAAATCCCTGGCCGCTTCCATCGCCAGGGCGAAAAAGCCTTTCATGTCGCAGGTGCCGAGACCGTAGAAACGGTTGTCTGCTTCTTTGAGGCTGAAGGGATCATGCTGCCAGAGCTGTTCGTTGCAAGGCACTGTGTCGGTATGCCCGGCCAGTACTAAACCTCCAGGACCCTTGCCGAGGGTGGCGATCAGGTTGGCTTTGCCAGCGGGACCGGGTACAGGAAGGATTTCACATTGAAAGCCCATCCCTTCAAACCAGCCTGCCAGTTCATGGATGACTGGCAGATTTCCCATATCCAGATCACTGCGCGTGGAGCTGATTGAGGGTATCTCTATCAGTCGGGTAAGAGCGGATTTCAGGTCTGGTTGCAGGGAGCCCGGCATTATCTCGTTCTCAGTCTGGGTTATGGTTTTGCATCATAACAGTCTTCCTACAGGAATGGTGCAGTCCCGGGCCTCTGGCTGAACGCCCGGGCCTGCAGCCATGCCTTGCAAATACCTTTCGTGTCAGCCAAAGATGGCATGGAGAATATGGTAATAGGTTATCGCCAGGATAGCGCCAGCAGGCAGGGTGATCAGCCATGACATAAAGATGGTGCCGATCACCCGCAGGTTCAGGGCTCCGATCCCACGAGCCAGACCAACGCCCAGCACCGCACCGACAAGCGTATGAGTAGTGGAAACCGGTAAACCTGTACCGGATGCCAGAACGACCGTTGAGGCTGCCGCCAGCTCTGCGGCAAAGCCACGGCTGGGCGTCAGTTCGGTGATGTGGGTACCAATGGTGGCCATCACCCGGTAACCATAGGTGGCCAGACCGACCACGATACCTGCCGCACCCAGCAGCAGTACCCAGCTGGGCATGGAGGCCTTACCGGCCACTTCACCCCCCGAGGCAATGATACTGGCCACGGCGGCCAGCGGGCCCACAGCATTGGCAACATCATTGGAACCGTGGGCGAAGGCCATGGAGCAGGCAGTAAATATCATCATCACGCCGAACACCTTCTCCACACTGGAGAAGTGGAAGGCTTTGTCAGCCTGAACATCTTCCTTGATTTTCTTCAGGGCGGACTTGCCGGCCAGCATCAGCAAGAAGCCAATGAACAGGGACAACAGGATGCTCTCGGTGTAATCCAGCGGCAGCCCGATGTGCTTCAAACCCTTGATCAGAGTCACCATAGCCATCATGAACCCTACCAGGAACATGTATATTGGCACGTAGCGTTTGGCGTTCTGAAAGGGGTTATCCGTATCGAGAATAAGTTTCTGAACACTCATGAAGATCATGAAAGCCAGAGTGCCCGACATCACCGGTGACACCACCCAGCTGGCCACAATAGAGGATACCTTACCCCAGTTGACAGCATCCGGTGATATACCCACCGCAGCAAAGCCAACAATAGCGCCAACAATGGAGTGTGTGGTGGAGACAGGCCAGCCGTAGTGAGTGGCCACTAACAGCCAGGTCCCGGCCGCAAGGAGAGCCGCCATCATGCCGTAAACCAGCAATTGCGGATTCTCCGCCAGGATCGGCATGTCGGGATCAATGATGCCCTTGCGGATTGTGTCAGTGACTGATCCGCCCGCCAGATAAGCGCCGGCAAATTCCAGGACGACGGCAATCATGATTGCTTGTTTGATGGTCAGGGCTTTGGAACCGACCGAGGTTCCCATGGCGTTGGCTACGTCATTGGCCCCGACACCCCAGGCCATGAAGAAACCGAACAGGCAGGCCAGCGCCAACAGGATAGTGCCGTACTCAGCAAGAATGCTCATGAGTCTACTTCCGAATAATGACTGACTAGCGTGCGAGCAATAACTGCAGGTAACCACCGACCCGTGAGGCACGGTCGGCCAGATCACCTATCCAGTCTATGATCTTGTAGAGGAAAATGACGTCCACAGGCGGGAGGCCGTTTTCAAGGCGGAAGAGGATTTTTCGCACCTGGATCTGGAGTTCATCGGTTTCGCTCTCGATCTGGTCAAGCTCTTCAATCAGGTTCTCCACCAGGTCGACTTCACGCCCGCGAAATCCGGTCTCTACCAGCTCATCCAGTTCATCCATGGCCCTCAGGGCCTGGGCTGATGTGGCAATGGAGCGACGCAGGTATTCCAGGAAGGCTTCCCTCATTTCTTCGGGAATATGCATCTGTCGACCCAGGACAATACCGGCAATATCCTTGGCGCGATTGGCCACTTTGTCCTGAACAGTGACGATTTCCAGCAGGTCGGATCGGGGAACTGGCAGAAACAGGCTTTTAGGCAGTGAGAGGCGGACACTTTTCTTGATGTCGTCCGCTTCGTGTTCCAGGGACACGATAGTGAGCTGGATACTCTCGACTTTTTCCCAGTCCCCATCGAACGCCGCCTGGAAGAAAGGCTCCAGCTGCATGGCGCATTCATGAGCCTTGGTGATGTGCTTCTGTATCGGGCCTATGGGGGAACGGCCAAACACACTGGACAATAAATTGCTGGTTGGCATAACTGCAGTTCCGTTTGACTGAGCGCGAAATTATAGGAGTTGGCCGCAGAGAATGCACTGACTTGTTTCGGTTTCGCGCAGCTCAACAACCTTCATACGTTTAACTCACAACTCATGGACAAAGGCATTAGACTAGTCGTTTTTTTATCCCTGAGAACGACTTGAGCATCCCCATGAGCTATGAAACCGAACTAAAACTGTCCCTGCCTGTTGACCAGGTTTCCCTCCTTAAGACACTGCCATTCTGGGAAAAGTTCGCAAAAAAGGCGCCTGAAACCTTCCACCTCGGCAATACCTACTTTGACACCCCTGAAATGAGCCTGAACAGGGCCCGGGTGGCGCTCAGGATCAGGGAGAAAAACGGGCAGTTCTTCCAGACCCTGAAGACCAAGGGGGAGAGTGTTGACGGCCTGACCCGTCGGGGCGAATGGGAGTGGCCCATTGCTGAAGCAACACTGGATCTGGCTGGTCTTTCCAAAGTTTGGCCTGAGACTATAGAGCAAGATGCTATGGAGCAATTGACCGAATTTTTTGCCACGGATTTTGATCGTACCTGCTGGCAACTGGAGTGGCCGGAACCTTATGCGAAAGTGGAAGCGGCCCTGGACTTTGGTTTTGTCAAAGCCGGTAGTGCACAGTCACAAATCTGTGAGCTTGAGCTTGAACTGCTTGAAGGCAGTGAAGCTGCTTTGCAGGCCATTGCGGATGAACTTTTGAAGGAAGTTGATCTGACTCCTTCAGATAAGAGCAAGGCTGAGCGAGGTTTTGAGTTGCTATTGTCTGTTTTCTGACCGCATCTGAGATAGAGTCCTG
>JBPCXN010000017.1:0-3417 GCA_051008495.1 Endozoicomonas sp. | reverse complement strand
TGAAGCCGATGAGGCACCTTCCAGCACCCCGGAAGCTTATTTGAAGCTGCACATGCTCTCTCACCGACTGGTGAAACCTCATGGTGTGAACCTGCAGGGCATCTTCCCGCTGCTGCCCAATGTGGCTTGGACCAGTGAAGGCGCCATTGATCTGGCCGAACTGCCTGAAAGACAGCTCAAAGCCCGTGCTGAAGGCCGTGTGCTGAGCGTCAACGCAGTGGACAAGTTCCCGAAAATGACCGACTACGTGGTTCCTGCCGGAGTTCGCATTGCCCACACTGCCCGGGTACGCCTCGGTGCCTATGTGGGTGAAGGCACCACTGTAATGCACGAAGGCTTCATCAACTTCAACGCCGGCACCGAAGGCAAGAGCATGATCGAAGGCCGGATCTCCGCAGGCGTTATGGTCGGCGAAGGTTCCGACCTGGGCGGCGGCTGCAGCACCATGGGTACCCTGTCCGGCGGCAATGATGTGATTATTTCTGTAGGCGACAACTGCCTGATTGGTGCGAATGCTGGTCTGGGAATCCCCCTGGGCGACCGCTGCACTATTGAAGCCGGACTGTACGTCACCGGTTCCAGCAAGGTGAATGTACTGGACGACAAGCGTCAGGTGGTGGAATCCGTTAAAGCCAGTGAACTGGCCGGCAAGTCCGACCTGCTGTTCCGTCGTAACTCTCTGAGCGGTGCTATCGAGTGTCTGACCAACAAGTCAGCCATTGCCCTGAACGAAGAACTGCACGCTCATAACTGACTCTGATTGACACAGGAAAGCCACTTCGGCTTTCCTGTAGACTGAACAGTTTTGCTTCATGGTGCATCTGGAGCATCCATAAGGTTTTTGACTTTATCCCAGGGTACGTTGCTGGCGCTGCGTTGAATGCGACCAATAACTTTCAGCATTGCCGTCCGGTTTGATCCGCGGCTCTTAGTAGCAATTTTTTCCAGATTTGTTTCATGCACGCCAGCTAATTTGCCCAGTTCCTGCCAGCGCTCAGGTTTTTTTATTAATAACTGACTAAACAGGCTATGTTCAGAGCCATCATTCGGCATACCTGAAGTTATTTGCTGTTGAGCATGGTGCTGCAGGCGTGACTGAATATCTTCAGGCAAAAAGCGCAACAGGTCCAGGCAGTGCAGTTGCCTACAGGCTGTGGCGAGCTGACCGGTTGTTGTGGTGTTATTGGTGTGCAGTTTCTGTAGCATTATCAAACTGCAGGTGGCTTCATCGCGGTGCTCATCTGAGATTCTTTCCAGACTCCTTGTGCTCATGCCCAATAAATATCCCAAGGCTCGCCAATCTGCAGTTGGGGGTAGGCCGTTAATCTGCTTCTGATTTAAACGGGTTTCCGGGTCACCTTTGTTCCAGCACTCTATATCTGGTTGCCAACTGGGTAGCGGTACAATGTTCTCTGAGCGCTGGCATTCGGGGTAAAGTTCATGAAAAACCTTAAGAGCTCGGGTTGCATCTAATGTTTCCAGCCCGCGCAGTAATAATGGAGGTGTCAGCCGCTCAGCGTGATCAAGGGCTTCCCGCAGTATATACACCCGCTCTCTCATGGTTCTTCCTTGGGCTTTAACCCGATATAACTCCCCGATCCCCATAAGGTCTGCCAGCTCCTGCCTTTCATCAAGAGACAGTTCATCCAATATCCCATACGATTCAAGTGAAGGAATTGACTCTGAAATGAGCTGGCCTTTTTGACTGGATTGCAGGCGATTCAGAGCTCGGAAATCCATAATGGCCGGGTGTGTCATAGCCTTGGCCAGTTTTGACAGAGTTAATGGTTGGGCTTCGTGTAAAACATAACTCCAGCATCGCTCCATTGAGTGATAGTTTTCCCTCAAGGCGTCTTCGGCAACATTCTTCGACAGACCCAATGCCTGAGCCAGATGCTCAATGGAATGAGCGTTTCGTGCAAACATTTCCGTAGCGAGGTGGGGTGGAATGGGTTGATTGTCAGGTACTCCGACCAATGCCGGGCAAAACAGATCTGGTGATACAAGGTCTGCGGGATTAATACCACAGTTTCTGGCAACAGCTTCGGTAATATGTAGCGACAGGTGCGTGCGTTGGCACCCTGCAATCAGGCGTTTGTCATCCAGCAGGCCGAGGTTGTCTGCCTGTGTGAGTAGCTCTTGGAGTGTGAGTTCGTTATCCCCTATTCGATCACTGGGTTGTACCTGTCCCCAGGGAATACCCAATGCCAAGGCCAGGTTTGGTGTATTTATTGTGTAGTCAGGTCGCTCCAGCAACATAGTGTAAAAACTAATCTTTGCTGCTTTGTGTCTATGACGGCCTGCGCGGATACGGCTTTCTGCTTCTTCATGCCAGGTTTGCAGATGATTCAGCATATCTGTGGCAGCAACATCAGAAAGTACGCCACTGCGCTGTAATTGATGGATATACCCCTCTGCCACTTGTGGGTTGGATCGTTCAAAACGAGCACTGTAAACACGCTTCAGCTCTGCTTGTAGTTTTTTAAGAATTTGTTCCTGCGATTTCAGCTGAGTATCACCGAGATCTGCCAGCAGGTTGTTGTAGTCATCCTGGCGTAGCCCTGAACCCTGTTGGGCCAAAGGATCCAGCTGTCGAAATAAATGTGAAAGTTGCTGGTGTGATAAACCGTGGCGGCTTAGTACTTTTTTCGGGATAAAATGCAGATTGTCTTTTAAATGCTGTACCTGTTTTGCATCAATCGGTTCCCCCTGTTCCGCAGCATGGGTGACG
Organism: Endozoicomonas sp.; assembly: GCA_051008495.1. Lineage (GTDB taxonomy): Bacteria > Pseudomonadota > Gammaproteobacteria > Pseudomonadales > Endozoicomonadaceae > Endozoicomonas_A. The sequence continues at coordinate 686 of JBPCXN010000017.1, read as the reverse complement.
TCAACAAGGGTCTGGCGGAATTCACTGAACAGTGGCTTGTGACTAAGCATGTTGGGCAATTGCTGCAAGGTATCCAGCAGCCGGTTTAACAGGACCAGCAGGCCGGATCGGTTGCTGTTGTCCGCTCCCAGTAGTGACACTGCTCGCAAGTGCAGTGCCTTTCCGTACTGAGCTCTTCTCGCCTGCTGAAAGTAGGATCTCTCAGGATCACTAGCTACTACAGCCGACGGCCTTGGGTACTTCTTGTTGACTTTGGGTGCCTGATGCAGACCTTGGGAAATAGTCGAGTGGCGATGGGAATTGGCTCCCTCAATACCCATGGGTGAAATCCTTGTCGAACAGTTTCTATTCAGACTAACAGCCTGTCGGACTTATGCTTTCGAGCATAAGTCCGACAGGCTGCTAGACACTTTGATATCGACCACAAGCTATGAACAGTGGATGACAGAACTCATCCTTATGAAGCTCGAGGTATTTGCCCAGATAATGAAGTAGAGTGTGGTTTTTTTGACGTGAGTCGACTTTGATACCGGCATGCTGACTAAATCTGTATTGATGCGATAGCCCAGCTACAACCAAAAGACTCGGGTCTCAACCTGTTCTGACACTCCCCGTCCTATCGGACGAGGGTTCTTGGATCGCTCCAAGAGTTTCCTGTTTCAACGTTCGATGCTCAGAGAACAGCT
>JBPCXN010000016.1:0-2686 GCA_051008495.1 Endozoicomonas sp. | reverse complement strand
GTAGGCCGGCAAAAAGTCTCTTCCGTTTGGGGCTCGATATGCTCAGGCGGGTACTGAAAAATTCATGTTCAAAAAACGATCAGATCGATTTCCTCATCATGCTGCATGTTTTGTCCCGTACATAGGTGGATTACACAGCAAAAAACTAAAACTGGAGATTCAACTTGCCCTACCTGCAGGGCGCTTACCACCCCCCCCTCTAAAGTGCCCGCTACCCGCATGTGGCAAAATATTTGGCGTTTCTTTTATTGACCACCTGACGTCAAACCACCCTGAGACAGTTTATAAGCACAGCCGCCCTATGGAGCCATCGGGCATGGTGGAGTGGGGAACGTATTGGGACCCCCAGGTTTGTACAATGGTTTCCGGGCCTTGCTTCAAGTGCCCGGAGTGTGGAGGTTTCTATGAGAATCAAAACACTGTGAAGACACATCACCACCTCTGGCATAGGGTGGTTTATTGTCCCCTATGCAATTGCGGCACGTCTTGTATTGGGGTGGCTGATTTGAATGAACATATAGAGCAGCATCAAGAACTGGTCTGTTCTTATGCCTGTCCCTATGTTTGCTGCCGTCAAACAGAAGAGAACCACAGCGCTTTAATTCACCACCTTTTTACCCATCATTTGCCGTCATTCGCCAGGGTTATGTCAGGCCTGTATTCCTATGGTCAGGCTGCAGATCATGAACCTCAACAAGTCACGGTCGCTGGTGAAGTTCTACAAGGACCGGCTGCTATGGACGCGATTCAAGCGCATAGACGAGCGCATGGAATAGTTTCGCCACCTAACGAAGGGACGGCAGAGCATAACGTGTCTCATGTGCCCCTGGTCTATGAGAGTTCTGAGGCAGGCTCAGGCATCGATCACAACCCTTCTGTTTTCATTCAACAGGTCAGCAATCAGAATGGCACGAATCGATATTTTTACAGATGTGATTGCAATAAACTTGATGCTGCTGATCAGTGAAAGGCCATACAGGCTTCTGGAGAGTCCGAATCAGCTGCACTTCCATGGTAACGATTGTTGCATCAGTGGGCGGTTTGCAGATAGTGATTCCATATATAGGAAGTCCAGAAAGGCCATAAGGACCAGACTATAGCCGGAAAAACACAACCAGCAATCATCAGTGCGACCTTTGAACCGGGGCTCAGCCAGTCGCTTTCATCAGCATTCGGAACTTCCGGGGGTGATGTTGGGGAGGGCACTGGACTGTCGCTTGCAGTTGTTATCATTGCTATGGTGAGAGTCGCCAGGTCAGGGATGGAAGTATCAGTATCAGAAAGAGAATCTGTCACACCTGAAGAGGCGGTTGGGCAAATGACAGAAGGTAAACAAAACGGCACTTTCTGATGACTGTGCTGGAGGCTGGAAACCCTGCCATGGAGGATTCTCAAAACCTGGGTAGTCACAGGTGATGGTGACGGTATTGAACCTGGCTGATCACCTTCCTGAATGCTTATATCAAGTTCAGGAAACTCATCCAGGTTGCCCTGTTTACAGATAAAATAGCCATGATTATCCGAAATATTGCAAGAGCCTGTCAGCATGATACAGTCGATTGCATTTCCACTTGTACCGATGGCATTGATCAGTTCAATCTGCCTTACTCCAGAGGCGCTGTCAGAGTGAGCAGTATTATTCTGTATGGTAATATTTATAGCCGGTATGCCTTCGATTAATCGAACAAATGTAACTTTTATATTCGCTCTGCTGTTTGTCGAGACCTGCCTGTTACCAATGATCTTCCCGTGTTTGACATTCGCAAGAAATACTACGCCACTGTCTTTTTCTGGATAAGTGTCATTACTGGAACTAAGCCATTGATTGTTGAAAATGCTGACGGTTGGATGACTATGTGCATCAGCGAAGATGAGAAAACAATGATATCTTACTTGATCGGTGTAGCATTGGTTACTGGCCAGAGTTGCTTTGGCCTCTTGGGAAAGAGCGGCTATATCTACGAAGGTAGACAGGGCCTCTGGGGCAGTGGATCTAAAGGTACAATGAGTGATCCCTATCTCCCCTCTGTAGCCTGTAACATTTATTATTGTGCTAAGGCCAACAGAGGCTGCAATCCAGCTTATGCCCCAGGCAAAAAAACGTGATGCACCGCTAGTGACACTGACAGCTTGCTCATCCCGTCTTGGACGATTTCCCCCTGCACTGAAACTAAATTCCAGTCGTGGAGGGTTATCCGGATCGCCAAGCAGGGCAATGGGTTTTGAAATGCCCAGCTCACGGTTAGAATGAACCAATATATCCTGTCCCAGCACCCAAATGACACCACTGTCGTCTGCTGTTTTCAGACCCTCCATCAGGTCAGTGCTGTTATACAGGGCTTTCGCCTTTGAAAAATAGTGGTTTTCCAGGCTACTTCCAGAGCTGTCGGTATCATGGAGAAAGCGGTTACACTGTTCCTGAAGCCGGGGAGAGTCTAATTGATCGCACGGGGGCGTAGCCTGTGACGAATATGCAACAAGCACTGATAAAAACAACAAAAAATACAGGCAAGGCTTTAGTCTTTTTATTGGCAGGTTGTTGCTAAGGAGAATACTCATTTGACTGAGCCTCAGGGAGTTGCTGAAAGCACAAAGATTCCACTATTGAATCAATCCGGACTTAACATAGCATTGCTTGCCTGTGCATGACTTACTGATTCGTACCTACCCGGAAAGTGGGATATCG
>JBPCXN010000015.1:0-2657 GCA_051008495.1 Endozoicomonas sp. | reverse complement strand
ATGTACAAGAAATTATAAAATTGATCAGTATTAAGTCTTCGACAGTTCTACAGTGCTAGAAATGCAGTTTCTAGAATAGAAATAAACAAAAAGGAAAGTATCGTATGTCAGAAGTAAAGGAAATTCAGATTAAATGTCTCGTACAAAAATGTGGTGGTTGGTTCCCTTCACCAATTTTTATGGGAGATATGGCAACTCTTAGTACCTCCGTCTTAGAAGGTAATACAGTGCAATGCCCCAAATGTGGAAACATGACTCCATGCAATAAAGAAAATATGAGGGTTAGGGCTAAGAGTGGCGGTTTTGTTGGGGCTGACACATAAAATTCGGCTCGCACATAACAAGCAAATTCCGAGTAGATGAGGACGTTACCGCCCTCACCCCTCACAGAGCCGGACGAGCGCAATTAACGCATCCGGTTCCTCATAATCACTGATTCGCTGGTTGTGGGTGGTAATACTGATGATGGATTCTCGGCGGTGTCAGAGGGAATCGCTCAAGGAATTGTGCATATCTTTTCCACGGTATTTGACCCTTCCGCGTTCTACGCCCAAGCCATTTATGCCATATCTCTTTCACTCGGTTACGGACTATTCGAAGGGATTTGCCGTTGCCTGTAATGCCAAAATAAGCATAATGTCCCTGCAGCTTCCGATTTAATGTTGTCAGCTGCTCATTGGGCGGCTTGTGCCGGTTTTCCCGACAATAGTCATTAAATCGCTTCAGCGTTCTGGCTATACGGCTTTTCGCAGTTTTCTGGCAGACCACTTTGCGCCCCTTCCGGGATTGTCCCCAGAAGTGCGTAAAACCAAGAAAGTCAAAGCTGACCGGAACCCCCTTTTGTCGGTTGATGTCCCGGCAGTTAAACCGGAAATCTACACGACGGGTTTTCTCCGGGTGCAACCTGAGAGCAAACCGCTCAATGCGTTTTGGCAGAACCCGCTCTACACGACAGCAATCATCGTAGTGTTCAAACACCATGACGAAATCATCGCAGTAACGGGTAAGACTGCATCGGCCTTGCATTCTTGGCTGGACGGTATGGGTAAACCAGTCGTCCAGTACGTAGTGAAGATAGATGTTGGCCAGCAGTGGAGAGATGACACCACCCTGAGGGGTTCCCTGCGTCGGGTAGAAGAGCTCTTTCGACTCAAGTATACCGGCCTTCAGCCATTTATCGATCAGTTTTCGTACCACACCATCAACCACTCTTCTGGCGAGAAACTGTCGTAACTGTCCATGGTCAATCGTATCGAAATACTTCTGTATATCGACGTCGAGAACCCAGCGGCCACCCTCGTTCATAATATGGTTACGCAGGCTTTGCAGGGCGTCATGCGCCGACCTCTGTTTCCGGAACCCGTGGGAGCAGTCATGAAAATCCTGCTCATAAATGGGTTCCAGCAGCATCAGCACCGCTCTCTGGACGATCTTATCCTCGAAGGTTGGGATGCCCAGTGGCCGTTGCTGTCCGTTGCCTTTGTCAATGTACGTGCGTCGTACGGCAGGAGCACGGTATCGACCCGATTTAATGCGATCCAGCAGATTAAGGAGATTGCTCTCCAGCTGTACCTCATACATTTGGGCTGTCTGACCGTCCACTCCAGCCGCACCGTCCTTGCGGGTCTGCTGGTACGCCTGAAATAGCCAGTTGTAATCCATGTAATGGTTGAGAGATGTGAATGCCATGGCCGGGTTGTCTCTGGCCAGTGTGGCTATCCGTTTCTGTTTCGTTGACACAAACACAGGTTTCAAAGCCCCTCTTGTGTTTCCCATAAACGGGTCAGTCATTACGGTATCCCCTTTCCTCGTCCGGGTCCTCCTGAGCGGAGTTCCCCGTGGTCATCGGTACTATGGGACACTAAGACTTCCAATACCTACTACCCGGTCACTTATGGATTCGATCACGGGCTCCTGCTAAGTGCCTCAGTTTCGCTTCATCAGACTTGAGGCTGATTCTGATGACCCGGCTCTGTTCAACCATAGAGCCAATGGTGATTCATGCAGGTCAGCATTGGATCTCGCAGGTTCCTGAGAAATCCATCCTGTACCTTTGCCCCGGTCTCAGATCCCGGTCGGACTGGCTCTGCCTCACCAAGACGGCAACCCAGTGCTGGCCTCACTACCTGGAACATGAAGCCTCCAACGATAGGCGATTTCGAGACTCAATCCCGCGGCTTTAGTACCCGCTGTCTACGCTTCACATCCAGCGTTACCGCTGACTGTGCAAGACTCGCTTCTGGCTGATGGTTAGTCTTTACCAGGTGGGAGTTGAACCCACTGGATTTCAACGAATGATTTCAGCTCATAGAACCTCCCACATTCTCAGGCTTAGCCTGTCGCGACCAGGTGACGCCTACGGCGCACCTGATTTAGGCGTTATGTGTATGGATAGATACATGAAGATTGCATTGATTGTGAGTCTTGGAATCACATTACTTGTTATTCCTCTATCTCAGGTTATTTTTGGTGAACTACACGTAGAATTGAATTGGGCTACTGAAATAGGGTTATCTGGCCCATTAGTAGATGGTAATGTAGTCGTTAGTGGGCTGGACTATCTTCGCTTTTTTCGTACACCTCAGAATTATGTCGTACAAAATTGGCATTACTATGTTATTGGCTTCTTAATAGCTTTTATATCGTCAACATTGGTT
>JBPCXN010000014.1:0-10063 GCA_051008495.1 Endozoicomonas sp. | reverse complement strand
CAATCAAGTCTAACGCTGTCAGATGGCCGCTTTACGAACCATCCTTCGGACTCAAGGCAGAGCACTCATCTCTGCGTTCCAGCTGATTGAAAGACATAAAGTATTCCTGCACAGCTGCGCCTTGACCTGAATGCTATGCCTTGAGCTGAACCTATCATTTGCAGGCGGACGGGGTACCAGGTGTCAACTGATAAGAGGAATACTGTTTTGTCTGAGAAATTTGCTCAACCCAGTCATTAGACTCAAGCGTTTTAATAAAGCCAGGAATGTTCTTGCCAATGCGGCAACTGTTTTCAGTGAGCAGCTTTCGTGCGACCTCAAAATCCTCCCTGTCCATTTCTCTCATTACACAGCCACTGCTTGCGGTGAGCGTCCGCGAACGGCTGAGAAAATAACGTGCTCATGGGGTTCCATCAGCCTCACCATCCGGTAAGTGACGCCATTTTTTGGCAGTACATTATCCGGAGCGCCAACCAGTAGTTGCAGGTTCTGGTTCTCACAGAGTTCTTCCAGGGTGGCCAGCGCCCTTGCATCCAGTCTCGCAGCCTCATCCAGGAACAGGAGGCGGTTGGCAGAGTGTCCTTTACCGTGCCGTTTGTCTGTAGCGACTTCCCAGGAATGAAGAACCATGGTCAGTACAGCCAGGCCGGTGCCAATGGCTTCTCCCGTTGATAGATTGGTTGGGTTGGCTGGTTCAAAGTTGCTGTGTCCGGCGCGCTGGACAAGCACTTTCAGACGAATGTATTCACGGTAGTCCAGCAGTTTCTCACCGACAATGGTGCCGCCGGTTTCTTTCTTGAAGATTTCGGCCAGCGCCTCTTCCACACTGAGGTCAGACTGTTTGAACAGGTCTCCGTAGAAGCGGCTCTGCAGGGCGTTCAGGACTTTTTCAAAGCTTTCGATCACTTCCAGTTCAACCCGGATGGCCCGGATGGTGCCGAAATGGACTTTCGACAGAGCGGAATTCAGCTGCAGGATCTGTTTTCTTTCCTGGTTGATCTTGCGCTCAATGTTCTGGCCCATACGGTCTGATTCGGCCAGGAACTGGGATTCGGCATCTTCGAGCACAGCTTCCAGCCGGGTCAGGTGTTCTTCCAGCTGGTTCAGGGCCTGGAGTGGGTCATCGGAATGGGCGATGGTTTTGTCCATGCGTTCTGTGAGGAACTGCTGGGCTGCAACGACAGCATCAAACAGGCCTGGCAGGTCCTGGGTCTTTGTCTCCCTGACCTGTTCGAGGAGATTGCTGTCTGGCTCACTTTCCAGAGCCTTGACCAGGTTGGCCCTGCCGTCAGCGATGTCGTCCCTGAGTTTGTCGTTGTCCAGTTCTTTCAGTTCGTGCTTCTGCAGGCGACTCATCAGCACTGAGTCCTGTGCCTGCTGTTCAACCTTAAGCCATTCTAACCTTGCCTGTTCGGCACGGGGGGCGAGACTCTGTAGGTCAGCCAGTAATGTTTGCTGGCTGTTTTCCAGTTTGTCCCTTTCGCCTTTCTGTGTTGAAAGGGTTTCTACGCTGGATTTCAGTTTTGTACCATGCTCCCGCTTTTGATGCAGAATCTCCTGAAGTGCTGATTGGCAAGCCTCTGCTAACGTCGGCTGCCATTCCAGGTCTATGTTGCGCATCTCCTGTTCTTTCAGCAGGATTTCGCCTTCCCGGCGGTGAAGTTCCTGTTCATCGCCGTGTATGCTTTTCGCCAGTCCCTGCTGCTGCTCATCCAGGAGGTCCAGTTCTCTCTGTTGAACCCGTTTCCTTGAGTCCTTCTCTTCCCATTCCTGTTTTATGCGGTTCCTGAGATCGCTGCTTTCATCCCGGCGGGCTACGGACTCTTTATATCGCAGGTAGGGAAGTTTTTCGCGACTGTCTTCGAGCAGGCCTTTCTGACGCCCCAGCTTGCTGGCTGTGGCTTTCAGGTTGTCAAGGTGCTGTTTCAGCTGCTCAATATCTTCTACAGGCGGGTTATTGAGATAAAGACGACGCTGCTCAAGCTGCTCAAGTTTGTCGTGGTAATCCTGGAGCCAGGACGCTGCCGAAGATGCTGATTCCAGCTGACTGGTCAATATTTCGATCTCATCTGGCAGTGTGTCTTCAGTCAGTAATACGGCGCTGGGCAGGTTGCGCTCCAGAAAATCGACAACAGTCCGGACTTCGCTAAGCAGGGTTTCTTTCTGCAGCCGTTGTGTATGAAGTTCTGATGAGCGTCGTTCGATATCGATGATGGCTTCCTGGAGTGAATCAACCGGAGGCTCTTCAGCCCCAATCCAGCGTGACACCGAAGCCAGTCGATCAATCAGTTCGTTGACCTGTTGCAGGGTCTTGCGGGAGACCGCCAGTGACTGTCGTTCATCCAGTAGTTGTTCTTCGCTCTCTTCCAGTCGCTTTTGCTCTTTTTCCCTCGCCAGTCGGCCAATAGTTGGAAACTCGGGCTCACGACTGACTCTTGCTATCCTGTCTGACAGCCGTACCAGAACGCTGCCGTCTTCAGGCTGGTCAAAAGGCGTGTTGAGAAACTCATCTTCAGAAAAACTGTCGCCGGGATTGCCGGCAAGCAGCCAGACGTGTTCAGGGCGTGAAGCTTCGCTGCGGATGATTTCAGCAGCGCGTTCAGTATCTCGAACCAGGATGGCATGGCGCAGAGGACCCATTTTCGCTTCCAGCCAGGCTGCTTCTTCAAGAGAGATATCATCCTCGTCGAAATATCGGCTGACCACTGAGCCGCCGGTCAACTCGGCCAATCTCTGCAGCTGTCTGTCTTCCTCGGATTCAGCCTGCTCCAGGCCTTTCAGACGATCACGAACAGCACGCAGTTCTTCATCAAGGGTGATTTCCCGACGGTTGATCTGCATCTGCTGGTCGTTGAGGCCTAGACGGGCAGGGGCAAGGTCATCCGGAGTTGCCAGGGACAGTTCGGGTGCCCGTTGCCGTACGTCAGCTGCCAGTTGTTCCTGGTTTAACCATTCTTTATGTTCCTGTCTGGCCTGATCCAGTTTATTCCGGGTGCTGACGTTGCGTACCTGAAGATCGTCCAGTTGGCTCTTCAGGCTTTCCAGGGATTCAGTCACCTGAAGTTTTTCTTCGACGGCGCTGTCTAAGGTTTTCTGCCAGTTTTCCTCGTCTGTGAGTGTTGTCTGCCAGCGGGAGGGCTGGGCTTTCAGCTCAGACAACAACTGATTCCGTCGTTTCTGCTTTTGTTTAAGCGTCGACAGTTGTTGTTCAATTATGCTCTTGCTGGCCGCCAGCTGCTGCTTTTCCCGCCAGGACAGCAACCAGAAGTCGCACCTTGATGCTGCCTCATGAGCGGAGACAGACTGAGTATCCAGTTCAGTCAGGATTGGCAGCACGGTATTGAAGTGCTCGCGGATTTTTTCCATTTGCTGCAACAGAGGTTCCTGGTGATGATAGTCATCCAGGATCTGATTGCGTTGCTGAGAAAGTTCTTCCAGTCGCGGCTGCAGATTGTTTTCATTCAATTCCGGGTCATCCAGGGTCTCCCTGGCTTCGTTCAGGCTGCGCCTTGCCTCCTGGTACAGTCCGGCTTTTCTGGCTTCTTCAGAATAAGCTGCTTCGGCGCTGGCCAGTTGCTTGACCAGTATGTTGCAGTCTTCATCCAGCTGGCGAACTTCTTCGGCCTGTTTTTCCCTCTGGCTTTCGACCAGCTGAAGATCCCTGCGTAACCGATCCAGTCGCTGGTTGATGTTGGTGACATCGTTTACGGCCTGTTCATGCTCATTCTTGAGCCGGGTCAGCTCTTCAGCGTCACGCAGGGTGGTTCTTGCCTGATCTTCCCTTTCTTCAAGAGACTGGCGGGTCGCATCCAGTTGCTTCAGTTCAAGCTCCAGGGTGCTGATCTGTTGCTTAAGTGCATCAATGTCGTGGCTGAGCCGGATTTCCTGCTGGTGCTGATCAAACAGTTTCTGCTGTAGCTGGGCGTTTCTCTTGTCGGCCCAGGCGATTACCTTTTCACCCAGCCCATAGCTGGATTGCAGAACCGATTTGACAAATTGACGCTTGGCCCGGGTGGCTTCGATACTGTCACGGGTCTTGCGGGTTTCCCTGAGGGCATTCTGCATGGAGCCCACAGATGTTCTGACTTTGTCGTCTGTGGGCAGCAGGTAGTCCCGCAGACCTTTTTGCAGTTCTGATGACAGGCCGCCATAAAGGCTGGTTTCCAGCATCCGGTAATAGCGCTGGCGATCCTGGCTGTTTTCCATGCGCCTCGGGATGATCCGGCAGTCGAACTGCCAGTCCATGAACAGTCCCAGGGATTTAAAGCGCTCCAGTGTGCCGCCCATCATGGCAACCTGGTTTTTCAGGGCGTTGCCTTCCAGGGGTTCATAGCGGCCATCACCCAGTGAGTGCATGACCAGGTCCCTGACTGCAACATCGTTGTCAATACCCTTGATCGCAAACAGCTTGAGTTCGACTCTGGGCTTGCCAAGTCGTTTAAGCTGCACACCCGCGATGACACGGCTGCCGTCGTGGAGTTGATAATCAACCAGTGAATAACAGACACCCTGTTCAATACGGCCCCAGATGCCGTTGTCGCTGCGATCCTGGCCGCTGTCGGAATTGTTGCGCAGCCTGACCAGACGGTTGTCCGGGACGCGGTTGATCAGCAGGGCGCCCATGATGGTGGTTTTTCCCGCACCGTTGTGGCCGATCAGATTGCTCATCAAATGGTGCAGGGACAGGGTCTTGAAAAAGATACCTCGAAAGTTCACCAGGCTGAGGCTGCGGATCTGTGTACGTGGCTGGCTCATGCTTCCATTTCCTCCGCTGGCTCAGATTCTCTATTGGTTTTGTCCGGCTTTTCACTGGTGACGGGTTCTTCGGTGATTGTGTGCACCTCTGTTTGATGGGAGGTGTCATCATCAGCGACTTCCTGTTCGGCCTCTATGCTGACTGAGCCGGTTTCAACCAGTTTTTCAAGAGCCTCCAGTGCAAGAGGTGCCGAGCGGACGGGTTCAATGAAACGCATCAGGGGAGGCTGTGTTTGTATCTGGTCGGCACGCATGCCTTCAATACGGATCATGCCCAGCCGGGCCAGTTGCCTCAAAGACCTTTTCAGGGTCTCCATGGCTTTGTCGCGATCCATCTGGGTGTCCAGTTTCTTCCGGTCCAGCAGTTTGGTCAGGCGGGCTTCATCAATCAGCATCCGCATTCTTTCCAGCAGGGCGTCGGCACTGATCCAGCCACTGCCTTCAAGTTGCTCGGGGTCAAGGTGGTACAGGGCAAGCAGCTGCCCCAGGACCATGCTGAGATCGTCAATCTTGCGGGATCGAATCAGATTTCTGTTGCCAAGGTTTGGCCGAAGGTAGAAAAAGTCTTCCTGAGCGCGCACAAGGTCAACGCCGTAGCGTCGGTAGTGTTCAGTCAGCAGGGTCTGGCCATTCTGGAGCATGGCGTACAGGTGTGTGTGCCGTGCATCAATATGTTCACCCCGGCGCAGCCTGTTGTCCAGTTCCGGAAACAGTTCGTCGCCAATGATGTGTTCCAGGTTCTGGTAGGGGGTATTAATGCTCAATGGCAGTGTCTCTCGTGGCTGCTTTCGCTGGGTTGATGTTGAGTTGAAGGCTTTCGGCTTCAAGGCCGGTAATGATCTCTTTCCAGAAAGTGTCCGGAATCCTTGTCGGGTCGGGCAGGTGTCCGATGCTGGTCATGGCTTCGAACAGCCAGCCGGCGGACTGCAGCAGGCGATTGATCGGGATGACCTGCGCCAGTTCGGTAAGGGCTTCTTCGTAGGGAGGCAGGTAGCCTTTGTCTTCAATCAGGCTTCCCAGCCATTGGGCGATTTCACTGCGCAGGGCTTCGATATCATCGACATGGGTTATCGAATCCTCTTCGTGGATTATCTGGGCCTTTTGCTGTTCTTTGACCTCCGCTTCCACTTCCCTGAGCCGGATCAGGGGCTCGTCACTGGCGCAGCGCAAATACCAGGGAAGTTCGTGAAAGCGTTGCAGGGCGTCAAGTGTTCTCTCCATCAGCGCCTTGCGTTCATCCATATTTATAAACTGTCGTAAATACTGGTGGGCGCGCTGGTGGAAACTCTCCCAGTGTTCCAGTCGCTCAGTGCTCCAGTGCTCGATGCGGTCGAGGTGCTGTTCAAGGCGGATAACAATATTCAGGGCGGTGTAGCGCCGGGTCTGTTCGCAGGCCTGGGCAATGGCCTCCAGCAGCTGTCGCAGTTCGTGACAGGAAGCCAGCAAAAGCTGCTGAAGATCCTGCAGTCTTTCCTGGGTATCTTTGAGCAGAATTTCGCAACGGTTCATGGCGTTCTGCCAGTCGTGCTTGAGCAGGGCTACCACTTCCTTACGGGTTTCGATCGCTTCCTGGTCCAGCTGGCGTTGCCGGTGGTCAATGGCCGTGACAAGTTGCCTGACCGTGACATCCAGAGGCGCTTCAATCTGGAGTTTCCAGAACTGCTCATTACCGTCGAGCTGCGCGGCGTCACGAATCTCCTTGAGGTGGCCGGCGACGGTCATGAACAGTGTGCTCAGTGCTGTGTGTGAAGCATCAAAACCCGTACAGATGGACTCGACGATCTGCTCTGAAACCGGAGGTAAAAGGTAGGCGTGCGGGCGTTCTCCGCCGCCTTCCAGGCAGATCAGCAGGTTCTGGTCGAGCAGGCGACGGATGACTTCATTGCAGCGTCGGGCTCGGCTGTCCGGAAGACTGTCGAGGTGTACCTTGTCAACGGTTTCATGAACGACGTGGAGCTCTTCTTCGCTGAATTCCGGCTGGGATTCCTGGTCTTTCCAGTACTTCAGAGCCGCAATATAGGCCAGATCTACCGGTTGCAGGATCAGTTTGTGTCCGCTGGTCAGTATGCTGCTGACCAGCGAGGGGATGTCCCGGGCTGATGTCAAACTCTTCTCCGAGGGAAAATAACGCTCTGGATAGTCGATTATGGGAAACACAATGCGGTGCGTAAAGTGCTGGATACCATAACTTGAAGGTTATCGAGTCGTAAGTGAACTGACAACGACGACAGGTTGCGTGAATCACACAGCCGTTGTCGAGTAGTTGCGGGTACGACTGTGGCAACTGACAATAGGTGACAGTTGTCCCATTAACTATAGTTGACCAGGGTTTTACGGCAGAGATGCCACGACCACTCTGGTCGACAGGAAATGCCTGGTGTTGTGGTAGGCGCCGGGCTTTTTTTGTTTTTACTCCCCTGTTTCCTTTACATTCCCCGTAACTCCGCATTAATCCGGCTTTCCCGGCCAGTCCCTGACCAGCTGGCGGCGAATCCGTACTTTTTCTTCGCTGCTCATCTCGGTGTAGTTCATGCCACTGGCGTCGCTGTAGAGTCTTCTCATCCAGGTATATTGGGTCGGGTTCGGCAGGATGATGTAGTGGCGGCCAAACTGTTCTCTGACGCTGCCGATGTCCTCTTTTGAACCAGGCTTCAGCCCCTGCTCCACAAGATCGAAATCGGTCATCTGGTCACCAACATAGAGAAACACCTGGTGATCGACGCCATCAACCTTGCCGGTCTGTATGGCTTTCCTTTTGAACTCCTTGCCGCAGTCGGGAAGATCTTGTGGACAGTATTCCTGCTTGAGAATGACGTGAGTGTCATCGGCATCCGGAAAGCCCAGTTTTTTCAGGTTACCCACCGTTGCTTTCTCAAGGTCTCTCTTCTGGCCGGAAACTTTGGAAGTAAGGGGGCGGTCAGAAAGATAAAAAATCTCGTAGCCGTTTTTTTTGGCCTTGCTGAGAAAGGCCAGTGAGCCAGGGAGGGCGGTCATGTTTTGTTCCATAACCCATTGACTGTGGCTAGCTATATCAGAGGCTTTCTGGTTTGCGGTGGCTCTGGCCGGCAAAGGTGACATATCGAGCACAGTGCCGTCTATATCGAGGATGACTGCGGGAGCCGGTCTGTCTGTGAGCTGCCTGCTGATCAGGCTTGTTGCGTGATTGTAGGCCTGGTATGTCAGAGCGCGATAATCAGCGGAAGTGTAGTACCAGACTGACGCCAGGGTCAGGTGCTGTGCGAACTCCGGATCAGACTGATTGCTGACAGGCAGGCTGACCCCTGCCAGAAGGGCGTTGATTCTGGCCTGGTGCCTGTCCCCTGGGGGCATACTGTTGTAGCCGCGGGCCAGTGCGCTTTCCCAGGAGCCATAAATGATATTCGGTAGCAGGAACCACTGGTTGGCGAATTTTTCCCTGTTGTTAGCCACCCAGGCCTGCTTTTCCGGATAGAGTTCCCTCTGGACCTCGGCCAGGTCGTCAAGCTGGTCGCCAAACTTCATGATGATATGGTAACCCTGATCCCTGATGCTCTGGCATCTCTCTTCTTTGCTGAGGGTGACATTGCCGGCGGGCTGTAACAGGATGCGGTCTTTGTTTCTTACCGGGAAGCCCAGTGAAGTCAGGTTTCGATAAGTGACGGCCTTGACATCGTTGAAGCGGCCGCTGGTGTAGAAAATTTCTATGCCCTGGCGCTGGGCTTCCCTGAAGAATTCCAGAGTGCCGGGCAGAACGTTCAGGGGCTGGCTGTTCCACCAGAGGCGCGATCGTTCAACGGTTCGTTGTCCGGATGTACCGATGAGACTGGTGAAATAGCTCACTCCTTCCAGAAGGGTGTCGTCTATATCGGTGACGATCGCCGGTTTCCTTCCCTCTGGGACTTTCTTCAGGGCTTCGGCCAGGTTGTCGCGGGCCATGTTGAAAGTCTGGTAGAACAGCGCATCGTACTCTGCTGCAAACTGTTGCCAGTTGGCGGCGATCACGCTCTCTTCATTCAGGTCTTTCTGGGTAAAATCCGCTGCCGATGCGGATAGGGAGAAGCTCAGCAGAACTGCGGCAATCTTGTTCATGATGTCCCCTGTCGAACAGGCATTGTCTTGATTCAGTTTGACGGGTAAACCTGGTCAAGGGTTCCTGCTGTAGAGGGGATTTTTGTAACACACTGTATCAGTGTTGCAGGCAGGAGCTGTCTGAATGACAGCTCGCATTTAATTCTCAGGCCTGGGCGTGAAAGGCCTGACCGGTGGTGCCGGCACTGTCGGCACCCATGAGGTAGAGATAGACCGGCATGATATCTTCGGGAGTCGGGCGGGTGGCAGGGTCTTCTCCAGGAAAAGCGGCTGCCCGCATTGACGTGCGGGTACCTCCCGGGTTGATGCTGTTAACCCTGACGTTGCTCAGCCCATCCTCTTCATCCGCCAGAGTCTGCATCAGTCCCTCTGTGGCAAACTTGGAAACGCTGTAAGCTCCCCAGTGCGCACGGCCTTTATGACCGACGCTGGAAGAAGTGAAAATAACAGAAGCTGCGTCAGACTGCCTGAGAAGTGGCAGCAACTCACGGGTCAACAGAAAAGGCGCCGTCAGATTGACCTGCATGACCTGGTTCCATTTCTCCAGATCATACTGGGCAATGGCTTTCAGTTCGCCGAGCAGTCCGGCGTTATGCAGCAGGCCGTCAAGGCGACCGAACTCTGTGTTCAGTGTTTCGGCAAGCTGGACAAAGTCCTGTTCAGCTGGGCCTTCCAGATTCATGGGGTAGATGGCTGCCTGCGGCCAGCCATTCTCTTCAATTTCGTCGTAGACGGCCTCCAGCTTGGTCGTCGTCCGGCCCAGCAGGATCACCGTGGCGCTGTGTCTGGCAAAGGTCAGGGCGGCCGTGCGGCCAATGCCGTCGCCGGCCCCAGTGACCAGGATGACTTTATCTTTCAGCAGCTCTGCGGGTGCGTCGTACTCGAACATTAATCAATCTCTCTTAGGCTCTGTTGACATAAGTTTGTCAGGTACAGTGGTTCGTAAAGCGGTCATATGCAAGGCAGGCTTGTGCAGGCGTAGTTTTTCTACGTCAATCAAGTCTAACGCTGTCAGATGGCCGCTTTACGCACCATCCTTCAGGGCGCCATTGAGAGAGTCCGGGGCCGCCCAGGCATAACTGCTGCGCCTTACCTGGGCGGCCCCGTTTGAACTCTCTCACTGGCGCTGTACGCGATAAACTTATGTCAACAGAGCCTAGGAGCCTGACCGAGAATGAGCCACTGACAGTCTCAGTGGCCCTCCATCAAATAGATCAGTTAAAATTCAACCAGCTTTTCC
>JBPCXN010000013.1:0-3033 GCA_051008495.1 Endozoicomonas sp. | reverse complement strand
TCATAAATTGCTGCGATGATCGCGCAGAACCTTGTGGCACTGAGGAATTTTGCGATTGAGCGCCGTACTGGTGTGTACGGTCGATTGAGCAAAACTTTCTCAGTGCTGCAAGGGGCAAGCGAGGACGCACGCAAATTTATGTAATATCCGGGTTAGTGCCCAAATGGTATTGTTCAGCAGGGAGGCAGCCAAAAATGGATCCATCATCGGCATGATGTGCGAAAAGATATTGCGTTGCACCGGGCCAAAGATTTACCGGTCGGACTTTTACCTGAAAAGGGTATGATGTTAGTCTCTGCAGCTTTACTGGTTACCGGTGTAGCCTGAGGTATTCAGAGTCACCGGCCGCCGCCCTCCCAAAGATATCTGATTCCGGTTGCAATGAGCACGACAGACACTTCAGCTGGCAAGCCCAGCCATTTTCTCGAGCAGATCATTGAAAAAGATCTGGCCGAAGGCATCGTAAAGTCCATCCATACCCGGTTTCCACCGGAGCCTAACGGTTTCCTGCATGTCGGACATGCCACCTCTATCTGTCTGAATTTCGGGCTGGCCGAAAAATTCGGTGGCCAGTGTAACCTGCGTTTTGACGACACCAACCCGGAAAAGGAAGAGCAGGTCTACGTCGACGCTATCCAGGAAGATGTCAGCTGGCTGGGCTTTCAATGGAGTGGTGACGTTAAATACGCTTCCAGCTATTTCGATACCTTCTACGAGTGGGCCCTTTACCTGATTCAGGAAGGCAAGGCTTACGTCGACCATCAGGATGCCGAATCCATGAGGCGCAACCGTGGCGACTTCAATACGCCCGGCGTTGAAACCGAGGATCGTAAGCGTTCGGTGGAAGACAACCTGGCCGAGTTTGAGAAGATGCGTGCCGGAGAGTACGATGAGGGCAGCTGCAGCCTGCGTGCGAAGATTGATCTTCAGCACCCGAACATGAACATGCGTGACCCGGTTCTGTACCGTGTTCGCAAGCAGAGTCACCACCAGACCGGTGACAAATGGTGCATCTACCCAAGTTATGATTTTGCCCATGGCCAGGAAGATGCCATCGAAGGTATCACGCACTCTATCTGCACCCTGGAGTTTCAGGATCACCGCCCTCTGTATGACTGGTTTATCGAGAACCTGCCGGTGCCTCACAAGCCCCGTCAGTATGAATTTGCCCGCACCAACCTGAACTACACCGTGACCAGCAAGCGCAAGCTGAAGAAACTGGTCGACGAAGGTCTTGTTTCCAGTTGGGATGACCCGCGTATGCCGACTGTTTCCGGCATGCGTCGCCGCGGCTATACGCCGGCCTCTATCCGCAAGTTTGCCGATATGGTAGGCATCAGCCGCACCGAGGGTATCGCCGATGTTTCCATGCTGGAGCATGCGATTCGTGACGACCTGAACCAGAATGCGCCAAGGGCTATGGCTGTTCTCGACCCGCTGAAGGTGGTGATCACCAATCTACCGGAAGGTGAGGTTCAGGAGATGGCTGCGGCAGCGCATCCGAGCAAGCCTGAACTGGGAGAGCGTACGCTGCCTTTCACCCGGGAGCTGTATATTGATCGCAGTGACTTCACGGAAGACACGACATTGTCCCGCAAGAAGTTCAAGCGTCTTGTCTTTGGTGAATATGTTCGTCTGCGTAGCACCTACGTCATCAAAGCTGATGAGGTGATTAAGGACGAGAATGGTGAAATCACCGAGATTCACTGCAGCTATGTGCCGGGCACTGTTGGTGAAAACCCACCTGAAGGCATCAGGCCACGTGGTGTGATTCACTGGGTATCCGCTTCCCACGGAAAACAGGCCGAGCTGCGTATGTACGATCGCCTGTTCACCCACGAAGCTCCTGACAAGGGCGATAACGACTTTATGGATCACATCAACCCGGACTCTCTGACTGTTCAGCAGGCATGGATTGAACCTGAGCTCGCTGCTGCTGCCCCTGAGCAGGGTTTCCAGTTTGAGCGTGAAGGCTATTTTGTCGCGGACCGCCATGACCACAGTGCCGGGAAGCCTGTGTTCAACCTGACCATCGGATTGAAAGACACCTGGGCCAACAAAGCCATTAGCTCATAAAAGCCATTAGCTCATAAAAGCCTGAAGAAACGCCCATAGGACATTGAAAGTGCTGCAGATTTATAACTCGCTGAGTCGCAAGAAAGAGCCGTTCAAGCCGCTGGATGAGAACCATGTTCGCATGTATGTCTGTGGGATGACGGTGTATGACTTTTGCCATATCGGTCACGCACGGACGGTAACACTTTTTGATATCGTCGTCCGCTACCTGCGCGCCAGAGGCTACAGGCTGACCTATGTCCGCAATATCACTGATATTGATGACAGGATTATCCGTCGTGCTGCTGAAAACGGCGAAACCATTGGTGCTCTGACCGGTCGTATGATTGCCGCCATGCAGGAAGACTTTAGTCGCCTGGGTAATCTGGAGCCCGATCAGGAGCCCAGGGCTACGGACCATGTCCAGGGCATGATCGAAATGATCGGTGAGCTGATTGACAAAGGTTTTGCCTACGCCCCCGGCAATGGTGATGTTTACTACCGTGTTCACGAGTTCAATGGTTACGGCAAACTGTCTGGCAAGGTTCTGGAAGAGCTGGAAGCCGGTGCTCGAATTGAAGTCGACGAGCAGAAAGAAGACCCAATGGATTTCGTGCTCTGGAAAGGTGCCAAAGAAGGTGAGCCGAGCTGGGAGTCGCCCTGGGGGGATGGGCGTCCGGGGTGGCACATTGAATGTTCTGTCATGGGCAAGTGCTGCCTGGGTGATACCTTCGACATTCATGGTGGAGGCTCAGACCTGAAGTTTCCTCACCACGAGAACGAGATCGCGCAGAGCGAAGCAGCCAATGGTGCAACCTTTGTGAATACCTGGATGCACACTGGTGCAATCCGGGTAGATAACATCAAAATGTCCAAGAGTCTGGGGAATTTCTTCACCATTCGTGAAGTTCTGGATAAATACGATGATGAAGTGGTTCGCTACTTCCTGATCTCCAGCCAGTATCGCAGTCCGGTGAA
>JBPCXN010000012.1:0-2517 GCA_051008495.1 Endozoicomonas sp. | reverse complement strand
TTGAGGTGGCGCACTCTGATCTTTAAGTCAGGAACAATGTTTGACGCCACTGCACTGAACAAGAAAACTCTAAGATTGGTAACCTGTCGCTTATTGGCAAGAATTTCTATCGATCTTCACCTGGAGCCTGACCTGAAAACATTTATACGGAACCAGAAAAGCTAACGCCGCATTCAGCCGCGCCGAAGGCGTCGGCTGGAATGCTTTGTTAGCTTTCGAAGTAAACTCCGATCTTGCTACAGGCACAATACCTACAGCCACTCGGATTGTTAAATTGCACAGACCCTGCCAGCTGGTGTGTTGAAAGGAACGCACTTGATAGTGGCGCCACTCGAAACTGGCCTGACCCGGCAGGGCACTGTACGGTCTAGCACGCCACAAACCGATTCCGATGCTTGAGGTGGCGCACCCTGAACTTTACTATGAAAATGTGCGCTGAACTCGCAAAGCGTACCACCCTCGCCGACAGGCAAGGAGCCTTCACTCTCAGCGCCTGATGACTTCTCAGGTTTTGATCAAAGCTGGCAGATACCCATAACTCTGAAGTTTCTGTAACCAACGTGGCGCGTTCCTGTGAACAGTCAACGCCTCGTAATCAATCTCCGGATCTTTATAGGGCGTCAGCTTGGTGAGCATGCAGTAGATGACCCGCAGGAGCTTGTGACCGATAGCAATGATGCTGCGTTTGTGGCCACGGCGAATCACCAGGCTCTGGTACTTGCCCTTGAACTGGCTTTTGGTCTTCACCGCCGCCTGGCTGATCTCACACATCAAACGCCGTAATGACTGGTTGCCCTTACGGGTTTTGCCACTCTTACGTTTACCAGCGCTCTCGTTATTACCCGGACACATCCCGGCCCAGGAAGCCAGAGACTCGCGGCTGCCAAAGGCACTCATGTCATCGCCGATCTCAGCGATCAATCCTGCTGCAGCGATCTCGTCAATGCCGGGCAAGGTTTGCAGTAATTGCCAGGGTTCACAGTAATCAGATTGCACGATCTTCCGGATTTCTGAGTCCAGCTCTGCCACTTGTTCATCCAGATAAGCGATGTGCTTCTTGATATCTTTCAGTACCAGTCGGTGGGCGGGTGACAATGATCCATCCATGCTGTCAAACAGGTCTTTCAGCTTGCTCTTCAACCGGCCCCGTGCGAACTTCACCAGTTCCTCCGGAGGCAGACCGTCGATCAGGCCCTGAATCATGTCCTGAGCCGACTTGCCATGAATATCACTGACGACTCCACCAAGACGGATACCGGCATCATCCAGCGTTTTGTGCAGACGGTTCTTTTCGCCTGAGCGTTGGCTTACCAGTTTCTGTCGACGGCGAAACAGCAATCTCAGCTGTTCGATATCAGGAGGAGGGACAAAGCTGGGGCTGAGCAGACCACAACGACCCAGGGTGGCCAGCCATTGGCTGTCCAAGACATCGGTTTTCCGACCGGGAACGTTTTTAACGTGGCGGGCATTCACTATCCAAACCTTGAGACCGGACCTAACCAGAATGTCATGAATACACTTCCAGTAGACCCCGGTGCTCTCCATGATCACGAGTTCGACCTGGTGTTCCACCAGAAAGTTACGGAGCTCCTTGCGTTCGCGTCGAAACGTCTTGAACGATTGGGTGACCTCTTTGATCTCCCCGTTCTCATCTTCTGTCTGTACAGTCGCCATGACCATCATCTTGTGAACATCGAGGCCAGCACAACATTTCAAAATGGACTGCATCAGACTATTCTCCCTATGGATCATGGAAGATGGCAGGGTCTGTCGGGCTGATCGAGGGCCATAAGCTGAGGACAGCAGAGGTCGTTTTACTATGCGTTCAACGTCGTGAGACGAGAAACAATTAGGGGTACGAGCGATCAGCCCAGGTCAGTTTAAGTTCAGGGTCAAAAGCCACTGAAAAATTTGTCGACCATTGTCAGGCCTTGCCACCTGCCTGTAGTTTGGCTCAGACCCCCCACATTTTCATGCTTCGGGGTGGCCAAATCTCGGCCATGATCGTTTAAGTCGTAAAGGAAGGTTTAACTGGAGAGTCAGGAGGGATGTAGGGGAAGTTTGCGCCCTGGAGTTGAGCTTAAAGGATTTTAAGGATATTCGCCCAGGAGGGTCTGGTATCTCATTCAAGTGCTTCCCGCATAAATCACACACCACAGATAGTGTGACAGTATGAGTAAAACTTCATTTGTTGTTATGATAAAACCCTCATAACAACATTTGAACACAATCCATGATGATCGCCGTGCTGAACCAGAAAGGCGGGGGGGGCAAGACCACCATCGCCACCTGTCTGGCCCATGCCTTTGAGCTGGACGCTCCCGGCTCCACACTGCTCATTGATCAGGACCCCCAGGGCAGCGCCCTGGACTGGAATGAAATTAACGAAGGTAAATACGTCCCGGTGCTGGGCATGGCCAGAGAAACCCTGCCCGTGGACATCAAGACCGTTGGCAACCAGTACCAGACCATCGTCATTGACGGGGCTCCCGCCGCCGACAAGCTGGCTGTAGCGGC
>JBPCXN010000011.1:0-12070 GCA_051008495.1 Endozoicomonas sp. | reverse complement strand
CCGGTTACAAGACCTGTCTCTTCATCAGGGGTGAAGTAATCCAATACTCTCTCAACGGCATATAGCAGGGCCAGATCCAGTTTATCAATATCCACCTCCATGTTTTTTTTACCGATCCGCTGCAACTGAGTGCGGGCACCCTGGAAAGGCGCCGCGCTCTTCAGATCGGCCCGCACCTCGACGAGAGCCAGCGTTTTATCCATCAAGTCTTCAATCTTCTCAAAACCCGGCTTAATTTTGCTGCCAGTAGCGCTGATGCTATCAATTACCTGTTCAATCAGCACGGGCACTGTCATGGAGTCCCAGTTCCGAGCTTTCATCAAGGCCTCCCTGCGGCCCTTCTTCTTCCGGGATACCTGCTTCTCTGGATCATAAGTTGTGCTTTCAGGCTGAAATTTCAGCTCGAACCGATGTCGGGTGACGACCTGAGCAGACTGGCCGGTAGACTGATCAATTTCCAGAACAGGCTCTGTGTGGGGGGCAGGCACTGATTGTCGATTGGCTTTTCCAAGCTGTTTCTTTCCTGCTTTCCTTTTCATCGGCATTGCCCCGGAACTGCCGCCCTCCTCAGTGGCTGAAGGCGAACTGAAAACACCAAGCTGAATAAACCACATATGGGTCGAAAAGCGGAAATATTCCTCCTGACCCGTTCCTGCCGGCGGGTAATAGACCAAAAGAGCCATATCGATACTGCCGTCTTTTTCGCCCTCCCCGTTGGCAGATGAAGGAGGCTCTTCCATTTTTTTTCGGGCTACAGGCAGTGCACTGAATGCGGCCTGGCCTGACTGAACGCCACTGGTTTGCTGCGAAAAGTCCACGGAGGCAAAAAGCTCAATAATCCTGGGGACAGCTTGCAGCCCAAGATTGATCTCCAGGCGCCAGCGATCCTGCAACGGCAGCACAATCATGCCCGGCTCACTGGACAAAGGAGGGGAAAAGTACTGTCCCTGGGGCAGGAGGAATTCCAGAATCAGAATGTCCTGAGACTGGCTGACCACTGCTCCGGTATTGACTTCAGCAGGAAGAGAGTTCGCCATGGATGGGTAAATTACCAGTGTGTGAGCCTCAGGATTTATTGGCGATCTGAGTACCCTTATGGGATCAACAACAGGAGGGCGATTCGCGAAAGGCCGTTGAAGAAAATGATGCGGGCCGAAAACGACATTCCAGAGAAACACATATTCATTACCGGTAAAACTCACAACCCCAAGGGGGTCCGCAGGGGCAAGCTGGTTATAAATGTCTAATGTATCCCCCTGCAGAAACGATTGCTGCACAACATTCACCCCGGTACTCTGCATAGAGTTCACTATCATCATGCCCTGCTTTGTGCTGCTCGCGCGTATTATCAACTTCCAGGCAGGCAGTTTTCTGCCAGCCTCGGCCGGGGTTGCAGCAAACATAAAACCAGCCAGCATCAGGAAGCTGCAGAGACAGCACAGCAACTTCCCGCCAGCCTTACATATAGTGGTCAAGCCAGTTCGAACACCTGTTCAAGCTACTTATTAATCCATTCCATCCTTAAAAAAACGTCCGTAGCAGACTGCCCCACCGGGCAGGCAGACGATGATTGTTGTGGGACAAAGTATAACCAACAGAATGTCAGAGGCAGAAAGTATTAAGGGCTGATCGAATCCATTAAGATAAGTCTGGTTCATCCAATTGCTTTTTCGTCAACATGACCAACCTGTTCCAGAAAACATCTTCCCTGTTATTCAATGACCCTCTGCGCATGGCCTGCCTGCGCGCCGCAAGGGAAGTCGCCCTGCCAAACTGGTACATTGGCGCCGGCTTTCTCCGCAATGCCATCTGGGATCACCTGCATCAGAAGCAGGAAATGACGCCTCTGAACGATGTCGACCTGGTATATTTCGATCCCCAGTCTGTTTCAAGCCAGAGAGAGCTTGAAATGGCTCACCAGTTGTCGACAGTCTGCCCGGATGTGGCATGGGAGGTGAAAAACCAGGCGCGTATGCATATCCGGCACGGCCATTCACCTTACCGGAACACCAGTGATGGCATTTCACGCTGGGTGGAGGTCCCAACCTGCGTTGGTGTGCGACTGACGGAGGAAGACGATTTTGTGTTTACCGCACCTTTGGGTTTGGAAGAAAACTGGTCCCTGGTCGTTAGAATCAATCCCGATTATTCACAGCCAGAGCTGTATCGCCAGAGAATAAAAGAAAAGGACTGGCAACAAATCTGGCCTGAACTGAATTGTAACAGTTGAACCGAATGTCATTCAGGAATGCCATCGAAGAAAGGGCATGAAGCTAAGTCAGAACCCTGGTGCAACAATCCACCAGGGCTTGAGAAGTGTCAGTCGCGGAAATTATTATACTGCAGGGGCATATCGGTATCGGCTTCACGGAGCATGGCGATCGCGGTCTGCAGGTCATCACGCTTCTTGCCGGTGACCCGCACCTGCTCACCCTGAATCGCCGCCTGAACCTTGAGTTTGGCGTCCTTGATCATCTTGACGACCTTCTTCGCCTGCTCCTTGTCCAGCCCCTGTCGAACCACCACTTCCTGTTTGACCTGCTTGCCGGAAGGATAGAAGTCCTTGACCTCCAGACATTTGATATCAATCTCGCGCTTGACCATCTTGGTTTTCAGCATTTCCAGCATCTGGTTCAGCTGGAAGTCAGCTTCCGCCGACATGACGATCTGCGTTTCACCACTCTTTTCGAAACCAGCGTCCACACCACGGAAATCGTAGCGGGTGGTCAACTCGCGGTTGGCCTGATCAACAGCGTTGGTCAGCTCGTGCAGGTCCACTTCAGAAACAATGTCAAAAGAAGGCATGAGGGATTTCCATAAATAGATAGGATGATGCCTATTGTATCCGAGAATCCCGGTCCAGAGGCAAGCCCCGGTTCATACCGGGGCCGGGTCATTTCTTTGGGTGATCCTCAAGCCTGAAACCAATCCGAACCGTCACCTGGAAATGGGCGATCTCACCTTCGGAAATATGCCCGCGGTGTTCCACCACTTCGTACCAGCCCAGGTTCTTCAGGCTGACACTGGCGGTTGCCACCGCATTACGGATTGCGTCATCACTGCTGATGGTAGAGCTGCCGACCACCTCGCAGATCTTGTAGATATGGCCCATGTTACCTCTCCAGTCCCACAATTGGTCATGGAAGTATAGACAGCGACAAAGATCGCGACTTGAAAGTCCGTCGTCGTTTAGCTCGGATTGAGAGATGGCAATCGCATGATAGACTTGCTGACACCTTCCACTGTTAAGCTGTACTAATGGCCACACATCCATGGCATATCATCGGCGCCGGCAGCATGGGCTGTCTCTGGGCCGCCAACTTTAAACTTCAAGGCGATGATCCCTGTATGATCCTGCGTCCAGAGCGCTTCGAGTTATATCAGGACAGTCGGATGCCCCTGACTGTCACCACCCCGGAAGGCGACAGGTCTACCCACCAGCTGCACATTTCTTCCCCGAACCATATCCGGGATCAAATCCACAGACTCCTGATCTGCACTAAAGCTGGCGACGCACTGCAGGCTGTACAGTCCGTAGAACACTGCCTGGCCCCCAGCTGTCATATCCTGCTTCTGCAAAACGGCATGGGCAGTCAGCAGGCTATTGCCAGGGCTCTGCCCGACACCAGGGTCTGGGCAGCATCCTCCACAGATGGAGCCTGGCTGGAAAAACCGTTCAATGTCCACCATGCCGGTTGGGGCGTCACCTGGACCGGCCTGCTGACAGAGCCGGAACGATCTTCTGCGGACAGCCCGGAGCTGTCACTGGAACACTTTCCGTTAAAAATCCAGGTTACCGATCAAATTCAGCAGAAGCTCTGGGAAAAGCTGGCCATCAACTGCGCCATCAACGGTATGACCGCCCTGCATAACTGCAGAAATGGTGAGCTGATTGATCATGGCGAGCGGCAGCAGCAGCTGGACGGGCTGATTGACGAAATCATCACTGTCATGGAGGCTTCAAACATACCGAGCAGTAATCTGCACAATACGATCCACAGCATCTGCGAAAAAACCGCCAGAAATTTTTCCTCGACCTGTGTCGACCGGAACAGACAGAGAAAAACCGAACTGGCCTACATTAACGGCTACCTCATTGAGACAGCCAAATCGCGAAGCGTGGCCGTGCCCCGGCATCAGGCACTGATGTCAGAACTCGCCGGGCTGGGTGTCCGCTGGTAGGCCTAATGCAACACTTCTCCCCGGGCTGGAGGAGATGACCATTGCAACAGTTCCAACAGGTAATCGCTCAACCGTTGTAGTGACGGTCCAAATACGATAGGTTGCCCCTATCCAAGGCCAGCAAGAGCCGGGCAAAAAGAGCATAAAACAACGCCCATGTGGAGCTTCAACCGTTATTTATCCGGTCTGCCCCTGAGCCGCAAGCTGCTGGGCCTGATGGTCGGTGTTGTCCTGGCCATTGCCCTGCTGGCCAGCAGTGTTCTGATGGTTTCCGCCTACCTGATTTCCAGGGAGTATTTTGTCCCGGCCAATGTTCAGGCCGTGGTCAAGATCCTTTCCGAAGACAGCGTGCTGATGACCCTGACCGGCAATGTCACCCGGGCCGAGCAAACCCTGGAAGCCGCCACGGAATATACCCAGATCCGGGCCCTGGCTATCTACACCCCGGATGGGAAACTTCACGCGTCGTTTAACCGCGCTCCTGATCAATTTGATATTCCAGTTCAGGCACCTGCAGCTGTAACGACCGAAAATCAATACCTGGCCCGGGCAGAGCAGGTGCCCGGCGAAGAGTACACCCTGTTTATCCAGGCCGACCCGGCCCTGCCCGATATCTTTTATTCACTGATGACCGTTGCCGGCCTGATCATTCTGGCCTGTTTCTTTCTGCTGACGTTTTACGCCACCCAGTACCTGAGACGATTTATCAATGTGCCGGTGCTGCACCTGATTCGTGTCGCCAACAAAATCTCCCTGGAGGAAAATTACTCAGTACGGGCCCGTACCTTTCATGATGATGAGATTGGCAAGCTGGCCAAAGCTTTCAACACCATGCTGGAACGTATCGCTGCAAGGGACCAGCAACTCACAGAGGAAAGGGATAAAGCGGAGAAAGCCGGTGAGCACGCCCGCCTGATGGCCGCCGAAATGCAGAGCAGCAACGCCAGCCTGGCCCATGAAGTGCAGGTGCGAACCCGGGTTGAGAACAAGCTGACCCGTTTCCAGAATTACCTGAGCAATATCATTGACTCCATGCCTTCTGCCCTGCTGGCGGTCAACGAACAAAAGATCATCAACCAGTGCAACACCGAAGCGGCCAAGCTGGCAGGTAACCGTCAGCAGCAGATTATCGGCAAACCGCTGGATAGTGCGCTACCTTTCCTGCACCAATGTCAGGAAGCGGTGGATAAGGTTCTGCAGCAGCAAAAGCCGGAGCGGGTGGAAAAACTGCCCCTGAAGATTGCCGGAGAGGAAAACTACCTGGATATGGTCATCTATCCCCTGAGTGGTGATGAAACTCCCGGTGCCGTCATTCGCATCGACAACATCACCCGTCGGCTGCGCATTGAGGAAATCATGGTGCAGACGGAAAAGATGATGTCGGTGGGCGGTCTGGCCGCGGGCATGGCCCATGAAATCAATAACCCTCTTGGCGCTGTGCTGCAGGGCACTCAAAACATCCGCCGGCGTATATCCAGAGACCTGCCGGCCAACCGCGACAGCGCCGAACAACACCACCTGGACATGAGCGAGTTGAACGCCTATCTGGAAGAACGGGGTATTCACCGCTTCCTGGATAACATTCAGGATGCCGGGCTAAGAGCGTCCAAGATCGTTGCCAATATGCTGCAGTTCAGTCGCAACGGCAGCAAGACGCTGACCCCGACCAACCTGACCGACCTGATAGAGCGCACCATTGACATTGCTTCCAGCGATTTCAATCTGCAAAAGGGCTTCGACTTCATGCACATCCGGGTACACCGGGAACTGGCGCAGAACCTGCCGGACGTCCCCTGCATTGCCAGCGAGATCCAGCAGGTGCTGCTCAACCTTCTGAAAAACGCCGCCCACGCCATCAACAACCGCAAGGACAAAACCGAACTGGGGACAATCACCGTCAGCACCTGCAGGCAGGATAACCAGGCCGTCATCACGGTAGCTGACAATGGCTCAGGTATGGACGAAGAGGTCAGGAAGCGGGTGTTTGAGCCTTTCTATACGACGAAAGACGTTGGCCAGGGAACCGGCCTCGGGCTGTCCGTTTCTTACTTTATCATCAGCGATAACCATAAGGGCGCCATGAGCGTTTTCTCCATTCCCGGGCGAGGCAGTAAATTCACTGTTCAGCTGCCGCTGGAAACCAGTCTGCTAGGAGCCTGACCGAGAATAGCGGTCGAGATTACTCTTTATGGTAAGAGTCAGTAGAACGAGTCAGATTTTTCGTTGGATTTGTGCAAATAGTTGACCTATTTAATCAAATTCAACGGAGCTGTCTAGAACGCTCAAGGCTGCGGCCGCTCTTTCTGGATTTTAGGCCGACCTGTCTATTCTCGGTCAGGCTCCTAGACGCTGTGCCTGCCTGAGAAGTTTCATTATAATCCTCAGGCGCCAGTCCATAAGGAACAGTACCCGCCAATGTTTTCAGTACCCGAGCTTCAGCAAGCCATTGTCACCAATGTTCGTCACGCCCTTGAAGAAGACATTGGCGACGGCGACATCACCGCCGCGTTAATCCCCGCCAGCCAGCGGGCCAGGGCCCGCATCATCAGCCGGGAAGCGGCGGTGGTCTGTGGTCGCCCATGGTTTGACGAGGTGTTCCGGCAGGTCGATCCGGACGTTCGCCTGGACTGGCAGGTGGAAGAAGGCGAAGTCGTAGTGGCCAACCAGGTGCTGGTGATTATGGAAGGCTCGGCACGCAGCCTGTTGACCGGCGAGCGTATTGCCATGAACTTCCTGCAGACCCTGTCCGGCACGGCAAGTCGCTGTAATGATTATGCTAATTTGGTCAGGGAGACTCAGGTACAACTTCTCGATACCCGAAAGACCCTGCCGGGCCTGCGCCTGGCGCAGAAATACGCGGTAAAAACCGGGGGTTGCCATAACCACAGGCTGGGTCTGTACGACGCCTTCCTGATCAAGGAAAACCACATTGCCGCCTGCGGGGGCATCCCCCAGGCCGTAGCCACCGCCAGAGAAAATGCTCCTGGCAAAGCAGTAGAGGTGGAGGTAGAAAACATGGAAGAGTTTAAACAGGCCCGGGATGCCGGTGCCGACATCATCATGCTGGACAACTTCCCCCTGGATCTGCTCAGGGAAACCGTTGCAGTGAACCAGTCCATGGACGGCGCACGTCCAAAGCTGGAAGCCTCCGGCGGTGTCTCTGATGAACGCCTGCCGGCCATAGCCGCTACCGGTGTCGACTACATATCCATAGGCACACTGACCAAAGACTGTCAGTCCATTGACCTGTCCATGCGCCTGATCGAAGAGGAACAGTCATGAGCAAGATCCTGGTCACCGGCGGCGCCGGTTATATTGGCAGTCACACCTGTGTTGAACTGCTGAACGACGGCTATGAGATCGTTGTGCTGGATAACCTCAGCAACAGCAGTGAAGAGTCCCTCATACGGGTACGGGAGATTTCCGGCAGGGAACTGGCTTTCGTCAACGGTGATATCCGCGACCGGGCACTGCTCGACCGACTCTTCAAAGAAAACGAATTTGAAGCAGTGATTCACTTTGCCGGCCTCAAGGCGGTGGGCGAATCCTGTGAGATTCCGCTGGATTACTACGACAACAATGTGTACGGCACCATTGTTCTATGCCAGGCCATGAAAGCCGCCGGGGTCAAGCGCATCGTCTTCAGCTCTTCGGCAACCGTTTACGGTGACCCGGCCAGCCTGCCCATTACAGAAGACTTCCCCCTGTCGGCCACCAATCCCTATGGTCGCTCCAAACTCATGGTAGAGGAGGTGCTGACTGACCTTTACCAGTCCGATAACAGCTGGAGCATCGCCCTGCTGCGCTATTTCAATCCGGTGGGCGCACACCCATCTGGCAGGATTGGTGAAGACCCCAATGATATTCCCAACAACCTGATGCCCTATGTTTCCCAGGTAGCTATCGGCAAGCTGGCAAAACTGCGGGTGTTTGGCAATGACTATCCCACCCACGACGGAACTGGTGTCAGGGATTATATCCACGTGGCGGATCTGTCCATCGGGCATGTCCGGGCTATTGAAAAACTGCGTGAAACCACCGGTGTACAGCCCTGGAACCTGGGTGTCGGCAAAGGCTACAGCGTACTGGAAATGGTGGCAGCGTTTGAAAAGGCCTCTGGCCGTCCAGTGCCCTATGAAATCGTTGGGCGTCGCCCTGGCGATATTGCCGCCTGTTACGCCAACCCGGACAAGGCATTGAAAGAGCTGGGCTGGAAAGCGGAGAAAGGGCTGGAGGACATGGTGTCAGACGCCTGGCGCTGGCAGTCCAATAATCCTGACGGCTATCCCTTATAATCGCCCATTCATCCAGAGTGGATTCGCTTTCCATCTGTCCGGTCGATGACCCTGAACGCCTGACTATAAAGTCATGAAGTTCATCGCCCGGACGTATCTATGCGCATTTTTTCAGGATTGCTACTGCTGTTTCCCATTCTGGCCTGGGGAGACTGCCCTCCCATGGAAAGCGGTGAGGCCAGGCGGCAAGTCGCCCGGCTACAGGCCGAAGTCGATTACCACAACGACCTCTATTTCAATAAATACCAGCCAGTCCTGTCGGACGATGAGTTCGATGCCCTGAAAGGCCGGCTGACATCGCTGCAAAACTGTTTCCACCAGCAGGCTGGACAAAGTAAAAGCCAGTTTGTAGTCGGCGGCGACATCACCCATGAAAGCTTCATGGGCAGTCTGCGTAAAGCCAGCAGCGAACAGGAAGTGGCAGCCTTTATTCATCAGGCTGGCGACGAGCTGATCCTGCTCCAGCCCAAGATTGACGGTATCGCCATTGAGCTGGTGTATCGCAACGGGCTGCTGGTTGCCGCTTCGACCCGGGGTGATGGTCATACCGGCAAGAATATCCTCGACAAAGTCGAGCACATTCCCGCTATCCCGCTGCAACTGCCAAAGGGCTACCGCGATGTTGTCCTTCATGGCGAACTGTTCGCCCGCCTGGACCTGTGGCAACGGCCCGATAAAAACACCAGCGCCCGGCATTATGCCGCCGGCCTGATCAACCGGCAGAAGGCCGATGCCGATGCCCTGGGAACCCTGGATTTTTTCCCCTGGCGCTGGCTGGACAGTCCCCACGATTCTGACAACACCAACCTGAACATGCTGGTCAACCTGGGTTTTGACCTTCCAACACTGTTCACTTACAAGGTGGAATCTCTGGCAGAAGCGAAACAGCTCCGGGACAAACTTCAGAATCCGGAAAAGCCCCTGCCCTTTCTGCTTGATGGCGTAGTGCTTAAGCTGAGCAACCTGAAGCTCAGGAAAGCTCTGGGCTGGAAAAATGACGAACCGGCCTGGGCGCTGGCCTGGAAATTTCCGGCTCAGGCCGCAGTCAGCACCATCACGGATATCCAGTTCCGTATTGGTCGCACTGGTAACATTACGCCCGTCGTTTATGTTGAGCCTGTGACTATTGGTGGTGAAACCATCCGGAAACTGTCCCTGGGCAGCAGCGCCAATCTCAAGCGGAAAGGTATGGCCATTGGTGATGAAATCTCGATACAGTTAAAAGGTGCTGCCACACCTGTGGCTGGAAAAGTACTGATTCGCCCCGAAAACCGCCAGGCACCGCAATTCCTTGACAGTAAGCGCTATAACGCTTTTACCTGCCTGCAGCTTTCTCCCGGATGTAAAGAGCAACTCCTGAGCCGGCTGCGATGGTTTGCCGGAAAAACAGCTCTGCAGCTACCCCATTTGCAAGAACCCGTATTGCGCAGCTTGCTGGAGAAAGGCGCAATAAAGTCCCTGCCCGATATCATGACGGTACCGTCTTCGGCTCTCGCCGAAGCTGGCCTGGAACCAGGACAGATCAACGAGCTGCTTACCTCCCTGAAAAAAGCTGGCGCCACGCCATTCGACCGGCAGCTCAGGTCAATGAGCCTGCCGGGAATAGGTAAGGCCCGCTCAAAGAAACTGGCCACTTTTTGTAAAAACTGGCAGCGGCTGCTGGAACTGTCGCAGAAAGAAGTTCAGGAAATGGCCGGAATAGGACCAGCAGAATACCAGTCCCTGAAACAGTATCTTCAGCAACCCGAAGTGCAGGCTCTGGTCAAACACTTTCGCCAATAGTTCATCCGCCGCTGTAACAGCCGATCAATGGGATAGGATAAACTCAAAACTGATCGCCTATGAACGCACTGTTTGAACCCCTGGGTTATATCGCCGATTCCACCCAGAGAATCTACTGGCTATACCTTTTTTCTGCCCTGACCCTGGCGCTGCTGCTGTTTCGACTGAAAGCAGGACGCTCAGCCTCCCTGCGGAACTTTGGCCGTTTCATGTTGCCGGATGAAGCCCGAAGAGATCCATCGATTCGTGTGGATATCACTTACTTTATTGTCACCAAACTGTTGATGATTGTGCTGATCGCGCCGTTTCTGCTGTTTCTGCACCTGCAGATAACCGATTCCATCCAGGCCTGGCTAAATGTACCGACAATGCCAAAGGACATTTTCTTCCCCGAACGTTCACTGACATTGACTCTGGTGGCCGTCATCGCCATGGATTTCGGGGTCTTCCTGGCGCACTGGCTGCAACACAAAGTGCCCTTCCTGTGGGAATTCCACAAGGTTCATCATTCTGCCACCAGCCTGACACCTCTGACGGTCTACCGGATGCACCCGGTGGACGATATCCTCTCGTTCAGCCTGGCCTCCATCTGTAGTAATTTCGCCACCCTGACGGTCAGTTTGCTGCTTGGCGAACCTGCACCCGTGGTGCAGGTTTTCGGGCTGAACCTGGTCGTCTTTCTGTTCTACCTGCTGGGCTACAACCTGCGTCATTCTCATGTCTGGCTGCCCTATCCGGCCTGGCTCAGCCACCTGCTGATCAGCCCGGCGCAACACCAGATTCATCACAGTGACGCGCCCAGGCATTTCGACAAAAATTTCGGACTGATACTGGCTGTCTGGGACTGGCTGTTCAGCACCCTCTATATTCCCCGCCAGCAGGAAGAACTCCAGTACGGAATTGGCCCTGAATCCAGGGAATACAGCTCCACACTGAAACTGCTGTTCCTGCCTTTTCTGAAGAATTGGCGGCCACGTCCCGCCCTGTCTCTGGTCGGTGTCAGCGCCCTGGCTGGAATGACCGGTTTTTCCCTGCTCCAGCAATGGCCAGCTTCCCCGCCTGCCGACACCGTCATGATGGAAGATATGACCTGGAAAGAAGTCGAGCAAAAACTGCAGCAGGGCTTTACCACTGTGCTCATTCCCACCGGCGGTACCGAACAGAACGGCGAGCATATGATTCTGGGTAAGCACAACTACATCATTCGTCAGGCTTCTGAAGATATCGCCAGAGATCTCGGCAATGCCATGGTGGCGCCCGTCCTGCCCTATGTGCCTGAACAGCCTCACGAGGGCTGGCCGGGCACCATTTCCATAAACGACGACAGCTACAGCCTGCTTCTGCAGGAAATTGCCGAAAACATGCTGTCACAGGGCTTTACCGAGATCTACTTTATTGGTGACAGCCGCGGCAACCAATCCCCCCAGTCTGAGGTAGCCATGAAGCTGAGACAGCATTATGGTCCGGGGATCATTGTCGGCAACCTGTCCCACTATTATTCAGTGGCGCCCCAGTTGAAAAAGCTGGCTGCCCAGGGTTATCAGTCGAATCAGATAGGTTCTCACGCGGGTATCCGGGACACGTCAGAGCTGCTTTATATTCACCCGGAAGGGGTTCGCTCGAAGATGCTGCAACCGGGAACAGAGAGCGAAGGAGCCAATGGCGATTTCTGGTTATCATCCGCTGCACTGGGTCAGTCACTCAATCGGGATAAAGTCCGCAGGGCGGTTGAACAGGTTATGGGGTATCGCCAGCTGAGACGTGCCGAGGTGGATTAGGTTTCTGGGTGGCAGTTGGCAGTTGGCAGTTGG
>JBPCXN010000010.1:0-4663 GCA_051008495.1 Endozoicomonas sp. | reverse complement strand
CGTTTGATCCAGGTTCTGAAATTCAGATTTTTACGTTCTATCTTCTGGGTATTTTCTTTTCCGACTATGTGCTTTTCTTTGTCAAGATGACGGTCATAAGCCCCCCAATCATCGGTATAAAACTTTTTAATACCAAATGGCTCAAGAAGCGCTTTCAACTTTTTAAAAATCTCATCTTTTCTTTTACCAAAAACATAGGCAAGAACGGTATTGGTAGCATGGTCAACTGCATGCCAAAGCCAACGCTGATTACTTTTCTTAAGCACATATGACCATTGCTCATCTATCTCAGCTTCTTGGCAGGCAAGGCTTACGTGAATAATAGTATTCTTCCCTATATCCATTTTTTGAATTCTGGGATTCACATTAACTAAGCCGTGCTCTTTTTTAATAAAATCGAACGTATCGCCGCTATAAATATTTTCAGTAAGTGGTCCCGTTTTTGGCTTGGAGAA
Organism: Endozoicomonas sp.; assembly: GCA_051008495.1. Classification (GTDB taxonomy): domain Bacteria; phylum Pseudomonadota; class Gammaproteobacteria; order Pseudomonadales; family Endozoicomonadaceae; genus Endozoicomonas_A. Next base: position 4,208 of record JBPCXN010000010.1, on the reverse strand, counting down.
GAAGCCCCCAGCCATGGCTAAGTCAGAAGCAATTATTATCACTCCAGTAAAAACTATATAACCTATAAATATTCGAGATAGCATTACAATACATCAGATAGTTTTTCAGATTGGCCTGACCGTAAGAAATCTGCGAAAGTAGAGAAACGATAAACCTCTGCTTGCTGATACTTTTCTCTCAGTGAAGCCATAGTAAAGACCGCTCTGAACGCCATGTCCACCGAAAACGTTTCCAAACTGCCAATGAGATGGAGTCATCGCTTCAACGCCACATTGTTTCCGGCCTTTGGGCCTTTGCGGCCGGAACACTGTTTTAATGACGGTTTAACGAAAAAAGCAGCGATAACGACTCCGTTAAGTCTTCTTTCCTGGTTTACCTTCTGCCCGTCATCACCGGCATGCTCATCAAGTCAGTCTACATCATGGCTGATACCATCTTTATTGGTCGTGGAGTCGCCCCGGACGGACTTGGAGCGGTGGCCCTGACCATTCCGTTCTATTCCTTCTTTTCCGTTGTTGCCATCATGATTGGCATTGGTGGTGGCGCCATGATGTCGATCCAGTTTGGCAAGCATAATTACAAGGCCGGTCAGGGCTATTTTGTCCAGTCCATGGCCTTTACCGCTTTACTGGCAGGAGCCTTGTCGCTGCTCAGCCTGTTCTGGCTGGAAGATATTCTTCGTGCGATTGGTGCCGAAGGGAGTATGGCGCAGCTTATGCGACAGGTCTTTCACAGGTTCTGCTGCTCTGCATTCTCATGGTGCACTTTGTCACTGGTCGCGGACACCTGAAGTTGAACCTGCAGGGGCTGGGCATTGACCGTATTGGTAAAATACTGACCATGGGGCTGCCCACTTTCTTCATGGAATCGGCAGGCGCTGCCAGTGCACTGCTGGTTGACTTTATCTTGTTCCGCTTTGGTGGTGAGCTGTATGTGTCGGCCTATAGTATCGTCATGAATGTCGGCCTGTTGGTGCTGTTTATTCTAATGGGCATAGGCCAGGCCTGTCAGCCGATCTTCAGTTTTAACCATGGGGCAGGCCGCAGCCAGCGGGTGAAGGAAATACGTGGGTTGAGCATTTGTTATGCCTTGTCGCTCAGTGTTGTAGCCCTGATGTTCATGCTGTTCAGTGCTGAGCATGTGGCGGGTATGTTTACTGAAAGTCCGGAGCTGATTCTGCTGGGGGCCAGCGCCCTGAAGCTCTACTTCCTGGCGTTTCTCTTTATGGGGTTGAATCTGGTGATTGTGACAATGTTCCAGGATACTGAGAATGTCGGTAGCGCCACTGTTCTCTCTTTGCTGCGTGGCTTTGTTTTTCTCGCTGTCGGACTGCTGATCCTGCCACAGTATTTGCCAGAAACAGGTGTATGGCTAAGTGTGATTTTTGCTGAAACACTGACCTTGATCTTCAGTGGTGCAATGCTGAAGCGTTTCCAAAACAGCCCGAAGGGACCTATAACTGCTGAGTGTTCACGTTAATTCAGGCCCTTCAGGTACCTGTAAAAAAGGCGCCATTACCAGGTAACGGTGCCTTTTTAGATCAGTGTCCTATCAGCTGATATTGCCGGTTACACGAACTCGCCGGCTGCCGGCTTCAACCTCGGGAGCACTGGCCTTGCGGGCTTCTTCAATGCGGTTGTCGATAACATTCTTTAGGGCGATCAGGAAGCCCATGAAGACAAAGGCACCTGGCGGCAGGATGGCAAACAGGAACTGTTTGTAATCTGCGAAAACCGTGATCGTCCAGTTTGCGGCTATCGGGCCAAACAGGAGGTCCATGCCGGCAAACAGCGTTCCCTGGCCTACCAGCTCGCGCATCGCACCAAGCAGAACCAGTATGGCGGCAAAGCCCGTTCCCATCATCAGCCCGTCAAAAGCGGCAGGAGCAACAGGTTGCTTGGAAGCATAGGCATCAGCCCGCCCCAGGATAATACAGTTGGTTACGATCAGCGGGATGAAGATCCCCAGGATACGGTACAGCTCGTAAGTGTACGCCTGCATCAGCAACTCGATGCAGGTGGTGAATGAGGCGATGACCATCACGAACACTGGCAAACGAATAGCGTCGTTCACCTGGTGACGGATCAGCGACACGACGATATTGGAACCGGTTACCACCATCATGGTGGCAATGCCCAGCCCAAGAGCGTTAACGACACTGTTGGAAACACCCAGCAGTGGGCAGAGTCCCAGCAGCTGAACCAGCGCCGGGTTGTTGTTCCAGAGGCCATCCAGGGCAATCTTGGCAGGAGATGTCTTTGAATCACTGGCCATTGTCTTGCTCCTTATTGCCTGAATTCATAGCGGCTTTACCCTTGGTAAACAACACATCCCTGTTGTCAGCAAAATACTGCAGTGACCGGTAAACGGCGGCAACCACGGCACGGGGTGTGATGGTGGCGCCGGCAAACTGATCAAACTGACCGCCATCCTTGCGAACCGCCCAGCCTTCCGGCTTGGGCGTTTGCAGGGATTTACCCGTGAAGCCCAGAATCCAGTCAGTGACCTTAAGGCTAATCTTGTCACCCAGTCCCGGAGTTTCCTTGTGAGTAACTGCACGCACACCGGCCAGACTACCATTGACGTTGATGCCTACCAGAAGTTCAATACGTCCGGAGTATCCATCAGGTGCGACAACCGGAAGAATCACGGCGACGGGCTGACCTTCTTTAAAGGCGACAAAAGCGTCTTTTTCCTCGGTGTTGGACAGTAGCCTTTCAGGGGCCAGGGTCACACGGGTATCCAGAAGAGTATTGTCGTGTGTTTCACGAGGCAGGATTTCCATCAGGGCACGAGCTTCAAAGGCCCGCACCTGATCGGCAATCCGCTCCTTGGTGAATACGTAAGTGCTTGCTATCAGACCCACGGTCAGGACAGCGAACAGTCCCAGGCTGAGGCTGTTACGGGTAATGCTTTTGACCAGCGTTGTTTCGCTCATGTTTTCAGTTCGCTCAGGGCTGTCTTTGCGCTCAGGGCTTTCTTTACGCTCAGGGCTGTTATCGCTCAAGGCTGTCAATCCGTCTTTGGCAGGCCCTTGTTGGGCTTACTGTGGCCGTAAGTACGCGGCTGGGTGTAGTAGTCAATCATGGGGGCCGCCATGTTCATCAGTAATGTGGCAAAAGCGACACCGTCTGGATAACCACCCCAGGCCCGTATGACATAAACCAGAATGCCGACACCTGCACCAAAGATCAGTCGGCCTTTGTTACTGGTGGCGCCACTGACCGGGTCAGTGATGATAAAGAATGCACCCAGCATGGCCGCACCGCTGAACAGGTGGAACAGGGGCGAGCCATTGCCTTCTGAACCGCTGCCACCCCAGAAAAGCGTGGACATTACCGCCAGTGCCGCCAGCATGCCTACAGGTGCATGCCAGGTGAACACTCGTTTATAGAGCAGGAACAGACCACCAAGGAGGTAGCCCAGGTTGACGAAGATCCAGCCCCGACCGGCAAAGTAATGGAACACGGCATTGGCTTCCCAGAGTTCAGCCATGGTCAGGTTCTTGTTTTCACGCAGGACGTCCAGTGGAGTTGCCATGCTGATGGCGTCCACATCAACTCCTGAACCCAGCAGAGGGAAAATACTGCCCAGGGCATCCATGAAACCGTTGACCGGCGGATGGCCTTCAATGCCGGAAGGTGGCATCCACTGGGTCATTTCCTGGGGGAATGAGACCAGCAGAAGGACATAGCCCAGCATTGCCGGATTAAAGGGGTTGTTGCCCAGTCCACCATAGAGCTGTTTGCCGATAATGATGGCGAAGGCAGTGCCCACTAACGTCAGCCACCAGGGGGCAAGAGGGGGCAGCGCCAGCGCCAGCAACACTGCGGTGACAATAGCTGTGCCGTCCGTCAGGTAGAAAGCTAACGGGCGTTGACGTATTTTCAGTATCAGGGCTTCACAGCCCAGGGCTACCAGTGAACACCAGACAATATTGATCAGCGCACCCCAGCCAAAGAAGACGGTTTGCGCGGCAAATCCCGGCACTGCGGCCAGGAGAACCAGTTTCATCACTTGCTGGGTACTGTTGGGACCGCGAGCATGTGGGGATGTCTGTCGAACCAGAGTCATCGTGTTTTCCGAAGTCGTGGCCCCTTTTCAGGAGCCGTCGTATGATTATCTGTAAGGCGCACAGCCTGGTTGCTGTAGGTCGGATTAGGGCTTTGCCCGTAATCCGAAATCCCGCAGGCAAAACAGGAGCATA
>JBPCXN010000009.1:0-11502 GCA_051008495.1 Endozoicomonas sp. | reverse complement strand
GTAATCTGATGCCTTCTTTGATTTGGATTTGGCTGTTCTCTGTCAGGAATGGCTGTGAATATGCGCAGCACCGTGATGTACTTTCTTTTTGATTGCGGGTTGCACAATCTGCAATGAAGGTTCAGGCAGCATAGTTGCGCAAAGCCGTATTTGTCTTCATGACAGGGAGCCCGTACAATCGGCGCAACTCCGGGGGAGTAGCCTGCCTGGCCAAGGGAGCGTTGGCAATTAATCATGAGGCTCAGTTTGCTCCGTAAAGGGGCCATCTACTGCGTCAGAGCTTGCTTGATGTAGATTAACTACACCAGCGCAAGCCTTCCTTGTATATGACCCCTTTACGGCAGCACTGAGTCCATGAATTAATTCCCAACGCTCCCTTACAGGTGCATGCGTCAACATCATTGGTCTGCGGACTGTGGCGTATGCGGCACGTTCTTCATCTATTCTGAACGATGCTTGGCGAGACTCGGGTAACAGCACTGGTTTGAGAGGGCCTGGTTACTGTTGCCTGTCGTCCAAGCCCTCGCGACCTGTTGAATGACTGAAATTCTGACTTTTCTTGCCGCCATTCTGATTGGCTTTATCGTACTTTCCTGGAGTGCCGACCGGCTGATTGAAGTGGCGTCCACCCTGGCCTCCCGTCTTGGCATGTCGATCCTGATCATAGGTATGACCATTGTCGCCTTTGGCACATCGGCACCTGAACTGCTGGTATCTGCTGTAGCCGCCTACGAAGGGGCCGGCGGCATATCCATAGGTAATGCGCTGGGTTCTAATATCATTAACACCGGCCTGGTACTTGCCGTCTGTGGTCTGGTTACGCCACTCATAATAAGTCGTCGTATATTGACCAGGGAGCTGCCTCTGCTCTGTGGTGTCACTCTGTTTGCCTTGCTGCTGATGTGGGACGGTGTCCTGGGACAGCTCGACGGCCTTCTGTTGGGCGCAGGACTGGTTGCCTACTGCTTTTACCTGTCTCGTCACTCCGGTGGTGACAGCGAAGGTGATTCAGACGTTATTCTACTGCCTATCAGTACTAACCGTGCCATGTTTGAATCCCTGCTGTTACTGATTCTGCTGCTGGGAAGTTCAAGGCTGCTGGTCTGGGGCGCCAGTGAAATGGCAAGAAGCTTCGGTATCAGTGAGCTGGTTATTGGGCTGACGGTCATAGCTTTTGGCACCAGCCTGCCGGAACTGGCAGCGGCGCTGGCCAGTGCCCGTAAAGGGATGTTTGATATGGTGATGGCCACCGTGCTGGGCTCCAACATCTTCAACCTGCTGGGCGTGCTGGCGTTTCCAGGCATCCTGGGCGATGGCATTGAGCTGGATGCCATGGTCCTGCAGAGAGACGGACTGGCGATGCTGGGATTGACCGCGATTCTGGTCGCAAGTGCTTATACAGGTCGTTCGTCAGATAGAAAATTACTGACAACTGTCGGGGGCATAACTAAGGAAAACACAGGCGAAAGTATTATACCGAAGTACAAGAGCGCCATTATGCTATTAGCTTTTGTCGCCTATATGGGATGGCTGCTGGTGACCGGTTTGTAAAGCTGCCGGGAGTCTGTCTAAGGGCGGCAGACTCCTAAGAATGCTTTTTACCCTTATCTTCCGTTTCCAGCCGGTCGATCTCTTCCCGGAATTCATTAAGGTCCTTGAAGTGACGGTAGACCGAGGCGAAGCGGATATAGGCGACTTCGTCCAGCTGTTGCAGCTCGCGCATCACCATTTCACCCAGCACCAGTGACTGAACTTCACGCTCGCCTGTAGCCCTGAGGCGATGCTTGATCCGGTTGATGGCTTCTTCCACCTGCTCAACGCCGACCGGGCGCTTTTCCAGGGCCCGGGTCATGCCGGCGCGAAGCTTCTCTTCATGAAAGGGTTCACGGGAGCCGTCGCGTTTGACCAGCCTTGGAATCAGCAGTTCGGCGGTTTCATAAGTGGTGAACCGTTCCGTACAGGTCAGGCATTCCCGGCGCCTGCGCACCTGGTTGCCATCCGCCACCAGGCGGGAGTCTATGACTTTAGTGTCAACTGCACTACAGAAGGGACAATGCATCGTCAGGAAGAGACCCGTAGTATCGAATTCTGATCATAATAAACAGATGCAACATTATTACAAGAAACCAGTCAATTGATAACCAGTGACTGATTTCAGTGCAAGGCGCTTTTGCCTGCATTCTTTTGGTGCCTGTCCAGCCGATTTTGCGGTGTCGTGATCTGACCGGAGTGGGTGTTAGCTGTTGGCGGGACTGGATTCATGCAGCCTGAAGCAATCTGGCCTGCAACTTGCACAATGAGTTTTAGCGGAGATGACTTTAAAAATTGCAATGGGCGTCTAGGGTTCCGGTCTGGCGTGCAGTCTTGCCACTGCGTCAGGTGCCTGGTCCGAGAGTCGCCGACCTCATGATCCTGTGAGGTTACACGGAGGGATAAAAGCCCGGGAGACTGACTGGCAATGCCAGTGCATCTCCAACCGTGCAACCTGAAAACCAGGGCTCTGAACCTTGACTGGCCAGAACCCGGGAGCAAGATGATGAGCGTGTCAGACATTCTCTATGAAGACCTGATTCCCCCCGCCGCCCACTGGTCCCTGACCATGAAGCCTGGTTACCGGCTGAAACTGATTGACGAAGAAGGCGGTGCCAATCTCGGCATGCTGTTCTATAACCCGGCTAACCTGCTTGAACGCTACAACGCTCCGGACACGCTCAAGTGCCAGCATACTTTCAAACTCACCAAAGGCCATTGCCTCTACTCTGATATGGGGCGCATTTTCTGCTCCATCACGGAAGACAGCCTGGGCTGGCATGACACGGTCTGCGGCAATACCAGCCGGGCCAGCGTGGCGGAAAAATGGGACGAAAAACACTACCAGGAATTTCGTAACGAGCGTCAGCAGAACGGTTACGACAGCTTCCTGGTGGAGCTGGCCAAATACGGACTTGGCAAAAAAGACCTGGCCGCGAACATCAACTGGTTTAGCCGGGTTATGACCGACGAAGCCGGTAATTTGCAGTTTGTTGCCAATCATTCCCGTGCCGGGGCTTCCGTCGAGCTGCGCTTCGAGATGGAAACCCTGGTGTTGTTCCACACCTGTCCTCACCCACTGAATCCTGCTGCAGAGTATCCCCGCAAACCGGTTCGTTACCAGATTCTGTCAGCTGCTCCTGCACAGGAAGATGACAGCTGTCGTAACAGTTGTGAGGAAAACCAGCGAGGTTTCAAGAATAACGAGCTGTTTCATCTGCAGGGAGTAAAAGTATGATCAAGAAAAGCTCACTGCTGCCTGAGGGCGCTCTGTTCCGTGAAACCATAAAGGCTGGTGATTACTGGATGAAGGTTGTGAGAAAGGGCCAGACATTGCGCATTCTGGATACTCACGGCAACCAGGCGGCAGACACACTTTTCTATAGTGCCGATGATCCCACGGAAAGATACAGTGCCATGGATACCATTCGTGAACAGGGAAATATCTACCTGACCGCAGGCAGCCGCCTGTTGTCGACTGAAGGCCGGGTGATGCTGGAAATTACGGCCGATACCTGTGGTCGCCATGACACCCTCGGCGGCGCCTGTGCCACAGAATCCAATACTGTGCGCTATTCGCTGGAAAAGAAATGCATGCACGCCTGTCGTGATTCCTGGCTTCTGGCGGTGACCGAAAATGAACAGTTCGGGATGAGCAAGCGGGACATTACCCACAACATTAACTTCTTCATGAATGTGCCGGTAACGCCGGATGGAGGCCTGACTTTCGAAGATGGAATCAGTGGCGCCGGGAAATACGTCGAGATGAAAGCCGGGATGGACGTCATTGTACTGATTTCCAACTGTCCGCAGCTGAATAACCCGTGCAATGCCTACAATCCTACGCCAATAGAAGTGCTGGTCTGGGATTGAGGTTAACGGCGAATTGAATGATGAGCACAATACGATGCAAGAATAACAATAGCGGACGATCTTCATGTTTTCGAAAGTCCTGATTGCCAACCGTGGGGCCATAGCTACACGGATTATCCGAACCCTGAAAAAAATGGGTATCGCCTCGGTGGCGGTTTACTCCGAAGCGGATGCGGATTCTCTGCATGTCACTCTGGCTGATGATGCCTATAGCCTGGGAGAAGGGGCTGCAGCAAAAACCTATCTTGACCAGGACAAGCTGTTCGAGATTATCAGGAACAGTGGCGCTGAAGCGGTTCATCCCGGCTACGGTTTTCTCAGTGAGAATGCCGGTTTTGTCCAGCGTTGTGAGCAGGAAGGCGTGGTCTTTCTGGGGCCTGACCCGGAGCAGATTAAAGTCTTTGGTTTGAAGCACTGCGCCAGGAATCTGGCCCAGGAGAATCATGTTCCTCTCCTGCCTGGCTCAGGTTTGCTGGAAGAGCTGGACGCAGCTCTCAACGAAGCAGGCAATATCGGTTACCCGGTTATGCTGAAGTCCACTGCTGGCGGTGGTGGTATTGGCATGCAGCTTTGTCACGATGAAGAAGAGCTGTCATCAGCCTGGGACTCTGTTCGGCGGTTAGCGGGTAATAATTTCGCTGATAGCGGTGTTTTCCTTGAGAAGTTTGTGCAAAGCGCGCGCCATATCGAAGTACAGATATTCGGTGACGGGAAAGGCGGCGCTATTGCCCTGGGGGAAAGAGACTGCTCCGCCCAGCGTCGTAACCAGAAAGTCATTGAAGAAACACCGGCTCCGAATATTCCGGATGCCGTCAGACGACAGTTACGGGAGGTGGCGGTGCGTCTGGTGCAGGTGGTGAATTACCGAAGCGCCGGCACGGTAGAGTTTGTCTATGATCGGGAAACCCATGAGTTTTACTTTCTGGAAGTGAATACCCGCTTACAAGTAGAGCACGGTGTGACGGAACAGGTCTGGGGCGTTGACCTGATTGAATGGATGCTGTTACTCGGTGCTGGTCAGCTGCCGCCTTTACCAATGCTGTCCAGTCAGCTGAAGCCCGCAGGGCATTCTGTACAGGTCAGGGTTTATGCGGAAGACCCTCAGAAAGGTTTTCAGCCCTCGGCTGGCCTGCTAAGCCATGTCCGTTTTCCCGAGGCCGATGGCCAGTCGGTTCGTGTCGACCACTGGATCGAAGCCGGTGTAGAGGTGTCGCCTTTTTTTGATCCCATGCTGGCCAAGGTTATTGTCACGGCAGATAGCCGTGAACAGGCTATTGAGCAGTTGTCATCTGTTCTGAGCAGGACAGAGATTTATGGCATTGAAACCAATATTGATTATGTCCGGAATGTGCTGGAAACCAAGGCTTTCAGCAGGGGTGAAATGACCACCCGGTTTCTGGACGGCTTCCAGCACAGCGCCTGCTCCATAGAAGTTCTGTCCGGCGGTACCATGACCACTATCCAGGATTACCCCGGGCGCACGGGCTATTGGGATGTCGGTGTGCCACCCTCAGGTCCCTTTGATAACTGGTCGTTCCGGCTTGGCAACCGGTTGCTGGAAAACCCGGAAACTGCCGCTGGCCTGGAAATCACCCTTAACGGTCCGACACTGTCGTTCAATGCGACAGCACAGATCGTTCTTGCCGGTGCAGAAATGCCAGCAGTTTTGAACAGTGAACCTGTTCCATTCTGGCAGGTCATCGATGTACCGGCAGGAGCCACCTTGAAAATAGGCAAGGTAACCGGTGCCGGTGCCCGTTCTTACCTGCTGATCAGGGGTGGACTGCAATGTCCGGATTACCTTGGCAGTAAATCAACGTTTACCCTGGGGAAGTTTGGTGGTCATTCCGGGCGGGCTTTGCTGGCTGGTGATGTACTTCATTTTGAAGAAGCCGATGCGCCGGCTTATTACCTGCAGCTGCCCGGTTCATTAAAGCCGGATATTAACCGCAGCTGGAATATCCGGGTGATATGCGGGCCTCACGGGGCACCGGAGTTCTTTACAGAAAAAGACATGGATGACTTTTTTGCGGCGGAGTGGGAAGTGCACTACAACTCCAGTCGCACCGGCATCCGGCTGGTGGGCCCGAAGCCTGAGTGGGCCCGCTCTGATGGCGGTGAGGCCGGCATGCACCCGTCCAATATTCACGATAATGCCTACGCCATAGGTGCTGTGGACTTCACAGGCGATATGCCGGTGATTCTGGGGCCAGATGGTCCCTCATTGGGAGGCTTTGTCTGTCCCGTCACCATTGTCAGCGCTGAACGTTGGAAAATGGGCCAGTTGAAAGCTGGCGACAAGGTTCGCTTTATTCCAGTCAGTGCTGATGATGCGCTGGCTCTGGAGCAGGCTCAGCAGGCATCTCTTGAGCAGTTGATTGAAAATACCCCGGTTCTGGTCGGAGAGGGTGTTAGAACTGCTCCCGTACTGTTGACGATTCCTGAAGAAGAAAATGGCGTCAAAGTTGTCTATCGAGCCCAGGGTGACAAGTACCTTCTGGTTGAATACGGCCCGCTGGAGCTGGATATTGCCCTGCGCTTCCGGGTGCATGCCCTGATGTTATGGCTGCAGCAACAGCAGCCGGATGGAATGAGAGAGCTGACTCCCGGCATCCGCTCGCTGCAGATACATTACGACAATCGTCAACTTTCCCGGTCATCGTTATTGGCACTACTGCGTGAGGCAGAAACGGAGCTGGCAGGCATTGATAAGCTGGAGTTGTCTTCCAGAGTCGTTCATATTCCGCTGTCCTGGGATGATGAAGCCTGCCGGCTTGCCATCGAAAAATACATGCAGTCGGTACGCCATGATGCACCATGGTGCCCCAGCAACCTTGAATTTATCCGGCGCATCAATGGCCTGTCGTCAATCGATGAAGTCAAGAAGATTGTTTTTGACGCCAGCTACCTGGTGATGGGGCTGGGGGACGTTTATCTCGGCGCACCGGTGGCTACACCGATAGATCCCCGTCATCGACTGGTTACTACCAAATACAACCCCGCACGAACCTGGACTGCAGAAAACTCCGTGGGCATTGGCGGTTCTTATCTGTGCGTTTATGGCATGGAAGGGCCGGGAGGCTATCAGTTTGTCGGCCGCACCCTGCAGATGTGGAACCGTTATCGCCAGACAAAAGAGTTTGAAAAGCCCTGGCTGCTGCGTTTCTTTGACCAGATCCGCTTTTATGAAGTCAGTGCTGAAGAACTGGTGCAGATTCGCAAAGATTTCCCCAAGGGGCAGTACCCGCTGAAGATCGAGTCAACTCACTTCAGTCTGAAAGACTACAAACAGTTTCTTGAGGGCAACCAGACGTCTATTGACGTTTTCACTGCAACCCGGCAGCAGGCTTTTGATGAGGAACTGCAGCGCTGGATAGACTCCGGCCAGATTCACTTTGAAGCCGAACAGGATCTCGGAAACCAGACTCAGGATGAAGACTCACTGGATGACAACTGTCTGTCGGTGGAAAGTCATATTGCTGGAAATGTCTGGCAGGTACTGGTGAAACCGGGAGAAAAGGTCATGGCAGGCCAGCAGCTGATGATCCTGGAATCCATGAAGATGGAAATAGCGGTTACCGCCCCGGAGTCAGGTGTAGTGCAGTCATTAACTCGTAAGGAAGGCAGTCAGATAGCGGCCGGCCAGCGACTGCTGGTGCTGGAAACTGCCAGTGAAGGACAAGCGGCATGATTCAGAACATATTCGATTTATCCCTGGAAGCCCTGAAACAGTCTTATAAATCCGGTGTCCTGTCTCCGGAAACCCTGGTCGAGCACCTACTCACTGCCAGCCTGCAATGCAATGAAGACAATATCTGGATCACACTGCAGACCCGTGGGCAGCTGCAGCCTTATCTGGACAGACTGGCGGAAAAAAGCCCCGATGAACTGCCGCTGTATGGCGTGCCCTTTGCCATCAAGGACAATATTGATCTGGCCGGGATAGCTACCACTGCTGCCTGCCCTGAAGCGGCTTTTGTGCCGGATCAGTCTGCCCATGTAGTGCAGAAGCTGATTGATGCCGGTGCCATTCCCCTGGGTAAAACCAACCTGGATCAGTTTGCCACTGGCCTGGTGGGAGTGCGTTCACCTCATGGCCCTACCCGGAATTCTTTCGATCCGTCGTATATCTCGGGAGGTTCCAGCTCGGGGTCATCCGTTGCCGTGGCTAAAGGTCTGGTGAGTTTCTCTCTTGGTACTGATACAGCAGGCTCGGGGCGGATTCCAGCGGCCTTTAATAATCTTGTGGGCGTGAAACCAAGCAGGGGGTTGCTCAGTAATCGTGGCATGATGCCGGCCTGTGAAAGCCTGGACTGCATGACCATCTTTGCTCTGAACCCGGATGATGCAGCGAATGTTCTCTCTGTTGCGGAAGGTGAGGATGAAGCTGATCCATGGTCTCGCTCGAAACCGTTGGTGGAAAAAGCTGGCTGGCCACAGCAATTGAAGCTGGGAGTGCCAAAGCAGGAACAGTTGGAATTCTTTGGTGATCAGGCTTATGAGCAGCTGTTTGCCCAAACGGTCGAGCACTGGCAGGGACTGGGCGCTGACATCATCGAGGTTGATCTTGCGCCATTTCTGGATGCTGCCAGACTGCTGTATGAAGGCCCCTGGGTGTCAGAGCGTTATCTGGCCTGTGAAGACATACTGAAAAGCAATCCAGAGGCCATGCTGGAAGTCACCCGAAGTATTATTGCTCCCGGTTCCGACAAACAGGCGACAGATGTATTCCGGTCACAGTACCGCCTCCAGGCATTGAAGAGAGTTGCTGACGAAACTCTTGCAAAGGTGGATGCCATTCTTACGCCCACTGCTCCCACTCACTACACCATTGAACAGGTGTTGAATGACCCGGTTCAGCTGAACAGCAACCTCGGCACATACACCAACTTTATGAACCTGCTGGATTATGCGGCGCTGGCCGTACCGGCTGGCTTTACAGAAAAAGGTCTGCCGTTTGGCGTTACATTGTTTGCCGGAGCTTTCAGCGATGAGTTCCTGCTGTCGCTGGGTCAGAAGTTTATGGTCTGTCAGTCTGGCAGGATGGGGGCAACGGATTTTACCTGGCAGCCTTCATCTAAGCAGGACGTTACCGGTGGCTGTCTGGAAATAGCCGTTTGTGGTGCACATCTGTCAGGTATGCCGCTGAACAGCCAGTTAACTGAAAGGGGAGCAGCCCTGGTGGAGGCAACCCATACAGCAAAAGGTTATCGGCTTTTTGCCCTGGCCGGAGGGCCTCCCTTCCGACCTGGGCTTGTTCGTGATGACAGTATGGATACTTCTATTGCCGTGGAAGTCTGGGCAGTGCCCTTACAGAATGTGGGCTCTTTTCTGGCAAGAATTCCAGCACCACTTGGGCTTGGGACATTGACACTGGCCAGCGGCCGGGAAGTAACAGGCTTTATCTGTGAACCTCAAGGGGTTGAGGGGGCAGAGGAAATCACTCACCTTGGCGGCTGGAGGGCTTACATTACGCTTACATTACCACTATGTCCTGACTCTTCAATGGCTGGGTGCCCTGTGTATGGGGCGCTACAGGGCTCCAGCAAGAATGTCAGCTCATCAGTTTTAGAGCCAGGTAAGGCACCAGGTTGAAGATGAAAATAGCGATTTTGTAGTTGCCCAGATACTGGAAGTACATTGTCGCAAGGCTGTCACGACTGATGCCAAAGAGCTTGCTGTGTGTGCTGGTGATGGCCTCTTTCAGAGTGGTCAGTGCAATGCTGAAAAGGATCAGTACCACCATGTTGATAACAGAGCACCAGCCAAAAAAAGTAGTTAGGTGATCAATGGTCATTTTTTTCACTCCTCATGGATGAACGCCGTCCTGGCATTGTGCCAGTATGCCGCAGGTTGAGGAGTGCTGTCAGGCTTCGGGCATGACCTGTGTCAATGTTGGGTTCAGCTGTAGCCTACCTGTTCCCAAAGCCTTTTTGATAAATTAGCTGGTTGTTCCCTGTGTTCATCCAGCAACCATTTAACCAGGGTACTGGCCACATCCGGGTATTTAACGGAGCGGCGACGTATGCCTTTTTCCAGCCAGGATCGAATGATTTCCTGGGACAGCTCCTTGCTGGTGGTGGCGTAGTTCAGGTGCCTTAGTGCTTCTGCATTGCTGAGCTGTTCCATCTGCTTCTGCAGAGGTTTGGTCAGAACCGGTATGCCAAGGTGCAGGCACTCGCTGATCAGCTCAAAGCCAGAGTTGCAGATGACGCCATGGGCGGATTCCAGATCTTCCTTGAAGCCTTTCAGGCTGTTCTTCCTCAGGGAAAGGTGCCCGAGATCCTGATCCTTCAGGTCGGGGGAATAGACGACAAAACGGTATCCTCTGACTTCTCTGAGCAGGCTCTGCACGTAGTCCTGGTTTTCAAACGGCAGGTAGACCAGGATGGTTCTGGTGTCCTTTCCTGGCTGATGCTGGATACTGGTATCAATAATGGGAGGCAGGATGCTGCTGTCAAAATGGTGCCAGTGCAGACCGAAGGAGCGCTGCGCCGGGGCAAAGTACTTCATTATGTTCCTGGCCAGGGCTGTCTCTCCGTCACAGGGCACAGAGTGTTCAAAGGCGTACTGGTGACCAATGCCTATGACGGGAACATTTCGCAGTTTACCCGCCCAGGCGGTGATGGGCTCGAAGTCGGTGATGATGTAATCGTAGGAACTGGTGTCGAGCTGCAGGATGTCCCAAACCAGGCGAGTCAGGCTGTTCTTAAGCAGGGTTTTCCCATAAAGGGTCTGGCCATTTTCGGTCTGGAAGGTCAGTCCGCGGTGATACATGCAATTGCCGAACACCTCCATATCGAAGAACTTTTCCTTCGGGCGTCCGCTGAACAGGTAATCAACGTCGGCACCCGCTTCCTGAAACTGCCTCGCGACTACGCGTGCCCGGCTGATATGACCGTTGCCGGTACCCTGTACACCGTAGAGTATTTTCATTGTTGTCTGTGATCCTTTCGACCCTGACCGGGTGGCTTCCAATCAATAAGCAGCTCTTGAGTTGATGGTAGCGGGTCAATATGAAAGAGATTTGACAGTTTTGCAGGAAGGGTAAGCAGTGCAGAAGACAGGCCGGTTACAGAGGGTAACCGGCCTTGGGGAAATGTCTTAGAAGTAGTAACGGATGTTGATGGTGAAGACATCGTCTGCCTTTTTGTTCTTCACACCAAGGTCGCCTGTCTCGGTAACCCAGTCGTACTGAGCCTTGGCGTTGTTACCTTCCAGGTTCTTGTCGGACTTTCTCATCTGGGCTTCGTTTAACCCAGATGATTGCCGAATAAGTCATACCGTGCTGAAACTGCTGTGGGCGGAACACTGGGAATTAAACCCGGCACATCAATGGCTTCGCAAAACTCTGGAAGGGGAAATGACAAGCTATTACCGGCAGGCAGGAATGCTTTGAGTGCTAGCCCGAAAAATTCATAAAGCCGCTTTGACCAACCTGGAGGCTGCGGAAATACTGAAATGTTCGATATTTGATGTGTACGAAAATAAGCGAACATCGCTCGTCGGCTTCTCGCTAGCTCTTTTTCCGCCATGACAGCCGAAAAAATAGCAGAGTGAGAAGCTCGACACTTTACGAAATTTCCGGGCCAACCTGAA
>JBPCXN010000008.1:0-24184 GCA_051008495.1 Endozoicomonas sp. | reverse complement strand
CGGCCAGTGTGCAGATTGATGATCTGGTCCAGTCAGGAATGATTGGTTTGCTGGAGGCGGCTTCAAAATACGATGCCGACAAGGGTGCCAGCTTTGAAACCTTTGCAGGAATCCGAATTCGCGGCGCCATGCTGGATGAAATTCGTAAAGGCGACTGGGGTCCAAGGTCAGTCTATAGAAACAGTCGGAGAGTCACAGAAGCGGTTCAGAACGTTGAGGCCCGGTTGGGGCGTGATGCCCGTGATTCAGAGGTTGCGGCAGAGCTGAACGTGAACATCGATGACTTCTACACAATGCTCAGCGATCTGAGAGGCTGTCGCCTGTTCAGCTTTGAAGAGCTGTTCGACAGTGAAGAGTCCCGGATGCAGGCCCGTTCCGGAGACCAGGGCCCCCAGGCGGATATCCAGGAAGAAAAGTTCAAGTTTGCCCTGGTGGACGCTATTGAAAAGCTGCCGGAACGGGAAAAGCTGGTCCTGATGCTTTATTACGACGAAGAGATGAACCTGAAAGAAATTGGCAAGGTTCTGGGCGTCAGCGAGTCCAGGGTCAGTCAGATTCATTCCCAGGCTGCCGTCAGGCTGCGGGCCAAGCTTCACCACTGGCTGAATTGATGTTCAGCCGGTGTCTTGCCTGGATTAGATAGAGTCTTGCTATTTCAACAGGTTGTCATGAATGGGGTAGGGGCAGTCAGGTGTATCCATATACGCCATAGCAGTGAAGACATGGATTCTTGCTTCCTATTGTTCCAAGGGGCCGGGTGCCTGCTCCATATACTTTCTTATAAAGCAGTCTTATAACGGACCTGTATTATTATGAAATGGATTTCTTACGCACTGGGATTGTTCCTGACCCTGTCCAGCACCTTCCTGCCAGCCCAAGAAGCCCCGATAAATATCAAAGATGTAGTGACCATCAACACTCACCAAGCCAAACGGCTCCATTCACTGGGCGCACTCTTTATTGATGTGCGTCCCTATCAGCAGTGGAGTTGGGGACATGTGGACGGGGCGCACAGCCTTGATCTCAGAGCCGGGTTCAGGCAGATGTTCATGCCGGGCACTTTCGACAAGGATATGCCCATAGTGATTTATGGCAACAGCACTTACCATATGAGAGGAGCCATCGCCAGTTATCTGGCTGCGCTCTGGGGCTACAAGAGAGTCTTCTTTTTCAGGGACGGCTATTATTCCTGGCTGGCGCTGGACTACCCGGTAACCCTGGTGTCTGATCAGGAGCAGGAAGAGGCAGTTTCTCTTCGCCAGTAAACACACGAGTAGATAAAGCAAAGGGCGCATTTTTGCGCCCTTTGTCCGTTTGCAAGGTTTTGATTTAATTCCAGCCAGCCACGCCTTTCATATCAGGCAGCTGGTGAGCAATACCCTTATGACACTCGATACAGGTCATGCCTTCTTCCTGAGCCCTGGTATGGCCCTTCTGGGCGTTCAGTGACTGCAGTGCCAGGTCCATGGAGCTTTCGACATGACAATCACGGCATTCCTGGGAGTCATTTGCCATCATACGATCCCACTCGCGCTCGGCCATTGCCCGGCGATGCTCATTGAACTTTTCAATGGTATCCACCTTGCCAGTCAGCTCAGCCCAGACTTCCCTGCTGGCCATGATCTTTCTGGTCATCTTGGGCACGAATTCCTTCGGCAGGTGACAGCTGGCGCAGTCAGCCTCAACGCCAGAGGCGTTGCTGTAATGGGGTGTCAGCTGAAACTCCTGATATACGTCGTCCTGGTGACAGCCTATGCAGAACTCCTGGGTGTTGGTGTAATCCATGACCGCATTGAAGCTGCCATGCAGTACCAGCGCAGCGACAAAACCGATCGCCAGCAGGGCTCCCATGGAAATCTTGCCGGCCGGTCCGGTCAGCTTTTTCCAGTATCGTCTGAGGAAGAATTCCTTTGCCATGGTTTATCCCTCCGTTACTGTTTCAGGGCCTGAACAGGCTCGAAGGTATTCTCCTTCAAAGGCTTGGCGTCTTTCTGGGGAACGTGGCAGGTCAGACAGAAGTACCGTCCAGGTGCCACGTCCGCCAGCTGCTCGCCATCCCGGTTCTCGTAATGGGAAACAGCAATACGGGTAGCTCCCCACTTGCTGGCGTTGTTTGTGCTGTGGCAACGCATACAGGAGTTGGCGTTTTTGTCGACCTGGAAGTTATCCACTTCATGAGGCACCAGTGGTGGCATGCTCACGAACTCTCTGTCCATGCTTTTGCCCTGAATGGTTGGCTTCATGGGTTCCACGGGGCCTTCTACATCCAGATTGATGGAGCGCAGGGACTCCAGGCCACCAATGCCATCAATGGCCAGGTGGCTGGTCTCGGCAAATGCAAAACTGCAGGTCAGTGCAGCTGCAAAAAAAGTCATCAGTTTTTTCATGGCTTATGTACCTGAGAGGCTTTTCGGAAGCCTCTGTTAATTCCCCGAAATCAGATCTTGCTTACCTTGATGGCGGTCTTCTTGAAATCTGTCTCTTTGGACAGTGGGTCCGTAGCGTCGATGAGCAGCTTATTGGTCAGCTGGCTGGCATCGAAGAAGGGCATGAAGGTCAGCCCTTTTGGCGGACTGTTGCGGCCTTTGGTTTCCACCCGGGTGCGGACTTCGCCATGGCGGGAGGTGATCATGATTTCATCGCCGCGGCGCAGACCGCGTTCGGCAGCATCATCGGGATGCATGAACAGCTGAGCATCGGGGTATGAACGGTGCAGCTCCGGAACCCGGCGAGTCATGGAGCCAGAGTGCCAGTGCTCAAGAACACGGCCGGTGGACAGCCACAGATCGAACTCTTCATCCGGCGCTTCGTGAGGTGGCTCGTAGGGCAGGGCGAAGATCCAGGCCTTGCCGTCAGGCTTGCCGTAGAATTCGAAGCCAGCGCCTTTTTTCACGTAAGGGTCGGAACCTTCGCGGTAGCGCCAGAGGGTTTCCTTGCCATCGACTACGGGCCAGCGCAGGCCGCGAACTTTGTGGTAGGTTTCGAAGTCGGCAAGATCGTGGGCCTTGCCGCGACCGAAAGTGGCATACTCTTCGAACAGACCTTTCTGGATGTAGAAACCCAGTAAACGGGAGTCTTCGTTCAGTCGATCTTCTGGAATCTCATCCAGGGAGTACTTATTGACCTGATTGTTGGCGTACAGAACGTCAAACAGTGTCTTGCCACGGTATTCAGGCATCTGCTCCAGCAGAGCATCGGACCAGACTTCTTCCACCTTGAAGCGCTTGGAGAATTCCATCAGCTGCCAGACGTCAGAGCGAGCTTCACCCTGTGCCGGAACCTGCTGATACCAGAACTGGGCACGACGCTCGGCGTTGCCGTAAGCGCCTTCTTTTTCTACCCACATGGCGGTTGGCAGAATCAGGTCAGCGGCCTGGCCGGTCACTGTCGGGTATGGGTCGGAGACAACGATGAAATTGTCTGGATTGCGATAGCCCGGCAGGGTTTCGTTCAACAGATTGGGGGCGGTCTGTACATTGTTGGTGCACATCACCCAGTAAGCGTTGAGCTTGCTGTCCTTCAGCATGCGGTGCTGCAGTACGGCGTGGTAACCGACTTTTTCCGGAATAGTCCCTTCCGGCAGTTTCCAGACTTTCTCGGCGTAATCCCGGTGACCCTTGTTACCGACGACCATGTCTGCAGGCAGACGGTGGGCGAAAGTACCGACTTCACGGGCTGTACCGCAGGCAGAAGGTTGTCCTGTCAGGGAGAAAGGACCGTTACCGGGCTCGGCGATCTTGCCGGTCAGCAGGTGGATGTTATAGATAAGGTTGTTCATCCAGACACCGCGGGTGTGCTGGTTTACACCCATGGTCCACAGGGACATTACCTTGGTCTTTGGATCAGCGTAGAGTTTCGCCAGTTCTTCCAGGTTTTTCTCGGGCACTCCGGACAGTTTGGAGACACTCTCCAGGGTGTACTCACTGACAAACTCGGCGTACTCATCAAACGACATTGGTGTAGCACCGCCGTTGCCCGGGTTCTTGGCTTTTTGCTCAAGTTCGTGTTCAGGGCGCAAGCCGTAACCGATATCCGTGACACCACGACGGAAGTGTGTGTGCTTACTGACGAAGTCTTGATTCACACTGCCGCTCTGGATGATGTAGTTGGCGATATAGTTGCCAATGGCCAGGTCGGTCTGTGGCGTAAAGATGATGGCGTTATCCGCCAGCTCGTAGGAACGGTGCTTGAAGGTAGACATTACGGCTACTTTCACATGCTCCTGGGACAGACGGCGATCGGCCAGACGGGACCAGAGCACCGGGTGCATTTCCGCCATGTTGGCGCCCCAGAGAACAAAGGCATCGGCATGCTCGAAGTCGTCGTAGCAGCCCATGGGTTCATCCATGCCGAAGGTGCGCATGAAACCAACCACGGCGGAAGCCATGCAGTGACGGGCGTTAGGGTCAATGTGGTTGGAGCGGAAACCTGCCTTCATCAGCTTGGCAGCCGCATAACCTTCCCAGATGGTCCACTGTCCGGAGCCAAACATGCCTACTGGCGGCATTTCGTCCGAGTTGCGGGTTTTGGCGATGGCGTCTTTCCATTTCTCCGCCATGATGTCGAAGGCCTGGTCCCAGGTGATGGGCGTGAAGTCACCGTTCTTGTCGAACTTGCCGTCTTTCATTCGCAGCAGTGGCGTCTGTAGACGATCCTTGCCGTACATGATCTTGGACAGGAAGTACCCTTTCACACAGGTAAGCCCGCGGTTGACCGGAGCTTCCGGGTCACCCTGTGTAGCGACTACACGACCATTCTGACTACCAACCAGAACGGAGCAGCCAGTGCCGCAGAAACGGCAGGGTGCTTTATCCCACTTGATTTCGGTTTCTTTGCTGCTGGTGATCAGGTTGGTGGCGGAAGCCGGCAGGCTGACCCCGGCCGCTGCCGCAGTGGCGGCTACCGCACTGCTTTTTATGAAGTCGCGACGACTTTGTTTCATGTTTCACTCCCTGGATGGTTTTCTGTGGCAATGCAGTTTCCTTCCCCCGAAGCTGTATAAACTGCATGTTTTCGCTTCTTGCGGCAGCCTGAAGGGGTGATGCCTTCAGGCTGCGTGGTGCGTGTAGGCGAGAGCGGTTGAGATGACTCCCTGCACCTGCCCGATTCTGGTGATGGTGTCGATCATGATCTTCTCACCTGCGTTCTCTTCAATGGTGATGATCAGTTTGCCGGTCGGGTCGATAATATGGACTTCGACACCATCGAAGTCGCTGATGGTAGACACCACCTCGTCCATGCTGTCGAGTCGTACCTGTAACGCCAGGCCGGAAATACATCCACTGTCGTTCTGATGCTGATCAGCTGTTTTCTGCATTGGCGGATTCCTCGGCAGGTTTCATGTTGATGGCGCTGACCGGGCAGGAAGCAACACATTCTGCACAGACTGTGCAGGCAGAATGATCTATGACGGGTTGTGCCACATTGCCCAGGGCCAGTCGAAATGAAATGGCGTCGCTGTCGCACATTTCTGCACAGGTGCGACAGTGAATCTTGTTTTGTGCCAGACAATTACTTTTGATGACCGGGAGCAGAGGCCAGGGTTTTTGCCCGTTTTTTTTCATGAGCTGTTTTGGGCAGGCGCTGATGCAGGCTTCGCAAAAGCTGCAGGCAGCCCTGGTAAAGTCAGCTTCAGGAAAACCACCGGAACCTTTGATCAAAAGGCCGGTCTGGCATGCGTTTATGCACAGGTCGCAACGTTCGCAGCGGTCAATAAAGGTCTCTTCGGAAAGGCTCCAGGGAGGCCGGGCTGGCAAAGTTTGCTGCTTGCTGCTGCGGAAAAAAAAGCGTCGTGACGAGTCGATTGGCTGCCCCATAACTATCAAATTAACTATCAAATTAACTATCAAAATAACTATAAAATTGTCGTCTATATCGGGACCATAGTAATCGGCAGAATTTCTCAGAGAAGCCCCAGAAAAGAGTGGTAAAACAGAGGAGGAGGTAGTGCGTACCTCTTTAGGGGTATGTGAGTTAGGGGTATGTGGAGCGCTGAATTGTTGTTTCAGGGGCGGGTTTTCTGGCCTTCAGCATAGATCGGTTGATAGCTTTGGGGGATTTGGGGGTATATCAATAAATTTCTGATTAAGTTGATTCATGTCAAAAATTGAGAGGTGAATAGTTGTTTCATTGACTGGTTTATAAATAAACTGCTGCCTGTAATTATTTTTTCCCGAATTGTGAGTCACCGGTCACTTTGCAGCCCATAAGATTCAAAGCCCTTGCGGCTATTGTCAGCATCTGCCTGCTGGGTTTGATCAGTATCGGTTCTTCCCTATGGTTTGCCACGGCAACGGAAAGTGATGCGGCCGCCATCAATGTGTCCGGATCACTGCGCATGCAGTCCTGGCGACTGTCTGAACAGGTACTGGTTCCAGAGCTGACCAGCGAAGAGTCCCTGGCACGTTTGATCGAGATCTTTGATCACAGCATCAACCGTCCGTCTCTGAGCAAGCTTGCTGGTCGTAACGATGAGCTGGGCAGGAGCTATGCTGCCCTGCTGGAAGAATGGAGCGGGCATATGCGTCCATTGTTGCTTGATCCCGGAACCCGGGTGGAGTTCATTGAGAATGTTCCGGGTTTTGTTGACCGGATTGACTCGCTGGTGAACGCTCTGCAACAGAATACCGAGAACAAGCTGCGTATCCTGTTTGTGATTGCGGTTCTTATGCTGTGCGGGATTGTCTGCATAGGTATTTTCTCCATTCGCTTTATCCGGCTCAACCTTTTTATGCCCATTGGCGACCTGAGCCGGGCGGCGGAAAAAGTCAGTGGCGGCGATTTCAACGATCTTGAGCTGACATACAGAGGTAATAACGAACTGGGGCAGCTGACCAGAACATTTTCTGGCATGTCCCGGGATCTTTCCCGGCTCTATGACAACCTGGAAGAGCAGGTGTCCAGGCAGACCCGATCACTCGAGCAGTCCAATACTGCACTGCAACTGCTCTATGAAGCCTCTCAGACTCTGGGAGTGAACCCCTATGACGAGCGGGAATTGAGACATCTTCTGGACCGTTGGAAGCAGCTGCTGGAGCTGGACAGCTGCTATGTCTGCCTGACTGCGAATACCGGTAACCCCAGGCTGCAGTCAGTCTGTCCTGAAGGCGATTCGCTGGACGGCATCTGCAACAAGGGAGAGTGTATCCAGTGTATCAGGCACCCTAACTCTGACTGGCAGTTTGCTCTGCAGCTGAAAGAACAGCAGTTTGGTTATCTGCAGGTTATTACCCGTTCAGGAAAGAGATTGTCCGACGAAAGTCGTCAATGGTTGAAAACCTTCTGCGATATGGTGGCAACCTCGCTGTATCGCAGCAGTAGCGAGAACAATGAACGGCGGTTGCTGCTTATCGAAGAGCGATCCGTTATTGCCAGAGAGCTTCACGACTCACTGGCCCAGGCGTTGTCCTATCAGAAAATCCAGGTGGTCAGGCTGCGTCGTCAGCTGGTAAAGCTGGGTGTTGATGAGTCAGTTGACTCTGTAGTGGAAGAGTTGAGAGAAGGCATTAACAGTGCCTACAGGCAGTTGCGTGAGTTGCTGAACACTTTCCGTCTCAATATGTCTGAGGGTTCGCTGGAAGATGCCCTGGCCAATACATTGAGAGAATACCGGAAGAGGGCTGAGAACATTGACTTCCAGCTGGACTACCAGCTGCGCTTCTGTTCAATACACGCCCACCACCAGATTCATGTTCTGCAGATCGTCCGTGAAGCACTGGTCAATATTATCCAACATGCCGGAGCTTCAGCGGCAAAAGTTAGCTGCAGCCAGTTGCCGGAAGGTCGGGTTCAGGTGATTATTGACGACGACGGGCGTGGGTTTAACTCCATTGATGATAAAGGTGGCAGGGCACACCCTGGACGCAGCTCTGACCGTAGCTATGGTCACTATGGAACAACCATCATGGAAGAACGGGCAGCCAGTCTTGATGGACAGCTGTCGTTTTGTCGTTCACCTCTCGGCGGGGCTCGTGTCAATCTTGAATTTGCCGCAGCTTGATGGCAGGTATTGAATGAGTGAAACCAGAATACTGCTGATCGATGACCACCCTCTGTTGCGCAAAGGGCTGGCCCAGCTGATTGATGAAGAGGAAGGACTGGAGGTGGCCGGTGAGGCCAGCAATGGCCGTGACGGCCTGTCGATGGCCCTGGAGCTGGACCCGGATCTGATCCTGCTGGATCTGAATATGAAGGGCATGGATGGGCTGGAAACCCTGAAAGCTATGCGGGAAGCCGGAGTGGTTTCCAGGGTTGTTGTTCTTACGGTGTCGGAGCACAAGGATGATGTAGCCGCCATGTTCAGAGCCGGTGCAGACGGCTACCTGCTGAAAGATATGGAGCCGGAAGAGCTGCTAGATCTGGTTGCCCGGGCTGCCAGAGGTCGACTGGTGGTGGATGACCGGCTGGCGCAGGTATTGGCTTCCGTACTCAGACCGGAACCGGAGCAGGGCAGTAAGCTGGCGCTGCTGACGCCCAAGGAGCAGGAAGTGCTGCATTTCATTGCTGAAGGCGATGCCAACAAAGTGATTGCCCGGAAAATGAATATCAGTGAAGGCACCGTCAAAGTGCATGTGAAAAGGCTGCTCAGGAAACTGGGGTGTCGCTCCAGGGTGGAAGCTGCTGTATGGTGGGTCAACGAGCGGTAGTTTCAGGAGTCTGTATAGGTTCCCTAACAGGGTGTGTGTTCTGAAAGTCAGTACTTTCAGGTATAATTCCCGCTCAACTAACAATCAAAATGCACGATGTCTGGTGGCGGACGAGGCATAATTTCAATAACAGGATGATCCTTTGCTTGAGGTAGTTCAGCTGGGTTGTGAAAGAGATGACAGAGTGCTCTTCTCCAATCTTTCATTCACTCTGTCCCGGGGTGAACTGTTACAGGTCGAGGGCGCCAACGGTGCCGGCAAGACCACTCTGCTGAGAATCCTCTCGGGGCTTTCCCGTGATTACCAGGGGGAGATTCGTTGGAACTCGGCAAAACACACGAGCCATTTCGCTGATTTTCGTCTCGCCGCTTTTTACCTGGGGCACAAACCGGCCGTCAAGGCAGAGCTGACACCTGTGGAGAACCTGCAGTGGCGGGCCAGGCTGCGCAATGAGCAACCTGATCCTGACAGTCAGCTGTCGGCCCTTGAGCAGGTCAACCTGGCTGGGTATGAGCATCTTCCCTGTGGCCAGCTATCGGCGGGTCAGCATCGCCGGGTAGCCCTCGCGGATCTGGCACTGAGCCAGACGCCCCTGTGGATACTGGATGAGCCATTCACTGCCATTGATGTTTATGGCGTAGCCTGGCTGGAGTCATTACTGGGCCTGCACACGGGCAGGGGCGGGATGGTCATTTTCACCAGTCACCAGAGCTTGTCATCCACTGTCGGACAGTTTCGCAGAGTCCGTCTGGAGGACTACAGGCCGACCGCTTTTGAAGAGGCTGATTACGGGCAGGAGGCTTTGTCGTGAATACTCTTGAACAGTCGACCCTGCATAGAGAATCAGTGGATGGCCAGTCAGGCGAACATAACAAACCGGCAATATCTGGCTCCCTGAAAGTTCCGGGACAGCAGCAGCTCCATGGTGGACAGGCTTTCTTCTGTCTGGTTCGACGTGACCTGGTGCTGGTTTTTCGTTCACCCGGACAGGTCCTCAATCCAGTTGCCTTCTATTTAATGGTGGCGAGCCTGTTCCCCCTGGGAATATCTCCGGAGCGGGAAGTTCTGGCGGGGCTGGCAGGGGGGATTGTCTGGATCGGTGCTTTGCTGGCGGTGCTGTTGTCTCTGGACTCGCTGTTCAGAACAGATCAGGACGATGGTTCACTGGAACAGTTGCTGCTGTCGCCCCACCCACTTCCGCTGCTGGTGCTGGCCAAGCTGCTGGCGCACTGGCTGACAACGGGTATCAGCCTGATAGCCCTGGCGCCAGTATTGGCCTTGATGCTGAACCTTCCAGTAGAAGCCTATTCTGCATTGATGCTCAGTTTGTTATTGGGTACGCCTCTAATGAGCCTGGCGGGTGCCATTGGTGCAGCGCTGACGGTCAGGGTTCAGAGAGGCGGGGTACTGCTGACGCTGTTGTCACTGCCTCTTTATATACCTGTTTTAATATTTGGTACCGGTGCCGTGCAGTCGGCCATTGATGGAATGGCGTATAAAGGACACCTGTTGTGGATGGCGGCCCTGCTTGTTCTGGGGTTGTGCCTGGCTCCTATTGCCATTGCGGCTTCGCTGAGGGTGATGGCTGATGGTTAGAAGCCTGACCGAGAATAGCTTATAGAGAATAGCTTCATAAGACTGTTGGATATGACAATACGATGAACTGGACTTTTTTTCACAAACTGGGCTCACCCAGATGGTTTTATGAAATCAGTGGCAAATTCCTGCCCTGGCTCTGTGCCGCCATGATTACCCTGCTCGCAACAGGGTTGATCTGGGGGCTGGCTTTTGCGCCACCGGATTATCTGCAGGGCAACAGCTACCGGATTATTTTCCTGCATGTGCCCACCGCCTTTCTGGCTTCTGCCGTCTATGTTCTGATGGCGGTAGCCGGAGCCATCACCCTGATCTGGAAAATGAAACTGGCCGACATGGTGCTGGCGGCCTGCGCCCCCATCGGTGCTTCCTTCTGTTTCCTGGCGCTGGCGACCGGAGCCATCTGGGGTAAACCCACCTGGGGTGCCTGGTGGGTCTGGGATGCACGGCTGACTTCCATGCTGATCCTGCTTTTCCTTTACTTCGGTGTGATCGCCCTGAGAGGCGCTGTACATGGCGCAAACACAGCGGCCAGAGCCTGTGCCATTCTCACCCTGGTGGGCTTGGTGAATATTCCGATCATCAAATTCTCCGTGGAATGGTGGAATACCCTGCACCAGGGAGCGACACTGAAACTGACCGAAAAGCCATCCATGGCGCCGGAGATGCTCTGGCCCCTGCTGTTGTCGATTGCCGGCTTTTACCTGTTTTTCTGCGTGATGCTGACCGTACGACTAAGGACAGAGATTCTCGATCGTGAACGCAGGACGCAATGGGTTCGGCAACTTGTTGGACAGAGAACGAATCAGGAAATGGGATAAACCGACCAATGTATTTTGAGGATCTGACAAGTTTTATCACCATGGGGGGACACGGCCCCTATGTCTGGTCGGCTTATGGCATAGGTCTGGTGGTGCTGACCTGGAATGTTCTGGCACCACTCAGAGCCCGTAAACGGATAGTGGCGCAGGTTCAGCGACAGGCCAGGCAACAGCGCCCGCAGCCTGCAAACAGGCAAAGCCTGGCAATGGCCGGCCATTCTCAAAGAATTAAAACTAAGCAGCAGGATCTGCCTGCCATGGAAACCGAAGAGGGCACGCAATGAATGCTGTACGTCGTCAACGATTGATACTGGTGGTTCTGCTTGTGGCAGGCGTCGGCCTGGCCGCGGGCCTGGCTCTGTTCGCACTGAAGGAAAATATCAACCACTACTATTCACCCAGCCAGATTCTTGCCGGTGAAGTGCCGGTGGGACAGAAAATCCGCGGCGGCGGGATAGTCGTTGGTGGTTCTGTGAAACGTGACCCGGACAGCCTGAAGGTATTCTTCCGGATCACCGATGGCGTAGCAGAAGTGGATGTCGAATATGAAGGCATTCTGCCTGACCTCTTCAAAGAACACCAGGGCGTGGTCGGCACCGGCAGGGTAGACGAGAAAGGACGTTTTATCGCCGATGAACTTCTGGCGAAACACGACGAAACCTATATGCCGCCGGAGGTGCAGAAAGCCCTGGACGAAGCCGGTCATTCAGGCAGCAAGCAGTACAAGAAGGAGGCGAAGTCATGAATCCCGAGCTGGGTCTTTTTGCTCTGGTGCTGGCCCTGTGCATGGCGGTGGTGCAGAGCATCATGCCATTGGTGGGCAGCTACACCGGGCGTCTGCGCTGGATGGCACTTGCCAGACCTATGGCGTTCGGTCAGTTCGCCTTCGTTGCACTCTCTTTCCTGTGCCTGGTGAACGCCTTTGTCACCAACGATTTCTCTGTGGCTTATGTTGCCAACAATTCCAACACTCTTCTGCCTTTGGAGTACAAGATCACCGCGACCTGGGGTGGTCATGAAGGCTCCCTGCTGATGTGGGTTCTGGTGTTATCTGGCTGGACCCAGGCGGTGGCCATGAAGAGCTATCGACTCCCTCATGAGCTTTCTGCGCGTGTACTTTCTGTGCTGGGTATGGTCAGCGTTGGCTTCCTGCTGTTTACGCTTATGACTTCAAACCCCTTCGCCCGGATCCTGCCTTTCCCGCCGGAGAATGGTAACGACCTGAACCCGCTGCTGCAGGACTTCGGCATGATTGTGCACCCGCCCATGCTCTACATGGGTTATGTTGGCTTTGCCGTGGCTTTTGCCTTTGCCATTGCCGCACTGCTCGGCGGCAAGCTGGACAGCGCCTGGGCCCGATGGGCCCGGCCATGGACGACAGTCGCCTGGTGTTTTATGACCGCAGGCATCTCCCTGGGCAGCTGGTGGGCCTATTACGAGCTGGGCTGGGGCGGCTGGTGGTTCTGGGATCCAGTGGAAAACGCTTCACTGATGCCCTGGCTGGTGGGCACAGCATTGATGCATTCCCTGGCAGTCACTGAAAAGCGTGGGCTGTTCAAGAGCTGGACCATATTGCTGGCGATCTTCACGTTCTCCCTGAGCCTGTTCGGTACCTTCCTGGTTCGTTCCGGTGTGCTGACTTCGGTACACGCTTTTGCCAGTGACCCTCAGCGGGGGCTGTTTATCCTGGCCTACCTGCTGGTGGTTGTAGGGGCTTCCCTGACCCTGTTTGCCTTCAAGGCACCGGAAGTGCGCAGCCGGATCACATTCAGGCTGCTGTCCCGTGAAACCCTGTTGCTGGTGAACAATATTATCCTGACCTGTGCCGCGGCTACTGTGCTGCTGGGCACCATGTTCCCGCTGCTGCTCGACGCCCTGGACCTGGGCATGATTTCCGTTGGACCTCCCTACTTCAACATGCTGTTTGTTCCGTTATCCATGTTACTGGCACTGGCACTGGGCTTCGGCATTCTGCTGAACTGGAAGCAGAACAAGGCTGCCTGGCTGCTTAAGCAGGTTCGCTGGATTCTGGTGGTCAGCGTTATTGGCGGTCTGTTGTTCAGCGCCTTCTATGGAGACCGGTTTATTCCCATTGAAGCTGTGGCCATGGCACTGGTGTTCTGGATGCTGCTGATCATCGGCAAGGACATCCTTAACAAAACGCGGCATACCGGCCTGCTGAAAGGCCTGAAGAAACTTAAGCCGTCCTACTGGGGAATGCAGATTGCCCACCTGGGTCTGGCAGTCACCTTTATCGGTGTCGCCATCAGTTCCGGCTACAGCATTCAGAGGGATGTTCGCATGGAACCCGGTGATGTCGTCAGCATCGGTGATTATAGCTTCAGGTTTGACGACGTGGTGCAAAAACCGGGGCCGAACTACCTGTCGGATTACGGCACTGTCAGTGTCTTCAGGGATGGTCGCAAGATCACCACCATGCATCCGGAAAAGCGCCTTTACACGGTGCAGAACATGCCCATGACCGAGGCGGCCATAGATCCAGGTCTGTCCAGGGATCTATACGTCGCCCTTGGCGAGAAACTGGACGACAATGACAGCTGGGCGGTCCGTCTGCATGTGAAGCCTTTTGTGCGCTTTATCTGGCTTGGCACCATCTTCATGTCAGTGGGCGGATTTATCGCCATCTCAGATCGACGCTACCGGCTGAAGGTAGTGCGGAAAGTCACTGGTCGCAGCCGAAAGGGCAGTGAAGGTGGGACTCAGGAAGAAGCTCTGGGGGGGCAGACATGAAGCGATTAAAGCTGTTTATACCCCTGACTTTTTTTCTGGCGCTCTGTGTCCTTTTGTACAAAGGGCTGTTCCTGGACAACAAGAGTGAGCTGCCCTCCGCACTGTTGGAGAAACCTCTGCCGGAGTTCAGTCTGCCAACGGTTCTGAAGCCTGAAAAGGTGGTTTCCAACCAAGAGATCACCGGGCGGGTCATGCTGCTGAATGTCTGGGCCACCTGGTGCGTTGCCTGTAAAGTTGAGCACCCATATCTGATGGAGCTGGCGCGGCAGGGAGTGCTGATTTATGGGGTGAACTGGAAGGATGACCAGAAAGATGCACGACGGTGGCTGGATAAACTGGAAAATCCTTACAGGTTCAGTGTCAATGACACCGATGGCAGCCTGGCCATTGACCTGGGTGTTTACGGTGCACCTGAGACCTTCCTGATCGACAAGGCTGGAGTGATTCGTTACAAACACGTAGGCGTGGTCAACCAAAACGTCTGGGAGAACGACCTGCGCTCCCGCTATGAAGCCCTGCAGAAGGAGCCAGCAACGTGATATTCAATATAAGACATTGGCTTGTCAGTCTGGTTGCTGCTCTTTTTGTTGCTCTCTATGCAGCAACAGGTCAGGCCACCGTGATTCAGAGCTACGAATTCGCCACTGAGGCCCAGGAGCAGCAGTTTTTCCGGTTGACCGAGGAACTGCGCTGCCCACAGTGCCAGAATCAATCCATAGCCGATTCCAATGCTGGCATTTCTGAAGACCTTCGCCGCGAAGTTCACCGCATGGTTCTTAAAGGTGCCGACGATAAAACCGTGATTGAATTCATGCTGGATCGTTACGGTGAGTTCATTCTTTACCGGCCGCAGTTTGAGAGCAAGACACTGGTACTCTGGCTGGGGCCACTGGTTCTGCTGTTGTTCGGTCTGTTCATTGTCTTTGTCCTGGTCCGGAAGCACAGACCCAGTGTGGAAGATGAGTCAATGGGTGACCAGGAGCGTGCCCAGTTGGAAAAACTACTGGATAGGAAAGAATCATGATGCAGTTTTGGCTATTGGCGTCGGTCCTGGTAATAGCGGCTGCAGCCCTGGTGGTTTTTCCCCTGATAGTCGGTCGCCGCAAGGCCTCAGTGACCTCATCAGACACGGCGAGTGTCGCTTATTACCGCGAGCGGTTGGAGGAAGTTGAGCAGCAGTTGCAGCGGGGAGACCTGGATCAGGATAGTGCTGCAGCACTGCGGCTGGAACTGGAAAAAAGTCTGGTGGATGGTGCCGGGGGTTCTGGTGTGGATCAGCCCTCTGCCTATAATGAAGACCGCAACTTGCCGATGTCTCTGGTGGTTGCGCTGCTGATTCCCCTTGTCGCAGTGCCTCTCTATTTCAAGCTCGGCGCCCAGACAGAGCTGGCGGTCACAGAAGCGTTTATGGACCCTGAAATCAGCCAGGAAGAGCGGCTCTCTACTCTGGAAGCATGGAGCGAAAAGCGTCCGGAGAATTCCCAGGCTTATTACCTGCTGGGAGGTCGTTACCTGGCCAGTGGCCAAGTAGATAAAGCCGTGTCCTCTTATCGCCGCCTGTATGAGCTGGCCGGGAGCAGCTCTGATGCTTCTGCCCTGCTGGCCCAGGCGCTGTTCCTGGAAGCCGAGAGTCAGGTAACCGGTGAAGTTCGTCGTTTGTACCTGGAATCCCTGAGTCTTGATCCGGCCAATACCACAGCGTTAGGGATCCAGGGTATTGATGCCTTTGTTCAGGCCAATTACAGGGCTGCGGTGGACGCCTGGAGCATGGCCCTTGAGAGCGAAACAGACCCCACTTCCCGTCAGTTCCTGGCATCCGGGATCAGCAAGGCTCGTGCACAGCTCGGAGAGTCACCCGCCGAACTCAGGGTAAATGTCACCCTGGCGCCTGAGCTGCAATCGCTGCCGGGCAATACCCGGGTGATTATCTTCGCCAGGGAGAGCGGTGGTCCACGAATGCCTATTGCGGCGGTGCCAATTACAGTTTCTGAGCTGCCCAGGGTCGTTATTCTGGACGACAGTTCTTCCATGATGATGGGCGGCAGTAAATTGTCTGACGCCAATCGTCTGGACATTGTCGCCCGGATAAGTCTGGGGGGTGATGTCAGCAAGGCCGACTACCAGGCAGAAGTGAAATCTGTCAGTCTGGATAGCAAGGAAGTGATTAAGCTGATGATCCGCCCGGCAGGCTGACGGGTGTAGGTGATGAATGTCGTTTTAGCACTGTCGTAGACCAAACCCTCCTTTCTTTTATCGGGCAGCTGATTTGACAGCTGCCCGATTCACTTCTAGTAGAAGACATGTTGATTCAGGGCTTTGCCCCTGATCAACAGGTTATATCTCCTTTCTTTTCCGCTTCCAACTTGTCAGGTGCTGTCATGTTCAAGCGTATTCCCTGTTGGCTGCTGACCGCTTCTCTCCTCAGTCCACTGTCTGTGTCGGCCCTTGATTGCGAGAAGTATCTTGAGCAGTCGAATGATGATCAGTTCAAGGAACTGTTTGACCGGCAGGTTGGCCTGATCGAATTCCTGCGAATGGAGCAGAATGGCAACAAGCTGGTCACGGTGATGAAAAATGCTACCCGGTTGAATCAGCGGGGCGAACTATCGATTACCGACTTCATCGATGAAATCAAGGCCAACTATCAATTTCCTGAAGAAGACCTGAAGACCCTGGACGGGGGGATTGACGAACTGGAAATGACCGCCCGCTGTTACCATAACGGCAACACGGAGGACGTTGAGGGGGGGACTATTGTCAAGTGGCTGTACCATGAGCTGGGGGAGACCGAAAACCCTTTTATTGGCTTTCTATTGCCCAGGGATGAAGCTGAATCTGACCAGGCTGCCGGAGAAACCGGCAGTGAAGGTACGGATGAAGGTGCTGTGGTTAAACCTGTAACAAGAAGCAAAGTGTATGCAACAACGCCTCAACAGTGTGGGGCTACTGGCTGCAAATTTGACACCATGGAGCAAAGCAAGGTCACCCGAGATGCTGTGCAGTTGATCTACACCCCCAAAAGCGCAGTTGAAGAGGTCAAGAAACCAGTAGCGGTGAATACTGTGGATCCCAATGGGAAAGAATGGCCAATGGAGAGTGTGTTGCTGGAGGTTCATTTGAATAAAACCGGTGAGATTTTCAGCAAGCCGGAAATATACGCCCGGGTGCTGTACTGGGTGGGTGGAGAACTGCAGAGAGTATCCGCCATTCCTATAGACTGGGCCCTGCATAAAGGCGCCAATATGGGGCAAACCCGACTGCTGATCTGGCAGGATGCCGATGTTGTTGAAATCACCCTTATGGAAAGGGATGTCAAGTTTCCATTCAGAAAGAGCTGTAGTCTTATTGCCTCTATCATTCACTGGGGATTGACAGTAGCGACCAAGGAGTCAAAGACAACGCACATTATCTCTGAGGGACTCGCCCTTGCTAAAACCGATGCTTCTTTGGATAACGGACTTCTGGCCCGCCTGGCAAAATGGCAGGAAGACGATTTCATTGATGAGGGGCGGCTCGTGCGGGAGAAGGCACTTGAGAACGCCAATCTCTATCTGAAAAACGACACCCTGATGAAGTTTAAGCACGAGACTCATTCTGAACTGGAGGCTCTAAAACGCAGGATCCAGCTGGGCTTGGATCTGGAGGATGGTAATTCTGATGATGAAAACGGAAATCCTGAGGAGGTCGCCAAGGGATCCCATACCCACGATGAGCATTGAAATTTGAACTCCCCCTTCCGGCTGCATGGATGCAGCCATAAAGCGCTGCCCATGAACTTGTACCGGACAAAATTGTCTTATCTTTTCGGATTTAACGACTTTTCCTGTTAATGTAATCCTGTGTACACTCTGAACAGTCAGCAGGCTTGTATTCTGCCCACCCATGGCTGGGTTAACCGTGCAGAAAGCCTCGGAGACAGGGAACAGGGGTCGTGAGCGCAGAGCCTGATTTTGTAAACATTTATTGGCGAGCTGTGGCCCCGAGAGCGATGAGCTAAAGGATAAGATGCGTCTAAAATCGATCAAACTGGCCGGTTTCAAATCTTTTGTGGACCCGACGGTGGTTCATTTTCCTTCCAACATGTGTGGGGTGGTTGGCCCCAACGGCTGTGGAAAATCCAATATCATCGACGCAGCGCGCTGGGTAATGGGGGAGTCGTCCGCCAAACACCTGCGCGGTGAGTCCATGACCGATGTTATTTTCAAGGGTTCCAACAGTCGTAAACCGGCGGCCAAGGCCTCCGTGGAACTGGTATTTGATAACAACGAAGGTCGTATCACTGGTGAATTCGCTGCTTACAGCGAGATCTCCGTGAAACGGATGTTGACGTCGGAAGCCAAAAACTTCTATTACCTCAATGGCAACAAGTGCCGGCGCCGGGATGTCATGGATATTTTCCTGGGTACCGGTCTGGGGCCACGCAGTTATGCCATTATCAGCCAGGGCATTGTTTCCAACCTGATTGAATCCAAGCCGGAAGAGCTTCGCGTTTTTATCGAGGAAGCCGCCGGGATTTCCAAGTACAAAGAACGCCGGCGTGAAACCGAGAACCGCATTCGCCGGACCAATGAAAACCTGGAGCGCCTGACGGATCTGCGGGAAGAGCTGGGCCGCCAACTCGGGCATCTGCACCGTCAGGCCCAGGCGGCGGAGAAGTATAAAGAATTCAAGGCTGATGAACGTCTCAGGAAAGCCCAGCTTCAGGCCCTGCGCTGGCGCGCCATTGATTTTGGCGCCAAGTCCCAGGAGCAGGTGATCGGCGAACTGGAGGTTCAGCTTGAAGCGGCTGTAAGTAAGCAGCGTGCCTCCGACGCCAGTATGGAGCAGGACCGGTCATTGCAGCTGGACCTGAGTGATCATTTCCACGAGACCCAGGCGAAGTATTACGGCACCGGCAATGAAGTCACTCGAATTGAACAGACACTGCGCCACAGGGAAGAGCGTGCCCGTGAGTTGAGCCATGACCTTGAACAGGTTGAGCACAACTGGCAGGAAGCCCGGGAGCAGATGGCAGAAGACCAGTCCCAGATGGAAATGCTGCAGGAAGAGTTGCTGCAGATAGAGCCCGAGCTGGAAATGCTGCAGGCTCAGGATGAAAGCTCCGGCGATTCCCTGGCTACTGTCGAAGAAGAGATGCACCGCCTGCAGCAGGAGTGGGATCATTTCAACCAGCGAGCCCATGAGCCACGTCGCACGGCGGAGGTTGAGCAGTCGCGGATCCAGCATGCCGAGCAGGTGCTTGATCGACTGAGTGACAGAGAAAATCGTCTGCGTGAAGAAGTCGTTGGACTGGGCGGCGGTGAAGACCAGGAAGAGCTGGAGCTGCTGGCGGAAAAACTGACTGAACTGGAAATGACCCGGGAGACCCGGGAGCTGGATCTTGAAGAAGTCATTGAGCAGATTGAAGCCAAACGTCACACTCTGGAGGAGCTGCGGGAAAGTCGCGACAGTCAGCGCAATGAGCTGAGTGCTCTCAGAGGGCGTCATGCCTCCCTTGAAGCCCTGCAGCAGGCGGCCATGAGTGAAGATACCGGCACTCTGATCTGGCTGGAACAGCACGGTCTGGAGAAAAGCCCAAGGCTGGCGGAAAAGCTTCAGGTCGAGAATGGCTGGGAACTGGCGGTGGAAACTGTTCTTGGCGACAGCCTTCAGGCTCTTTGTGTCGACGGCATTGACCCGGTTGCAGGGCTTCTGGACAGCCTTGAGCAGGGCTCTACGGTCTTGCTTGATGCCAGCAGCCCCTCGACTAAAGGCAGCAGCAAGGCCGGGCTTGATACCCTTGACAGCAAACTGATCGCCGGCAGTGAAGCGATTGGCCTGCTGTCCGGGATCTATGTCAGTGATACCCTTGAGCAGGCATTGGCTGCGCGTCATGAGCTGAGCAGTCAGGAGTCGATCGTCACCCGCGATGGTATCTGGCTTTCCGGCAGCTGGCTGAGAATCAACCGGAACACTGAAGGCGGCAGTTCCGGTGTTATCGAGCGACAGCAGGAACTGGAACAGCTGGGCGTGCGACTGGAAGAACTGCAGGCACTTATCGACAAAGGCGGTGTCGCACTTACAGAAGCGCGGACTGAGTCTGAGCAGCTGGAAAGTCGAAGGCAGGACATTCAGCGACAGCTGGCTGAGCTGACCCGGAACCTGGGTGAAGTGCGTGCTGACCTAGGTGCCAGAAAAGTTCGTCTGGAACAGTTTGCGGAAAGGCGTTCCAGACTGGAAAGCGAGCTGGCGGAATGCCAGCAACAGCGACAGCTGGAACAGGAAACCATCGGCGAATCGCGTCTGCACCTGCAGGAAGCCCTGGATATCATGGAGTCTGACAGCAGCAGGAAAGAAGAGCTGCTGGAGCAAAGGGAGCGCTGTCGCGAAAAGCTGGAAGTGGTTCGCCAGCAATCCCGGCAGGATCGTGACCGTACCCATCAACTGGCTCTGCGGCAGCAGACCATCCGCAGCCAGATCGATTCTCTGCGGGCGGCTATAGAGCGATTAAGCCAGCAGTCCACAAAATTGCGCGAGCGCAGGGAAATGCTGCAGTCCTCTGTGTCAGAATCCCATTCACCGGAAGGTGAACTGCAGGAGCAGCTGGAAGCTCTGCTGATGCGTCGCCAGGAAGAAGAAGAGGCCATGCAGAAAGCCCGTAGCGATCTGGAAGAGGTGGAACAGCGGCTGCAGCAGGCCGAAAAGGTTCGCCAGACCGCCGAGCAGCAGGCTCAGAAGGCCCGGGGACAGCTGGAAAAACTGCGTATGGACTGGCAGGCCATGCAGGTGCGCAGGACGACACTGGCTGACCAGTTACGGGAAGATCAATTTGACCTGCAGACCGTGATTGACAATCTCCCTGAGGACGCTTCCGAGAAGGTCTGGGAAGAAGAGCTGGAGCGACTGCAGGCGCGTATTGAACGACTGGGCGCTATTAATCTGGCGGCGATCGAAGAGTACGAAACCCAGTCCCAGCGTAAAAACTATCTGGACGCCCAGAATGATGACCTTGAGTCTGCCCTGCAAACACTGGAGAATGCTATTCGGAAGATTGATCGTGAGACTCGTCAGCGCTTCCGGTCTACCTTTGACAAGGTGAACAGTGGCCTGCAAGAATTGTTCCCGAAAGTTTTCGGGGGCGGACGTGCCTATCTGCAACTGACCGGTGAGGACCTGCTGGATACCGGAGTGGCGATCATGGCGCAGCCTCCTGGCAAGAAGAACAGTACCATTCACCTGCTTTCAGGGGGGGAAAAAGCATTGACCGCCATTGCTCTGGTCTTTGCTATCTTCCAGCTGAACCCTTCGCCCTTCTGTATGCTGGACGAGGTGGACGCACCACTGGATGATGCAAATGTCGGCCGCTATGCGAAAATGGTGGCGGAAATGAGTGGCAAGGTTCAGTTTGTCTATATCACACACAATAAGATAGCCATGCAGGCGGCAAACCAGCTGGTCGGAGTGACCATGCAGGAGCCGGGTGTTTCAAGGCCGGTGTCGGTGGATATCGAAGCCGCTGCGGCCATGGCGGAAATGTAGTTTCTCAGGGGCAGTGATTGGGGGAACGGAAGTTGATACAAGAGACCGACTTACAGTTAATTTGTTGTAGCATTAGAATGAATTTGGAAAGCAATTTTTATCTTGCAGGATTGCATCTGTCGGGTACTGGACAGTCGATGTTCAAACAGTTACAGGCGGCATGGGCATGAGTTTACGGGAATGGCTGGTATTGCTGGGGGGAGTGGTCATCGCCGTGGTGCTGCTTGATGGCTATCGCCGGATGCGCCTGGCGCGCAAGCGATCGAGTGAGCTGTCCTTTGGCCTTGAGGAGGTCAAGGGCTTTGATGAAGAGCTCAGCAGCGAGCTGCCCAATGGCGGCGCCAGAAAGCTAATGGATGGTGAGGAACCGCCAAAGCCCCTGTCGAACAAACCGGAACTGGCCCAGAGATTGAAAAAACACTTCCGGGCGGACAGCGGCCAGGAACGGGTCAGGCATGTCGAGCGGGCTGAACGGATCGAACCGGAAATTACCGGCATGGAGTTTGGCCCTGAGTCTGGCACAGAAGAGCGTCCGGCGGAAGACTCGTTTGCGCCACAGCAGACCAGCCTGAACCTTGAAGAGACGGTTCCTGTTCTGATGAACGTGGATGAGCTGGCGGCGCAGGCCAGTGAAAAATCGCCTGCTCCTGCCGCGGTTACGGAAAGGAGCAGGAAAACGGCTGCCGCAGCGGCAAAATCCAGGGAGCAGGCGGCGCCCCGTGAAGCGGCGACTGAGCGCAGGGAACCGACCAGGGTGGAAAAAAGTCGAGCTGGAAAGAAGGAAAAACTGGCTGACCGGCCCGCCGCTGCCGAAGTGCTGGTGATCAATGTGCTGGCCAAGGGCGACAGTGCCTTTGATGGCGGCCGTCTTCTGCAAAGCCTGCTGGGCTCTGGCATGCGCTTTGGCGATATGTCCATTTTCCACCGTTACTCCAACAGGGACGGTAGTGGAAAAATCCTGTTCAGCATGGCTAACGGTGTTGAGCCGGGTACCTTCGACATCGACAATCTGGAGAATACGGAAACGACAGCTGTCAGCTTTTTTATGGGGATGCCCGGGCCCCGTCAGCCTCTGGAAGCCTTCAGCCTGATGGAAGAAGCAGCCAGGCAGCTGGTCCTGGACCTGGGCGGTGAACTGAAAGATGAGCAGTTCAGTGTCATGACCCAGCAAACTCTGGAGCACTGTCGTCAGCGTATTCGTGACTGCGAGCGTAAGCAGCTTGCCCAGAAACACTCCGGTTAACCCGACCGCCGCTCCTCCCTGGGATGGGCGGTGGTCATTTTTCCCTCAATAATCATGAGCAACTCACTGAGTACTTCTATCTCACTGTCAGAGGCAGAGCAGGAAGCCCGAATCCTGCGCCAGCAAATTAATCAGCATAACCATCGTTACTATGTTCTCGACGATCCTGAAATATCCGACAGCGCCTATGACCGTCTGCTGCAGCAATTAAAATCCCTGGAAGCAGCTTTCCCTGAACTGGTGACCAGTGACTCCCCGACCCAGAGAGTGGGAGCAGCTCCTTTGAAGGAGTTCGGACAGATTCGCCATGAAATGCCGATGCTGTCCCTGGACAACGCTTTCAACGAGGAAGAGCTGCAGGATTTTGATCGCCGTGTTCGTGACCGGCTGAAAACTGGCAGTCAGGTTGAATACGTCTGTGAGCCCAAGCTGGACGGAATTGCTGTCAGCCTTCTTTACGAGGGTGGCGTTCTTGTTCGGGGCGCTACCAGGGGGGATGGCGCTACCGGTGAAGATATCACGCTCAATGTCCGAACGATTCCTTCCATTCCTCTTAAGCTGATGGGCGGTGACTGGCCTGCCAGGCTGGAAGTGCGTGGCGAAATCTTCATGCCCAGGCAGGGATTTGAAGAACTCAACAGGCGAGCTGTCGCCAGGGAAGAGAAGGTTTTTGTCAATCCGCGTAACGCCGCCGCGGGCAGCCTTCGCCAGCTGAACCCGAAAGTCACTGCCCGTCGGCCGCTGGAAATCTACTGTTACAGCGCCGGGATAGTTGAGGGCGGCACCCTGCCTGACAAACACGCCGGTATCCTGCACCGGTTCCGGGACTGGGGCTTGAGAATCAACCCTGAATTGCAGGTCGTCACCGGAGCCAAAGCCTGTGCGACCTATTTTGAGGCCATGTCCGCCAAGCGCGATAGTCTGCCCTATGAGATCGATGGCATTGTCTACAAGGTCAATGACCTTGCCATGCAGGAAGCGCTAGGTTTTGTTGCCCGTGCACCACGCTGGGCCGTGGCCCACAAGTTTCCGGCCCAGGAAGAAATGACCATTCTCAAGGATGTGGAATTCCAGGTAGGGCGCACCGGGGCTATTACCCCAGTTGCACGACTGGAGCCGGTTTTTGTCGGTGGTGTCACCGTCAGCAATGCCACCCTGCATAATATGGATGAGGTGACCCGGCTGGATCTGAAGATAGGCGACACAGTTGTGGTTCATCGGGCCGGAGACGTGATTCCCAAGGTGGTTCGCGCGATAGAATCCAGGCGTCCGGATGATTTCCAGGAAATTGTACTGCCGGATCGTTGCCCGGTCTGTGATTCCGAAGTGGAAAAAGAAGAAGGTGAAGCTGCTGCCCGATGTTCCGGTGGGCTGTACTGCTCGGCTCAACGTAAGGAAGCCATCAAACATTTTGCTTCGCGCAAGGCTTTTGATATCGAAGGGCTCGGTGACAAGCTGGTGGATCAGCTGGTGGCAAAATCCCTGATCAATACCGTCGATGACCTGTACAAGCTGACTGTTGAGCAACTTTCTGGCCTGGAACGTATGGGCAAGAAGTCAGCCACTAACCTGGTTTCGGCCCTCGACGACAGCCGCCAAACCACCCTGCC
>JBPCXN010000007.1:0-9066 GCA_051008495.1 Endozoicomonas sp. | reverse complement strand
CCCTTGCCGATCTGAAAAATCACGACAAAGATAGCCGCCACGATACCCAGGATCGCTTGTGGGAAACTAACCTATAACAAAGAGGCTGCCTATTGACCCAGATCAACGCTAATCGAATCAAAAACTTCTTTGCGGAACTAACAACCAGAAATCCCCGCTCAAACCGAATAATTCATTTGAAAAACACAGTATTTAGTGATTTCTTCGAGACACTTTGCAGTTAAGGCTGAAGGAACGTTATGCGCAGTGTGACGACCAACACTGCACTGGTTTCAGGCTTTCCGGCCCATCAGGCATAAAACTGCCTGGACCACTTTCGGTATAGAAGAAAAATATCCACCCACTGAAAAGCAGAAGGGACTGCCGATAGAGATGACGTCAGGATGACAAACAAGTATTATCCGAGACACTGCCTAGCACACAGCAACCCCGGCTCCAGCGTCGCAGGGCATCCTTCGATCACCATCGAAACATTGTGACCACAGTTAAGAATAACAACTACGAGAAAGTCGCCATGAGTCGCAAGATGATCAGGAGTTTGTCAGTTGTTACTTTCACAGCCTTTCTGCTGGCAGCCTGCTCCGGCCCCTGGAACAACCCCCACCTGGAAGCCCCCGATGACCTTATGGTCTACCACACCAATTTCCAGTTGCCGCCCAGGCATTTTGACCCGGCTGTCTCCTACAGCACCGATGAGAGTGTGCTGATCGACCAGATCTATGAACCACCGCTGGGCTACCACTTCCTGAAAAGACCCTATGAGCTGCAGCCCGCCACGGCTGAATCCCTGCCAGGCATTCGCTATCTCAACGGGAACATGGAGGAAGTCCGTTTTGACAGTGGTGAAGTGGCCTACAGTGAATACCTGATCCGCCTGAAGCCCGGTATCCGCTATCAGCCTCACCCGGCATTTGCCAGAGACAGTAACGATTCCTACCTCTATCTCTTTGATTCAGAAAACGACAGCCAGGCCTTCAACACCATTACAGACTTTCCCGAGAGTGGCACCAGATACCTGGACGCTGACGACTATCTCTACCAGGTAAAAAGGCTTGCCGATCCACAGAACAAAGCACCACTGATCGGCTTTATGTCCCAGTATATTGTCGGCATGAGCGAACTGACAGATGAACTCAGGGGTATAGAAAGAAAAGGCTGGCTTGATCTTCGCCAGTTTGACATGAAGGGGCTCAAACGCCTTGACCAGCACACCTTCTCGATCACCATCAAGGGCGTCTACCCGCAGTTTTCCTATTGGCTGGCCATGCACTTTTTTGCCCCCATTCCCTGGGAAGCCGACCGTTTCTACAAGAACCCGGGCTTTGATCGGAAAAACCTGACACTGGACTGGTACCCGATAGGCACCGGTCCCTACATGATGACCCGGAATGACCCCAACCGTCAGATCGTGCTGGAGCGGAACCCGAACTACAGGGATGACTACTACCCTACTGAAGGTGCCCCTGGAGACCGGGAGGCGGGCTTACTTGACGACGCCGGCAAAAAAATTCCGTTTATCGACAAGGCCATTTTCAGCCTTGATAAAGAAGTCCTGCCGATGTGGACCAAGTTTCTCCAGGGCTACTACGACCGCTCCGGGGAGAACCATGGGAATGTCACCCAGCACTTTGACCAGGCACTGAACATCGGCCCCGGTGGTGTGGAGCTGACAGAGGTCATGCAGGATAAAAATATTACGCTCTCGGAAGATGTGAAGCCGGCCCTCTACTACATGGGTTTTAACATGCTGGACGACGTCGTCGGCGGCTATTCTCCTGAAAGGCAGAAACTCCGCCAGGCCATCGCCATCGCCTGGCATTCAGATGAGTTTATTGAGATCTTCCGCAATGGCGCCGCCCTGCCCTTCATGGGGCCGATCCCTCCCGGGATCGCCGGACACCTTGAAGGTGAAGCGGGCATCAACCCTTATACCCACGACTGGAAAAACGGCCGGGCTATTCGCAAGGATATCGAGTACGCCAGAAAACTCATGGCGGAAGCGGGTTATCCGAACGGTCGTAACATAGAAACCGGCGAGCCGTTAAAGCTCTACCTGGACGTTCAGGCGCAGGCCACCAGCAAAAGCCTGGAAGACTGGCAGAAACGCCAGCTGAAAAAGCTCGGCATTGAGCTCGAATTTCGAGCCACGGACTGGAACCGTTACAAAGAGAAAATGAAAACAGGAAACCACCAGCTCTTTTCCTTTGGCTGGCTGGCCGATTACCCGGACCCGGAAAACTTTCTCTTCCTTCTCTATGGCCCGGAAAGCCCCCTGGTCTGCCAATGTGACGGCACCAACAGCGCCAACTACAACAACCCCAAGTACAACGCCCTTTTCAAGCAGATGAAAACCATGTTGCCCGGGCCGGAGCGAGATGAGCTGATCGCCGGCATGCTTGACCTGGTTCGGGTCGATGCTCCCTGGTTCACCGGCGAATACCCGAAAGAGTATTACCTGAACAACCAGTGGGTCAGTAACACCAAACGACACGGTATCAGTAAGTCGACGCTGAAATACCTGAAGATTGACAGCAGGCTGCGCAGGGAGAAACAGGCAGAATGGAACCAGCCCGACCTGACACCGCTGCTGGCCGGCACTGGTCTTTTCATTCTTCTTTTTATTCCTGCAATAAGAGCCTACCGACGAAGGCAGAAACTGGTGATCAACAAAGAATAATCCAGGACAGTTTTTTACAGGGCCTGTTTTCAACAATGACAAGAGAACATTCAGCATGTTTGCCTACATCATAAGACGACTGTTGTACGCCATCCCAATCCTGGCAGGGGTCAACCTGATAACCTTTGCCCTGTTCTTTGTTGTTAACAGTCCGGATGACATGGCCAGGGCGCAGCTGGGGGAAAAGTATGTCACAGAGGAAGCCATAGAACTCTGGAAAGAGTCCAACGGCTACCATCAGCCGCTGTTTTTCAATGAAGAAGCGGCAGGACTCTCCACTCTCACGGAAACCATTTTCTTCAATAAGTCCGTTCGTCTATTCGCACTGGACTTCGGTCAGTCCGAAAGCGGCCGCGATATCACCAGTGACGTTTCCCAGCGCATGTGGCCGAGCCTTATGATAGCCCTGCCGACACTGCTGGTGGGCCTGTGGCTGAACATCAGCATTGCCCTGCTGGTTGTGATGTTTCGAAATACCGGACTGGAGAAGTCTTTTATCGTTCTGTTTGTCACCCTGATGTCCATCTCCTACCTGTTCTACATCATTGGCGGGCAGTATATGACTGCCCGCATCTGGAAACTGGTGCCTGTCTCCGGTTTTCAACCAGGTCTGGATTCCCTCAAATTCCTGATACTGCCGGTCATCATCGGTGTAATTTCCGGCATTGGTTCAGGGGCCCGCCTGTACAGAACTCTGTTTCTTGAAGAGGCCGACCAGGATTATGCCCGCACGGCCCGGGCTAAAGGAGTCAGCGAGGTCAGTGTTCTGTTCCGCCACATCCTGCCCAATGCCATGATCCCCATCCTGACCAACGTTGTGATCGTCATTCCCATGTTGTTTATGGGCAGCCTGGTCATGGAGTCCTTCTTTGGCATACCGGGGCTGGGCAGCTACATGATCGATGCGCTGAAATCCCAGGATTTCGCCATTGTCAGAGCCATGGTTTTCATCGGCTCCGTACTGTACATCATTGGCCTGATCGCCACTGACGTTTCCTACACCATTGTCGATCCCCGTGTTCGCCTCAATTAAGGAGGGGTTGGAATGAAACTGGTCATACTTTGGAGCGATGCACTTCTGTTCATACTGGTGGCGGCAATGATCGCTTTTACTCTGACCATTTCCCGAGACTCTGAGAGCCGGGAGCGCTGGAGCAAGGTCTTTGGCTCAAGGCTGGGCATGTCCACCTTCCTGATCATAATGACTTACATATCCATTGCTTTTCTGGACTCACTGCATTTCCGCAAGGCTATCCCTCCTGTTGAAGGCCAGGCTCAGCAGGAAGTTTATTATTCCAGCCACGTACACAGTGTTCTGGACCTGATTCTGGGAGAAATGGGTGAAAACAGGGAAAAGACCTATTCTGCCCCCTTCTCGCTGAAATCCTACTCCAAGGAAAATATGCAGGATGAACAGGGCAGAACCTACAGGGCGTTTGCCGACCTCGAACAAGCCGGACGACACCTGACGTCACCGGATGAACGCAGCATGGATATCCTGTTACAAAGTCTTATGGCTGTAGTTGCAGGACTGATGATCAGTATCATCCTGATCGGCGCGCACCGTTACTGGCTTGGCGGCAGAGACAGCCCTTACCCCTGGAAAACTGCTTACATCACCCTGGCAATCATTATCTGCCTGCTGGCCTGGATGCTGCATGTTGGCTCCCTTTACCATGTCATGGGAACTGACAAGTCAGGTAACGATGTTCTGTACAAATGCCTCAAAGGCATCCGCACCGGCATGCTGATAGGCACCCTGGCGACGCTGATCATGATGCCCATTGCCATCTCACTGGGCATAGCCGCTGGCTATTTCAAGGGCTGGGTGGATGATATTATCCAGTACCTGTACACCACCCTCAGT
Source organism: Endozoicomonas sp. (assembly GCA_051008495.1). Lineage (GTDB taxonomy): Bacteria > Pseudomonadota > Gammaproteobacteria > Pseudomonadales > Endozoicomonadaceae > Endozoicomonas_A. Next base: position 4,522 of record JBPCXN010000007.1, on the reverse strand, counting down.
TCGATTCCCGGGCTGCTGCTGATCGCCGCTTCCGTGCTGCTGTTCCAGGTCTGGATTGATCTGAACCCGGATTATTTTGCCACCGGACTGGAAAAGGGTGACGTCAAGTTCATCGGGCTCTGCTTTATCCTGGGCGTAACCAGCTGGGCAACCCTCTGTCGTCTGTTAAGGGCAGAGACCCTGAAAATCAGCCAGCTGGAATATGTTCAGGCCGCTCACGCCTTTGGTGTCAGCCATGTCCGGATCATTACCCGACATATCCTGCCCAATGTCACCCACATTATCCTGATCACGTTTATCCTCGACTTCAGTGGGCTGGTGCTGGCTGAAGCGGTGCTGGCCTATATTGGCGTAGGCGTTGACTCCTCCATGCACAGCTGGGGCAACATGATCAGTGCCGGCAGTGCAGAATTAAGCCGGGTACCGGCAGTATGGTGGAACCTGGCTGGCGCCTTCATCCTGATGTTTATCCTGGTTCTGGCCGCCAACCTGTTCTCCGACCTGGTCAATGATGCCTTCAACCCGAAAAGCCGGCTGGAGGCGGCCTGATCATGACTGTCTCTAATAAAAACAGCACGGCACAAACAGTAGATCGAGAGCGAAACCTGGCCCTGAAGATTTCCAACCTTCATGTCAGGCTGAGTCACAAGCCGGAAACGCCGATTCTGAGCAATGTCAGTTTCCAGTTAAACCAGGGAGAAATTTACGCCTTGGTGGGTGAATCCGGCAGCGGGAAATCGATCACAGCGCTCTCTATCATGCGACTGCTGCCAGATGCTCTCAGAATCACCAAAGGCAGAGTGAACCTTGGTAGCACCGATCTGTTCGCTCTTACTGAAGCCGATATGGGAGGCATCCGGGGCAAAAAGGTCGCGATGATTTTCCAGGACGCCCTGACATCACTCAACCCTGTAAAAAGAGTTGGCGAGCAACTGGCCGAAGCATTGAAGCTTCATTCTGATCTCTCGGCCCGAAAAATCAGAGAGCGGGCCATAGAGCTGTTTACTGAAGTCGGCCTTCCTGATCCGGAAAAACGGCTGGACTGGTACCCGCACCAGATGTCAGGCGGTCAGCAGCAACGGGTGATGATCGCCATGGCCCTGGCCTGCGAACCCGATGTGCTGCTGGCCGATGAACCAACAACTGCACTGGATGTGACCATCCAGAAGCAGATTCTGGAGCTGGTCAAAACACTAACAAGAAGTCGCAAACTGGTGGTGTTGCTGATTACACATGACATGGGCGTAGTCAGAGAAACAGCGGATCGGGTCGGCGTTATGTACCGCGGAGAAATCATTGAAGAGGACCGCTGCAGGGCCTTTTTCGCCAATCCCAAAAAAGAATACAGCCAGCGCCTGATAAACAGTCTGCCGGACAGGGAACAGTTCCGCCCAGCAACAGACGACTCTTCAGTACTGAAGGTTGAGAATCTGGAGATTCACTTCCCGATTCGCAAAGGCGTCTTACAAAGAGTCAAGGGCTATACCAGGGCCGTTAATGGCGTCAGCTTTTCTATCAATAAAGGAGAAACCCTGGCGCTGGTTGGCGAATCCGGGTGCGGCAAGACCACCACCGGCCGCGCCATACTCAATCTTGAGAAAGCCACTGGCGGAGAAATCTGGTACCAGGGCAGGAGAATTGATGATTATTCTCGCAAGGACATGCTACCCCTGCGTAAGGAGATACAGATAATCTTCCAGAGTCCTTACTCATCCATGAATCCCAGGATGACCGTAGGCGATATTATCGAAGAAGGAATGATCAGCCTGAACATTGGACGCTCTAAGAGCGATCGCATGAACCGGATCGAAATCCTCCTGAAACAGGTGCACCTAGAACCGGATCACAGACATCGTTACCCCCATGAATTTTCTGGCGGTCAACGACAACGTATTGCTATTGCCAGGGCTCTTGCCGTGGAACCGGAACTGATTATCTGCGATGAACCCACCAGCGCCCTGGATGTCTCTATTCGTGCGGAAGTCATGGCGCTGCTGCTGGAACTGCAGAAAGACCTGGGAGTGTCGTACCTGTTTATCACCCACGATCTGTCCATCATTCCACACCTGGCCCACCGGGTGGCAGTTATGAAGGACGGGCTGATCGTCGAACAGGGAAAAGCTGAGGATGTCCTGCAAAGGCCGCAGCATGAGTATACAAGAAAGCTTCTGGAAGCCGTGCCTGCCATTCATTGAGCCAGAACTCTTTGGTTTGCTGCAATAATAATCAGGCGCACTCTGTTACGTTTATGCTTTCCTTCTACAGTTTTTCAGTCTGTGCCGATAGCCAGAGGGGTCTGGCAAGGAGCCTGCCCGGTTTCTGAGGGCGCCCCAGACACTTTTGCCCTCTGCGCCACAGCCAGCTGCTGGACTCTGGATAATGTCGCTTACTGTAAATGCGATGTCATGAACGAAAAGAGCATTTCCCTGCCTTTTCATTATGTAGAGGATGGTGCCCGCAAAGATGTCTGTGACTTGCTGCTCGAAGGTGTGGACAACGGCTTCACGGTAAGCACCTATGCAACACCTCGACAAATTGAAGCCGACTACAAACCTGTGGAGGAAAAACTGGGCCCACCACTTGCCATCTACACCTGCACCAACAGCGACGATTCTCCCGCCGGCTATTCCGCTCAATGCGATGGCGGCCTTTGTTTCACCAGTACCCAGGGGAAGGATTTCCCAGGTATTGGACCGGTTGCGGATGATGAAATCATCTGTGCCTGCCCGCCGGTACCCAGTCCTCCAGAAGGCTTTCAGATCTCAGGCCCCTGGCTATGCGCGCCGGATGACCGCAACGCGGACGGCCAGTGTTGCGACAAGGCATTTCACGATCGGCTGTGTTCGGTTGACAAGGTTACACATACCGGCACTGAGCTCGTAGTAGGAGCACCTATTGGTGTGGACACCCTGCTCTCGAAAAAACTGGATGGGTCAGTGCCTGCCCTGAACCGTTGCGTGTTTCAATAAGCTGCCCACCTGGAACGCCCTCTACCAGAGTCTGAATGCCATCAAAGTAAGGCCGTGTCAGCGGTATTATTACATAGCAAAAAAAGGCAACACCTTAAGGTGTTGCCCTTTCTCTTCATCCTGAGTAAAGCTATCGCCTGACAGGCAACATCATTACAGAGGGCGAATTTCCTCAGCCTGAGGACCTTTCTGGCCTTGAGTTACTTTGAACTCAACGCGCTGGCCTTCAACCAGAGTCTTGAAGCCGTCACCAACGATCTGGCGGAAATGAGCAAAAACGTCTGGTCCGCCGTTTTCCTGGGCGATGAAACCAAAACCTTTCTCTTCGTTAAACCACTTAACGGTACCGGTAGTAGTAGACATAATCACATCCTGATTTCTGAACAATTAAATTTGCCTTAAATTAAGGCGGTGGAGCTAGAAGTTTTGTTCTTTTTTATGACAAACGGGATGAGGTACTACGCTCGGAACGTTTAAATCTATACATAAAGCAGGAACATACTTTTAACGTGAGTCCATTATACACTGCCCTGCTACACAAACAATGAGTATTAACCCTGCATTGGCAACATGGAACACTCATCCTTCCTCAATCATTAATCTCTTACTGGTTCCACACTCTATTCATCGAGTAAATAGATAGGCTCGAACAGGCACAACGTGGCTAAATGCGCACTCTGAGAGGGCTTCTAGGAGCCTGTCCGGGAATAGTGGTCGAGCATAAAGTTCAGTAGATCGAGTCAGATTTTTCACTGGATTTGTGCGAATAGTTGACCTATTTAATCAAATTCAACGAAAAATCTGCCCGTTCTTTCTGGATTTTAGGCCGACCTGCCTATTCTCGGTCAGGCTCCTAGGCAGCAATTCCAGCCACACTGTCGACCAGAGGGGGACGCAAAGAAGCGTATCAGCCAATACCTGAACGACAAAAAGCCCGTCGTGTGACGGGCTTTTGAAGATGGCGCGCTCGGGAGGATTCGAACCTCCGACCGCCTGGTTCGTAGCCAGGTACTCTATCCAGCTGAGCTACGAGCGCGTTTTGTGCTGTCATTGAGGCAACAGAGATGAAATCGGAACTTCCTCTTCAATCTATTTGTTTATCAATCACTTAGCTGGGCTAACCCTACCCGCAACGTACACTTTAATCAATAAAATTCTTTACTACCCCCTACCTCAGTCACCCTCACAACCCTGAAAGCGCTGTGAAACCTGAGGGCCTCAGGATTAAAGATGAACTTTGCCAGATGCTTCCGATCGAAGATCTCATATTTGGAGGTTTACTACTGAATAGCATGTGGCGAACGGGCTTTCTCAGTTTACTGCCATACTCCGATTTTGGCTCAGGGCCGACTTCTGCCAGAACACAGAAACATACCGGCGCCATCCGCATGGCGAACTACGCTCATGGGGGCAAAATAAACCAGAGCTGACACTCCCCATCCTATCGGACGAGGGTTCTTGGATCGCTCCAAGAGTTTCCTGTTTCAACGTTCGATGCTCAGAGAACAGCTTGGTTATCGCATAAAAGTTCCCATGATGAGAACTTTTACGGT
>JBPCXN010000006.1:0-24109 GCA_051008495.1 Endozoicomonas sp. | reverse complement strand
GTGAAGCCTGTGAGCGTGTCGCCGCCATTATCCGCAAGCAGAACATGAAAAGGGACAGTGACGCCCAGACTCTGGAAGACTGCGCCTGCCTGGTGTTCATGGAAAATGACTTTCTGCCCTTTGCGGCAAAGCATACTGAAGAAAAAGTTATCAGGATTGTACAGAAAACCTGGGCCAAAATGTCGACACAGGCTCAGCAGGCAGCACTTGGGCTCAGTCTTCCTGATAAAGCCCTTGAGCTGGTACAAAAGGCGCTGGCCTGAGTTCTCCGGGTCTGAGCCCCGGGAAAGCAACCTTCTCCCGGGGCAGGAGTCATCCGCCGCCACCTTTCTGTCGTATTACCCGGAAACCAGATCATCAGCAGCCATAAGCGAAAGATGCAGCTTTTCGCCCCCCCCCTGATGGTGAAAAAACTTTGAGGTAAAAGCCCCTTTCGTGCTGGACAAGCTATCCGTTCTCAACAGAATCTGGTATTTCTTATCGGGTCCGGGTTGTACAGGGCATTTATCTGGAACCCAGGAGAAAACCGACTGTGCAAACCCCTTTCGATACCCAGGCCACCACTGCCAGTGTCTCCACTGCACGAAGCCCTCTTCTCGACTCAGGCAGCCCGGCCAGCAAACGTCAGGAATTGCTGAACTATTTTTGTGAAACCTTCGACCTGTACGATCGCCTGTTTGACGTGCTTCAGGGCGACGATGCCTGGTACAAAAAAGCCATTGCACTGCGTCATCCGCTGATTTTCTACTATGGCCACACTGCTGCCTTTTTTATCAACAAGCTGATGGCTGCACACCTGATCGATGAACGGGTCGATGCCAATATCGAGGCTCAGGTAGCCATCGGCGTTGATGAAATGTCCTGGGACGATCTGGACGACAGTAATTACGACTGGCCGTCTGTAGCAGAAGTGAAAGCCTACCGGCAGAAAGTCAGGTCAACGGTTGTCCAGTTCATCCAGACAATGCCCCTGGAAATTCCCGTTCAGTGGGACAGCGCCGCCTGGCTGATCCTCATGGGCATCGAGCATGAAAGGATTCACCTGGAGACCTCCTCGGTATTGATCAGGCAGCTGCCACTGTCCAGTGTAAAGCCTGATCCATACTGGGCTGTCTGCGCAGACACCGGTGATGCACCGGAAAACACCCTGGTCGATCATCCCGGCGGGCAGCTCAGGTTGGGCAAAGACTACGATGACACAATCTATGGCTGGGATAACGAATACGGTCACTACGAAGTCGAGGTAGTCCCTTTCAGGGCCAGCGAATACCTGGTCAGTAACCGCGAGTTTCTGCAGTTTGTCGAAGCAGGAGCCTACGACACTGAACACTGGTGGACAGACGAAGGCTGGGCCTGGGCGACATTCGCCAAAGCCAGGCACCCGGAGTTCTGGGTTCCGGAAGAGGATACCTGGCGTTACCGCGCCATGCTGGAAGAGATCGATATGCCCTGGAACTGGCCGGTGGACGTTAGCTGTCATGAAGCCCAGGCGTTCTGCCGTTGGAAATCCGAGATCACCGGCAGGCAGATCCAGCTGCCTACGGAGGCGGAATGGTATTGCCTGAGAGAGCTGATCGACACAGATCAGCCCTACTGGGAAAAGGCTCCGGGCAACATTAATCTGGAATACTGGTCGTCATCCTGCCCTGTGGACCGTTTCCGGACCGGTGAATTCTGCGACATCATCGGCAACGCCTGGCAGTGGACCAGCACCCCCATCGATGCATACGACGGCTTTCGGGTACATCCTTACTACGACGACTTCTCCACTCCCACGTTTGATGGCAAACACAACCTGATCAAAGGCGGCTGCTGGATATCCACCGGCAACTACGCCATCAAGGATTCCCGTTATGCCTTCCGCCGACACTTCTTTCAGCACGCCGGTTTTCGCTACGTAGAGTCCAATGCCGCCAACCGTGAGCTGGTCAACCCATACGAAACGGATGCCCTGGTTTCTCAATACCTGGAATTTCACTACGGCCAGGAATACTTTGGGGTCAGCAACTACCCGAAAGCCTGTGCAGAACTGTGCCAGACCCTGATGCAGGGCAAGCCCATGACCCGGGCACTGGACCTTGGCTGCTCTGTTGGCCGCAGCAGCTTTGAGCTGGCCCGCTGGTTTCAGCACGTCGACGGCATAGACTTCTCCGCCCGTTTTATCAGTGCTGCCAGTGAATTGCAGAAAAATGGCAAAATCCGCTATTTTGTCCCTGCGGAAGGCGAAATCGGTGAGTACCAGGTGGCTGACCTGAACGAGCTCGGACTCGGCAATATAGACGGCAACCGCATTCTGTTCACCCAGGGTGACGCCTGTAACCTGAAACCGAAATACAACAATTACGACCTGGTGTTCGCCGGAAATCTGGTGGACAGGCTCAATGATCCAGCGAAATTCCTCGGTATGATCCATGAACGCATCAGACCGGGAGGCCTGCTGATACTGACCTCTCCGTACACCTGGCTGGAAGAATACACGCCAAAAAATAAGTGGCTGGGGGGATACCGGGAAAATGGCGAAGTGCTGGATACCCATACCGGACTGAAGAGAGTCCTGGCCAACAATTTTGATGAAGTGACGATGCCGCAGGACGTTCCCTTCGTTATCCGGGAAACCGCCCGCAAGTTCCAGCATTCGGTGGCCCAGTGCACCGTATGGCGGCGTAAGAACTAAAGCCTTCCAGTATTCAAGAAGAGTGCGGCCATCGTCATGCAGGGCGATGGTCGACTCCTTCGAGGCAAACTACTGATAAAGCCTTGGTAGCCATGATGAGAATCACGGCTTTTCTGTTAGCTTCAAAAGCAAAACATGAGTTTATTTTTTTCATATCTCTTTTGATATTGATCAATCAGCTTTTCATGTATCTCAAGAAACGCCTTATACTCCTCTTCTTGACTCGATGGAATATGCTCTAAAAAGCCCTTGGCCAATGTCTTTACAATATCTGCTTGAACATCTAGACGCATAGAGCTAGCCATTGCATCTTCTAAGTTTGGCCTTTTCGCTGGAACTCCAACCGTTGTTTTTTTTCTTTTACGTTTGACAGCAGGTTGTTCAACAGCCATAACCTCTTCAGAAACATGTTCAGAACCAGTCTCTGACAGATTACGCCAGTGAAAATAACCAGAAGGTAGTTCTGGGTCACTATCTTCTCTATAATTAACAGCACACCAATCTGCAGAAAGAGCCAAATATTCTATGAAGACATTCGAAGGATTTTCTTTCTCTTTTCCTGATAAATTCAAAAGCCACAAGTATAAACCTGGTTTTTCTCTAGACAGTTTAACAGCAGTCCATTCATGACTGTTTGACTCTATGTCATCAATATTATCCTTCATAAAGTCATTTAATTCACACAGTCTGTCCCAGTCTTTTTCAACAGGTATTAACACCTTAACCTTCTCTGTGTATTTTTCAGCTTCCAACATCTCTGAACAACCAAGAACCAATGCTTTGGCTTCAACAAGATCCATAGTTGGAGGTTTTTCAGGTATTTGGGACGCAATTCTCAATCGTCGTTCATACATTGAAGATGGCTTGTAATCGACTGGTTTGAGTCCTTTTCCTTCAGCGGTAATTGTTTTCGGTTCAACCTGTTTTTGAAAAGCGCTTCCTTCTGGAATTTCTGAAGTTGACCTTTTGCTAGCATCTGCTCTTGAAGAGTATCGTGTTGCATAACCACTATACGTAGGTTTATGCGTAGGTGATGAATCCATAAAAGTATCCCTCTATTAAGACTTCCATACATTGCATAGACCACCAAATAGAGCTTTTGTTCCTCTATTTTGAAAAGATTATGCATTATGAGCAAAATCTGAAAAATGCTTCCAGTTCGTTTCAGGACTTCACCCCTCCGGTGTTTTGAACTTCCCGAGCTTTCCACCCTCTAACCCGGATATTTCATAAATTTGCGTGCGTTCTCGCTTGCCCCTTGCAGCACTAAGAAAGTTATGCTCAATCGACCGTACACACCAGTACGGCGCTCAATCGCAAAATTCCTTAGTGCCACAAGGTTCAGCGCGATCATCGCAGCAATTTATGAAATATCCGGGCTAACCTGACGGATAGAAAAATACCCGCCTGAAGCGTCCGGAAAAATATCGTGTCTATAACAGTAATAATCTGGAGGGACATAGTCTGAGCTTGTCGAAGCCTTGTGCTATTGCTCTTCGACAGGCTCAGAGCGAACGGAGATTCGATTCAGAATAGGGATGTTATTTTTAGACTATGCCTAAGGGCTTCCACAACTGCCTGATGCAATACTTTCAGGCGGTGCAGGAACCATCTCTGCAATTTTTCAGAGCGCATTATCGAGGATGACTTAAAGGTAGTGGCATTCCAGAATGTACCCTTTCGCCGTCATTCCTGCGGAGGCGGGAATCCACCACGGACAGGGGATCTCCGCCTACGCGGAGATGACGATGGGATAGACTTGAGTGCTTCTCCCCTAAGCGCGGATTATCGCCTGCAGCTCCCGGCAGGACTTGCTGTTAACCCCCGGAATCCGCTCACACCTCGTAATAAAGCTCCGGGTAAAAGGGTCCTTGCGAATAAGCTGGCTGAACACATCGTCCCCACGCCATTGATAGAGAAAGTCCAGCAGCTGTCGCTCAGACTCACCTGCATCAAACGGTCGCTTGTCCTCAAGGTAGGTGCATAAAACAGGCTGGAAGTCGATCGCTGGATCAAAATCTGACAGGGCTTTGGCCATATCGTCAAGGTGGCTCTGGCGATCATCAATCAACATGACCTGCCTGGGCTTTTTCAAGTTGCCGCTCTTTAGCAGGGCCACCAGGGTCTCGCCTTTACGGTTGACGTGACTGACAAAGACCACACCCTTCTCCATGCGAAATGAGCGTTTGTCACCAATGGCCAGGAACCGGCTGGATCCGGTATCTGTGAATAGAATGTCAGCCCGCTGCAACTGTTCAATAGTTACCTCATTGTTTTCTCTTCCCCGGGCGGTGAAACCCAGCACAGTCACTCCATGGGATTTCAGACGTTCAATGACTTCAGGCAGGGTTTCATCTGTAAGAATCACCGGAACCCGGCGATAGACTTCCAGCAGCAGTGGGTCGATAGCCTCAGCGACTTCGGTTTTGCTTTTTTCCGGATGCGCGGCCATTTCCCGCTTCAGCAGGTAATAGAACATATCCGAGTGGCCCAGCCACTGCCCTTCCGGCGATGTGATGGTGGTGTCATCCAGATCCATCAATACCAGGGTATTGCTGTTAATCGCCGAATCCTTTATCTGCATCTGCCTGTTAAGAAATTCACCCGGTTTGTCCGTCTGCACTTGATCTGCTCCCTCAGCCCCGTTGACAAAACAGGTCATAAAAATGGCAAAAGACAGTAATCTGGCTAGCCGCCGCAGTGATATGCTCACCCTGTTACCCCGAGTCAGGAAAACAATATAAGGTAGCAGCTATCTGTCATTACGGAAGGATTGCTTTTTTACAGGCTGAATTGATCTATATCACGCAGGAGCCGGACACAATCCTGCATGGTCTGGTTAACCGCAAAATCATCATTCTGGCGCGAAGGGTCATTCTTCAGTGCAATAATGATTTCCTGTAATTTCTGTACCTTGGGATGCTCAAGAACGGAGGGTGGCTGCTGTTCAATTTTTTCCAGCAGGTTAAACATTTTCTTTTTCAGGTCTCTGCGGTAGTCGGTAATGACATTCAGGGTTTCGGGGTGTGTCGTCAGCTCTCTGACACGGCTTGAAGTCGCTGAGGCCAGGTAGGAAGCTCTACACACAAGAGCTGTTGCCAGTTGTTGCTGTTCGGGATCACTGCTTTTCTGCATCTTAGTCACATCCTCCATAGTTGCTCCCTTTAAGCCTGCCAGTTCGGTGATCACCCTCATACAGATGACATCTTTCAGGCTACTGAGGTGGGCGTCTCCAAGCTGCTTTTCAGCAGCTTCAGCCAAGTTGGCCACCACCGGTAAATCCAGACTGTTATAACTGACCTTTTGAAACAACATATACATGTAATCCTGTGCCGCCAGAGTATCTCCCCCTTTAGCCTTATGCTCTCTAGCCAGAAGAGATTCTGCAAAAGTGATATTTTTTGACAGCCGTCTGACAGACTTCTTGTCCCTGGGATTCAGGAGCTTAAGATCTTCCTTTAACAACTCAGGGTTCAGGAAATAATTGTTGCCTGCTTCTCTGCGCCTGGGAATACTGGGAGTTTTTACGCTGGCTGACGGGTTGGTCTCTGTAGCGGAAATTAGCCTTGACGAGAGGGGCTTGCCGGCAGGACGACTCCCTTTCTCCTTTCCGGCTACTTGGGTTTCTGTCTTGTCGGCATGAGTAACGCTCTTATTCTTCAGACGCCCACGCAAAGCCCTCGCCTGGTTAAAAAACTCCTTGGTGGCTTGCTGTATGGCTTCCCGATTTATCTTCATCTATTGGTAGACCTGAACAAAAGTACTTCATTCAGTATGGCTGACGATCAATACTGCTCCTCTTCAAACTCATGATATTCGTCCAATTTACCTGTTGGACTGCAAACAATCTGCGGTTTCCGTACAATAGCCAGCGAAAACGACCCCGGAGAGAGGCGAGCGGCAGTGATCAGCAGACTGGACCATAAAGCGACAGGAAAGTTATACCAATCATTCGCTGACCGGCTGGCGAACAGTGGTTTCACCGGTGATATCGAGCTGGGCTATGCCGATAGGACTGTTCTCGCTACCGATAACTCCATCTACCAGGTACTGCCGGAGGGCGTTCTTTACCCCCGCTCCACTGAAGACCTGAGCAAAATGCTCTCCCTGGCGGCCAGGCCGGAATTTCAACAGGTTGTTCTGTCGCCTCGGGGCGGCGGCACCGGCACCAACGGTCAGTCCCTGACTTCCGGCTTTATGGTGGACACCAGCCGTTATATGAACAATGTCCTGGAAATCAATGCTGAAGAGCGCTGGGCCCGCGTCCAGGCCGGTACCGTCAAGGACCTCCTAAACGAGCAGGCGGCTAAGGAAGGGCTTTTCTTTGCCCCTGAACTGTCCACCAGCAACAGGGCGACAGTGGGCGGCATGGTGAGTACCGACGCCAGTGGCCAGGGATCCGTGGTATACGGCAAGACCCGTCATCATGTGCTGGAGCTGACCTCGGTTCTGGCTGACGGCACTGTCTGGCATTCCTCTCCCCTGAACGATGACGAACTGGAAACCCTCTGCCAGAAAGATGACAGGGTTGGCCGTATTCACAGCACCGTCAGGGATATCCATAACCAGCACAAAGATCAGGTAGAGCAAACCTTCCCGAAGCTAAACCGTAACCTGACAGGCTACGATCTCGCCAATATCCGTCGGGAAAATGGCGATTTTGACCTGAACGCCATTCTCTGTGGATCAGAAGGCACCCTGGCCATGGTCAGTGAGATCAAGGTTAACCTGCTGCCCATTCCGAAAACCTCTGCGCTGATGCTGGTTTTCTATGGCAGTTTCCAGGAATCTCTGCAGGATGCCCAGTCATTGATGGCCGCCAAGCCTGATTCAATAGAAACCATTGATTCCCGGGTGCTGGCCCTGGCTAAAGCCGACAGTGTCTGGGAAAGCGTCAAAGCCTTTTTCCCGAAAGACAGCGATGCCATTGACGGCATCAACTTCGTGGAATTCACCGGTGACAGTGAAGAGGAACTGCAGCAGGGTATTGACCGGCTGATCGCAGAACTGGAAAAACCAGTAAAGATTGAGCGCTGCGGTCACCAGATAGTCATGGGCACCGGCAACGTCAAAAAAATATGGAACATGCGCAAGCAGTCCGTTGGCCTGCTGGGCAATATGGAAGGCGACGCACGTCCGATACCCTTCGTGGAGGATGTCGCCGTGCCACCGGAAAAACTGGCAGCATTCATTGAGAAGTTTCGGGAGCTTCTCGATGAACACAAACTGACTTATGGCATGTTCGGCCATGTGGATGCAGGGGTTCTGCATGTGCGCCCGGCCATTGATATGAAAGACCCGCAGCAGGAAGTTCTGGTCCGTTCGATAAGCGACAGGGTTGCTGCACTGGCCAGAGAGCACGGTGGTGTACTTTGGGGCGAGCATGGCAAGGGGGTTCGTTCCGAATACGCCCCGGATTTCTTTGCAGAGCTGTACCCGGTATTGCAACAGATCAAAAGTGTATTCGACCCACACAACCAGCTGAATCCCGGCAAGATCGCGACCCCCGCCCATGAGGCCAACGAAGAACTGCTGAAAATCGATGGCGTGACCACCCGTGGTCAGCTTGACCGGAATATTGACCGCAAGGCCTTTGAAGCCTTCACCAGCGGTATGTACTGCAACGGTAACGGCGCCTGTTTCAACTACAACCCCAACAGCGCCATGTGCCCGACCTGGAAAGCGACTTACGACAGAACCCAGTCACCCAAAGGGCGCTCCAGCCTTGTACGTGAATGGCTAAGGCTGCAGACAGCAGCCGGCGCAGACATTGCCGGGGAAATTCACCAGGTCCGTGAAGGCGGACTGTTTAGCTTTTCATTGAGCAAGGCCATGGACAAGGTCACCAATGGCGTTGACAAACTGCGGGGCAAAGAAGACTTCAGCCATGAAGTTTATGAAGCCCTGGATAACTGCATGAGCTGCAAGTCCTGCACCGGTCAGTGTCCTATCCAGGTGAATGTGCCTGACCTGCGTTCACGTTTCTTTGAGCTTTACCACAGCCGCTACCCCCGTCCAGTCAAACATCATATTGCCGGGATGCTAGAGTCGACTCTGCCGGCCCTGGCAAAGGTAAAGCCCCTGTTCAATGTCATGGCAGGCTCCGGAGCCATAAACTGGCTGGCCAGCAAAACCGTTGGCCTGCAGGATCTACCTAAAATCACCAGCTCTTCGCCTTTGAATGACAGTTGTCGTTCAGGAGCCTCTGTGGCCAGCAGCAGCCTACTGGACTCACTGCCAGAGAATGAATTGGAACGCACCGTCGTTATTGTTCAGGACGCCTTTACCAGCTTCTTCGAAACGCCGGTTCTGACTGAACTGGTTGAACTGTTGATTCGTCTTGGCTATCGCCCACTGGTGACGCCTTTCCAGCCAAACGGCAAGGTACTGCATGTCTATGGTTTCCTGGGGCGCTTTGAGAAAATCGCCCGCACCAATGGCAGGGAGCTTCGTGAACTGTCACGCAAGGGCGTTGCCCTGATTGGCATCGACGCAGCGGTCACCCTCACCTACAGGGATGAATACAAGGAAGCCATGGGGGATAACACACCGGAAGTGCTTCTCCTGTCAGAATGGTTTGCGCAACAGGCCGAAACCATCAAGGCCAGAAACCTGAAGCTGGCAGGAGATTTTGTCCTGCTCGGCCACTGCACGGAAACCAGCAATGTTCCGGCGGCGCCGTCGCAATGGCAGACACTGTTTGAAGCCTGCGGACTGAAGCTCAGGTATCAGCCTACAGGCTGTTGTGGCATGGCGGGTATTTACGGGCATGAAAGCCGTAACCAGGAGACTTCCAGAAAGCTCTATGAGATGAGCTGGAAAGACGTGGTGGATGAACCGGAAAACCAGGGCAAACTGGTGGCTACCGGTTATTCCTGCCGCAGCCAGGTGAAACGCTTTGGTGAAGTGCAGATCCCGCATCCGGTTCAGGCTTTGCTGAAGGCGCTGAAGTCTGCTGACTGAGCTGCTGCCCTGTGCAGTACGGCGGTAAAACCCGTACATGTCGCACTTTCGTCATCCCCGCTCAGGGGGATGACGATCTTAATATGTAGCTGACAATAACTGCCATCACTCTGTTTCTAACCCCAGCCCCCCACTGCTAATCTATTGATAAACCGACTGTTACAGGGAAGGGACAGGAATGGTTCCAGGTTTATATCAACGGCTGCACCAGGGTGTTAAAGAAGCCAGAGAGCTTATAAAAACCTCCGAAGAAGATACCCAGGCGGGGATCGATCATCAGGGCAGACTGGTAACTGCGCTTGCTTCTTATGGGGATCTTTATCTACCCTGGGGCCGGGGCAACCCTGAAGCCGAGCGCCTGTGTGAAGACCTTACCGATCTGATGGATATTGCCACAGAACTTGAAGAACAACTGTCATTAAGCCAGCACACTGTAACCGTGGTGGAAAATCACGAACTCGATCCTAATAATCTGAACCTGAAACAGGTGAGCAAGGATCTGGTCGAAGTGCTGCAGACCCCCGCCTGTTTTCTCATCCGCACCAGAGAAAACCTCTTCAGGCTTGTGAGTGAGTTACTGGAAACAAATAACACAGAGCAGGCCAAACAGAAACTGCGGGAAGAACTGGAGCTTGGTTTCAACAGGTTCCTCTCCGTGTGCAGCAGCGATTCAACAGAAGAAGATCGATCCAGTAACGTACTGGCTACTTTTCTTACTGCCATGAGCGACTGGCGGACAGGCCTGGCAGAGGAACTGGCAGAAGATAGTCAGGAAGAGGGTCAGATCGAAGCTGCCTGTAAAGTGTTTGATGAAGTCCTGGCCACCTTCAACCGAAGCAGCTACGAGAAGCTCAGTGGCAAGCCGTCACCTCACTCTACGCCACCCCCTTCAGACCAGGAAAGCGAGGGTGATTTTGCTACCCCGGAACCCAGCCCGCCGAAACAAAATTCGGACAGCGACGAAACCTATGAAACCCCGCCACCTGAACCTGAGGCTAAACCTGAGACTACCCCGCCAGACCAGGACAGCTGGAGCGGGTATTCAGAAAGAGAGGCAGCAGAACTCAGAGCAATGGATGCATTGCTGCAACTGGGCGACACTGCCAACCTTAAATCCCTGCTGGAGCAAATTGAATCAAACCCCCAGACAGCAAAGGACTTTCTTGAAATACGAGCGTCACAACTTAGCCACCAACTGAGCGGCTGCCCTGACCTGTTGTTTGACCAGCTGAAGGCTTTGAATCTCTCTAAATATGACATCCCCTCAGCATCAAGCCAGCGACCCGGACAGAAAGGCTCTCTCCAGCAAATTGTCATTGGCGCAATTAAAAACCTCAAAGACGAAGCGCCCTACAGAGCCCAGCTTCAAGCCTGTAATACTGATACTGCAGCACTGGTGCTGTTTATCAGACAGCAGCAATTATTGAAGAACTGTAAACCCAGCCACCTGGAACAGGCCGCCTGGCTGCTACAGCAATGCCCTGATAAAGAGCAGATGTACGTGAGGCTTCTGAGCCGTAAAAACCAGAGTAGTGCCCTGTTCACCTCGATTCACGCTTTAAACCGGCCGGCTGACAACCTGAGAGTGACTGACTTTTCCCGGGATCCGAAGCTGATTGCCACTTTTATTCAACAGTACCCTGCTGCTGTGGCTGTCGTGGAAGGTGAGCAGTTTTCTGAGTTACTCACAGACCCGAAACTGGATGACACCTGGAAAAAGCTTCTGTCTACATCAACCGGTTTCTCCGCTGGTCAATGGCAAATGTTAACGGCCGGAAGCCCTCCGCCACTTCACAGTATTCTTGAAAACTGCCTTCATCCCCCTGCCACCAGGATCCAGGTTCACCCTTCGGCCATAGACTGTGTAAAACAGTTCCTTCACAACCGGCCTGATGCAGTGGTCCAGCTGATTCAGACACCCTGCAAAAACCTGTATCAAAAGCTCGACTCATCGGCAACTCTGTTGCAGATTGCCCACGGAATAATCCATGAAGACCCATCCTGGCTGCCCCGGCACAAAGACCTGCCAGGCGTTGGTGAATACCTTGTCAACGAAACCACCAGGAAGCTTGAAGGCAAAGAGCCTGTAAAGCTGACTACAGACCTGATGAACCTGGTTTCAGAGAATTGGTCACAGATATCTGCCAAGAACCGGAGAAGGGTCTTTACATCCCTGACAGCACCCGATCCGGCATTGACGACAGCTCAGCAGAATGAAATCGTAGCCCTGTTATGTCAGAACCGCGAAATGCTCACCTGGGCTGTCAGTTGTCTGGATTTCCCTGCCGTTCTGCAGAGCCCTTGGAAGGAGCTTCCTGTTGCTTCTGACCGATCGGGCCGAGAGCAGATGAACGGCCTGATTCTGATGGCCGTCGATCAGCAACCTCTGCCTGCCCCTCCAGGCGAGGTCAGAGACACTCCTGAAGACCGCCTGACCCTGACAGTCTGGTTCAGAAAACATCGCCACCTGATCTTCCGGAACTCCGAGAAAGATGCCAGACACCCGGCCATACCGACCAGATTCCTCCGCACCAGCCCCCATGAGCAATTCATGGAATTGCTGCTTTTCCGCCTCTCTCACTCCCATAAAGCCCGGGACAAGAGCGAATCCCTTGCCACTCTGACGTGCTGCGCATTTTCCGATGAAATGCTGCTGGAGTTTCTGCAGACCGTTCAGCCCGTTAACCTGCGGGCCGCTGACAGAGTTTTTATTGCCACACACAGAAGCCGGGAGGTGGCCGCGGAAATGATAAGAAGCTTTCAGGACCAACCGGATGAAGAAGCCTTCGTAGCAATCACCCAGTTACATCCTGGCATCGTCCCCGAAAACATCTGGCGAACACTGCCTCAAAAGGCACAGATGCGACTTGCAGAGTGTGACCAGACTGTTGCCCGGGCACTGTTGAGTAGCGTTCTTCCTCTTCCACAAAGGGCCTGGCTGCATGCTCACTGCACGCCTCCGACACTGGAACTTCTGGATGAATGGAGGGCCGTTTGTTCCGACCCCGATCTTGACCCGATCCTGAAACAGCAATGGCTGCTCGCGCTGGAACAACTGGCTGCCACCGATGACGGCGCCAGAACAATGGCCGGAGCAGATTTCCCCTGGCCAGACGGCGACAGGCTGTTTAAAGGCCAGATCATAATGAAGGTAATTGAGCACAACCCTCTGCTGTTCAGGGCAGATATGATTGCAGACCTGAAAACCATCCGCAGGAAGGAAATCATTGCATACGAGGAGCTGGGAGCGATCCTTGCCCGCCACTATGGCGAGTTAAAATGGGGAGAGCTGGCCCCGGAAGTCTTCCTGACGCTGCCCACAGGCACCCGAACCAGCCTGGTCAGACTGAACGAAGAGGCAGCCCTTGATCACTGGAAAAGTATCAGCAGCAGTGATGCCATTGAACAGGCTGTCAATTGCTCATTGCAACTGTCACTGGCAGTCCTTGAGTTACTCCAGGACCCTGAGCAGAACGTCACCCTGCCGATCGCCCGGCAGAAACTATTCGACATGCTTCTGCACTGCCCTCACCCGGAAATCAAACGACGAATGATGTTTATTGAGCTGGAGGGACTGCTGACACCTGAGCAGGTTGAGTCACAGATAGACGCCGCACTGGAGCCAAAGCTTGAGGAGTTCCCACAACTTGGCCTGCTCCAGACCAATCAAGAAATAAGGAGAAAGCTGGTTGGCATGGTGCAAATGGGTGAGGGAACCGCCCAGGGCCTCCTGGAAGATATGGAAGAGTTCAGCGAAAGGAGTATCCGTGAACTGTTTGCCGATGCCAGAACGACCACAGTTGAAGCCTCCCTGGGCTTCATGTCCCTGATGCAATTTGCCAAAAGTCCGGCTACGGCAAAAAAAGCTTCCTGTGACCAGCTCCTGCGGGGGGCTATCAAATTTGAAGCCGTGGCAAAAGAGTTCCTGGAGTCCACCAGGCCGGAACTGCAGGCATTTCGGGATACCATTGGCGAGGAAAAGCAACTGGGTATTATTGGCTGCCACAGTCAGCTGAGCCTCAATGCTCTGAAGTCAGGCAAACCTGCCGGTGTTCCAGATGAAACGAAAATCCGCTGGGCCGCGAGACATCCGGCTGTTGCTCGTGAATTGTTATTGCAACCGGCTCACTACCTGCAAAACGAAGACGCTCTGAAAAGGGAGCATGTTGTGCTGATGCTCAGGCACAACAAGGACACCTGTCAGAAGGTGCTGGACCTAAGACGTTACCAGGCGATTCGTGACAAGCTTCAGCCGCAAGATTACGTAGCTGCGGCCCGAAAACAGGATGAAATTGCCCAGTTCCTCATAGCGGCGCCTGGCCGTGCCAAACACCTCAATCTCGAAGACAGGCACCTGATTGAGATTGCCAAACACAGGAGCAGTCTCCTGGAGCACTACATCAGTGAGCCCACCTGCCACCCGATTCTTCTCTCCGTTGAACCTTCGATGTTTATTGAGCTGGCCGGTGGCAGTGAAGGCCTTGCCGGCAAACTCATGAAGCTTGGCTACGAGAATGGCAAAGTAAGTAAACACCAGTTCGTGACTGTTGCTGAGAGCAGTGCAGCCTGTCGGCAATCAATCCTGCAGCATCTTCCAGCGGACATAAAAGACGAAATTCAGGCAGAGCTTGCGCCGAAAGAGGAAGTCTCTGTGGAATTGCCAGCGCCGGAGACAAAAGAAAAACATTACATGGGTAACCTGAGACCTTTCAGACAGGGCAAGGAGTTTGGCGTCAAGGAGGTCAACAAGGGTTGCTGTGCCGGTTTCGCTATAGATTTCTGCCTGTATGCCAGCGCCCTGGGCAATGTTCCTGAAGATTATGTCAGGAAGCGAGACCACTGGCAGGTGAATAAAACATCCAGCGACTACATGCGCAGGGTGCGCCACTACCAGCTGAACCAACGGACTTATGCAGAAAAAAAGAAGTCGAAAACCATTAACATAGATACTCCAAGACAACACATACAGACCCCAAACGCCAGTATTATTACTGACAACGGCAAAAGTCGGCTGGACATGCCGGCCCTGATCACCGAAGTCAGGCAACATGGAGGGGTGTATATAAACAGCACTGATCACGCTATCGCCCTTACCCTGAGACCTAACTTCAACGGCTCCAGCACTCTCTATCTTTTCGATGCCAACCATGGCCTGTACCGGTTCGACAATTTTGTGGAAGCCCCGGAACAGATGGATGATGTGGAAGCCCTGATGAACAACTGGCTGATGAGGACCGGCCACGGCGAACTGAAAGTTCAGCTATGCCACCTGGCTGATCACGCCTATACAACCCCGGGCATCAGCAGCGAAACACCTGAGACCTGAAATCACCCGCCAATCTGCCGGTTGCTGCCTGTCCAGTTGCCGGTAGAATAGTCAGGATAAGTCCTTTCCCCAGTGGTTCTACATGGCCAAGTCTAAATCAAGAAAAGCGTACGTCTGTACTGAATGTGGCAGCGAATCCTCCAAATGGCAGGGCCAGTGCCCTGACTGCAAAACCTGGAACACCTTCAAAGAGATAAATCTCGGCCCAGCCTCTTCCCCATCCATTGCTGCCGCCAACAAAGCCGGTTTTGCCGGAACACTCAGCGGCCTGCAGACACTCAATGAAGTGGATGTTGGTGAAGCTCCGCGTTTTTCCAGCGGCATGACGGAATTTGACCGGGTTCTGGGCGGCGGTTTTGTCAAAGGCAGCGCCGTTCTGATTGGCGGCCACCCCGGCGCCGGTAAAAGTACCATCCTTCTGCAGATTCTCTGCCATGTGGCTCAGCAGATGAACGCCCTGTATGTATCAGGCGAAGAATCACTGCAACAGATTGCTTCCCGTGCCAAACGACTGGGTCTGCCTACCGATCGTTTGAAAATGCTGGCGGAAACTTCCGCAGAGAACATCGTTGCGGTGGCGGAACAGGAAAAGCCGGGCATAATCGTTATCGACTCCATCCAGGTAATGTTCATGAACGGCGTGGATGCTGCACCCGGAGGAGTCGCACAGGTTAAGGAGTCGGCGGCGTTCCTCACCAGGTTCGCGAAGCAAACCGGCACCGTGCTGTTGATTGTCGGCCACGTCACCAAGGACAACTCCCTGGCCGGTCCCATGACACTGTCACATATCATCGATACCCAGCTGATGCTTGGTAACACCGATGACTCCCGCTTCCGCATCATGCGTGCAACCAAGAACCGTTTTGGTCAGGTGAATGAGCTGGGCATCTTCGCCATGACCGAAACCGGTATGAAGGAAGTGAAAAACCCTTCCGCCATTTTCCTGTCAAGAACACCGGAGCCCACCTCCGGCAGTATCATCAATGTTCTTTGGGAAGGCACCCGGCCTCTGCTGGTAGAAATCCAGGCACTTGTCGTTGAATCGCAATTGGGAAACCCCCGTCGTGTAACCGTCGGACTTGACCAGAACCGGCTGGCCATGCTGCTGGCGATTCTCACCCGTCATGGTGGTATCTTCACCAGTGACCAGGATGTTTTTGTCAATGTGGTGGGTGGCGTCAAGGTCACAGAAACCAGTGCTGACCTGGCCAGTCTGCTGGCTGTGGTATCGAGCCTCCGGGACACTCCTCTGCCCCAGGATCTGTTTGCCTTTGGTGAAGTAGGCCTGGCTGGAGAGATCCGCCCGGTGGCCAATGGTCAGGAGCGCCTGATTGAAGCCGCCAAACATGGTTTCCGAAAGGCCATAGTGCCGGTGGCCAATAAACCGAGAAAGCCCATTAGCGGACTGGAAGTTATCGGTGTCAACAAACTGGCGGAAGCTCTTGAGGCTATTTAAGGTTTCCTTCCTGCTGGCAGTGTTGTCTAGATTTAACTCATAGACAAACTATTTGCAGGAAGCAGGTTATGACAGGCAAGGTGCCCCCTTCAGGCCAGAACCCGGTTCAGGTTCCCCAACACACAGAAGAACAGGAAGCGCTTGAAAAGCCTTCTCAGACGTCCCATCCGAACCTGGGGAAGGTTTCTCTGCCAAAGGAGCCTAAAGCATTACCTGAAACCAGGGGTTCGACAACAGATGACCGGCCAGGAACAAAACCCATCATCAAACGCAAGACAGAAGCGCGCTCTCCAGCCCAACCCCTGGTTCTGACCCGTGAACGCAAAAGCCAGCGCAGCAAGGGGGTCTCTTTTGACGAAAAGCCGGATCAGGTCATAGAGCACAACTCCAGGGATACCGAGAAACTGAGAAGTGAAATCCAGGCAAACATGCTGTTTCTGTCGGGTAAGGACGCAGAACTGGTAGATATGCTTTCCGCCCAGTACATCCTGGATCTGACAACGCGCATGAACTCAAAAAAAAGGCAGGAAACATTCGAAAGCCTCACAGACGCGGTTCGGGAAAGATTACCTGAAGAGCACCATGAACGATTCAATGAACTCGTCACGCAGGCAGAAAACATTGCCGGTGCACACCTGAGCAGTACTATCGATGTATTGTCTCAGAGTACGCCAGAACTACTTGAATCAGCCATTGCAGACAAGCAAGAAGCTCTTGCACGCCTGTATGCCAAAAAGCCGGTTGACCAGAAAAAAGCAGCAAAGCTGGAAGCCCGTCTGGATGAATTCCAGGTTGCCCTGGAAGTACTGAACAAGCAGGTGGGCCGCAAATCTATTGCCAAACTTCCCGATAAAGTTTTCTCGCAAGCCAAAGCTCCCAAGCTATGGGTACTTCGTATCCTGCTCAGTGAGAACCTGACCGATGAAGCCAGGCACCTCATCAAAACCCAGAGAGTGCCTGAGACTGTGGAAGCCATGGCTGGCATTCTTGAGTTTGGCGGTTACGACCAGCCTGAACTGCTGGATATCGCTCGACAGCAGCTGGCAAAACTCTACGGGAAACCCGACTCTGCCGGTTGACAGTTCATGAGACCGCAGTCTGCCGGTTTACCACCGTCAAGGAGTACTCAATCCATGGGCAGTCATCTGAGGGTATTTCAGCGGCTTATGTCTCTCGCGCAGAATTCAGCTGACCTGACTGGCTTCACAGAAGCTCTCATCGATTCAATATCCGTACATGGAGTGTACGGATAGGAAAGCTATAGCGACATTCCCCGTCCCCCTTCCCGCTCCTGCCTCTCATGACTGCCCGAAGCTGTTATAATCCGCCCCGTTATCATTTCAGGAAGTAATCCATGCTTAAAGGTCTCTACGGCGTTACAGACAGTCAGCTGTTACCAGACGACAGAATACTGTTCGATGCGGTCGAGCAGGCGTTGATGGGAGGAATGAAAGTTCTGCAGTATCGTGATAAAAGCCTGGATCACGACAAGCGGCTGCGTCAGGCCGCCGCTCTGAAAGTTCTCTGCCATAAGCACCAGGCACTGCTGATCATCAATGATGACATAGAACTGGCTGCCAGTGTCGAAGCTGACGGTGTGCACCTGGGGCAACAGGATGAGTCGCTGACGGCTGCCCGTGAGCGCCTGGGTGACTACGCCATCATCGGGATCAGTTGTGAAGGTTCCATGGAGCAGGCTCAGCTTGCTGTTGACCAGGGGGCCGACTACATCGCCTTCGGAAGATTCTTCCCGTCGCGAACCAAACCCGACGCCAAGCCAGCAGAGCTGTCCCTGCTTCCTGAAGCCAGGGAGCGCTTCCAGCTGCCCATAGTAGCCATAGGTGGAATTACTGTGGATAATGCTCCTCAGCTTATCGAAGCGGGCACGGATATGATTGCGGTGGTACATAATCTGTTTGCCGCACCGGACATCCTGTCCCGAGCCCGTGCATTTTCACAACAGTTTCCCCAGGATTGAACCGATGTCACGTTCCGTCGAGTTGTTTGCTGAAGCCCAGAAAGTTATTCCCGGTGGCGTCAATTCGCCAGTTCGTGCTTTCAAGGGGGTGGGTGGCAAGCCAGTCTTTTTCAAGAGCGCCAAAGGCGCCTATGTTGAGGACGTCGACGGTAACCGTCTGATCGATTATGTAGGCTCCTGGGGGCCCATGATCCTGGGGCACAATCATCCCGACGTGGTCGACGCTGTTCGTCAACAGGCTCTCCAGGGCCTCAGCTTTGGTGCGCCTACGGCCCTTGAAACAGAGCTGGCACTGAAGGTGAGGGAAATTTTCCCGTCCATGGATCTGCTGCGGATGGTCAACTCAGGCACTGAAGCCACCATGAGTGCCATTCGACTGGCCAGGGGTTTTACCGGCCGGGATCGTATCGTCAAGTTCGAGGGCTGCTATCACGGCCATTCCGACTCTTTGCTGGTCAAGGCCGGCTCCGGTGCCCTGACACTGGGCGTACCCAGCTCTCCCGGCGTTCCTGCAGCCCTCGCAGACAATACCATTACCCTGACGTTTAATGATATTGATTCCGTGGAACAGGCCTTCCGGGAAATAGGCAGAGAGATTGCCTGTATTATTGTTGAGCCTGTAGCCGGCAACATGAACTGCATTCCGCCAGTACCTGGTTTCCTGCAGGGGCTGCGCCGCGTCTGTGACGAACATGGTGCGCTGTTGATCTTTGACGAGGTGATGACCGGATTCCGGGTTGCACTTGGCGGTGCCCAGGCTTATTACGACGTCAAACCTGACCTGACCACGCTGGGCAAGATCATTGGTGGTGGTTTGCCGGTTGGGGCTTTCGGTGGTCGCCGTGATGTCATGGAACATCTGGCGCCATTGGGGCCGGTCTACCAGGCGGGCACCCTGTCAGGCAACCCTCTGGCTATGGCCGCTGGCCTTGCAACCCTCAATAACATCACCCGTCCGGGCTTCCATGATGAACTCGCCGACAAGGTAGAAACTCTGCTGGAGGGCTTGAGACGGCAGGCCAGTGAAGCGGGCATTCCAATGCAGACATCCCAGGTGGGCGCCATGTTTGGTCTGTTCTTTACAGGCGCAGAAGAGACAGTTGAGAGTTTTGCCCAGGTCATGGCCTGTGACAGCGACTTTTATGGCCGTTTCTTCCACGCCATGCTGGACGAAGGTGTTTACCTGGCGCCCTCTGCCTTTGAAGCCGGATTTATCTCCGAAACCCATGGTGAGCTGGAAATTCAGCAGACCATCGAAGCCGCTGGCCGGGCCTTCAGGAAGCTGGCGCAGGCATCATGAGTTCCCTGGCTGTTTCCGATATGGTGCTGGCTTTCGCCAGCACCTTTGCTGCGTCACTGCTGTTCCAGCAAAAGGGCTTCGACCCGGTGCACCGGGTCGCTTCCCGGGGCGCTCTGCTGGGTTTTATCCTGATGGCACTGGCAGCTTTCACGGGCACTCTCCGTTATGGCTTTTCTGAAAGCTGGGCCGGCCCCTATCTGATGCTCAACAACGTCGCGACCTTCATGGCTCCGCCCCTGATCACCCTGGCGCTGGCGCTGATACTGACGGCCAGGGTCTGGACCCGTGGCGCCTGGGGAAGAACCATCATCGCCCTGTGCCTGTTCTATGAAATCTCCCGCTGGTATGGACTGGAAACCCTCTACCGTGATTTACAATGGACTTTATGCATGGTGGTTTGCCTGCTCCTCATTCTCAAGTCACAGATTGAACCGGGTCCGAAAGCCATGTTGCTGGCCTCTGTAGCCAGCTACTGCATCGGTGGCCTGATCATTGGCAATGAAGGCACCCTGGCTGGCTACCAGCGCCTGAACCTGTTCCGCTACTTTATCGCCCTTGGCAATCTGATGCTGGGCAGTGGGCTCTACCTGGTGCTCAGGCAAAGCTATTCCGAAACCAGCGGGCACTGAGCCCGCTGCCTCAGGCTCTATACTGCACATATCAGACATGTGCAGGGAAGCAATGATGAGCCACCAAGTCGGCGGGGCGGGAACCACTCCTCAAACCACCACCCGGTTACAGCACAAAAGCCCCCCCTCCAGCGCGGAAGCCGATCGAAAAGTGTCAGGCCGGTCGGTTCGAACCCAGTTCGATCCGGAAATCAATTTGCCCCGGCCTGACCGGAGCGGGAAAAGACTGGCAAAAAAGCTCAAGGACTTTTTCATTCGCCCGCTCCTCCCCAGGTCTCAGGTGAATCCCCGTTTTCATACCGTTCATACAAACGCCCCGGTACAGGTGTGGAGCAACAATCCCAACACCAGGGTGACCACGTTCCAGGGGGCGCTGCCCGGCAACTGGCCGGTCATGCTGCCACCGGTGCCATTCCTTGGTCCCGTGGTTCTGCAGCCCTTAACCGTTGTCTACGAATCGCATCAGCCATTTCCCAGTATTTATCGCCAGCCTCCTCCCCCGGTCGCTTCACAGCCCCAATGGCAAACGATGCAGACCAGACCAAAAGGGAAAGTTTTCCATCATATTTACCAGGATGCCGCCGCCCGGCTGAAGATCAGCCAGCAAAGGGTATCAGCCCGATTTCATAAACCCACGGCGGCAGCGGCTAACCTCGAGTCACGATCCCGTAACTGGAAAAGCTATGCGTCCAGAGTCAATGGACTCAACTCCACGGTAGGCAAACTCAAATCCCGGGACTATGGCAAATTGGCCGAGGTCATCAAACAGCACCAGCAATCCCTGGCTCGCCCTCTTTCCAACAAGCCAGGCAACATTAAAGCCAGTGGCGAGGCCCGGATATGCAACCTTGAAGAGGGCATGAAAACCATCGATATCATGCTGGGCCACAGACAGGGACAGGGACAGGGCGGTGCCTACTTTGCACCGGAAGAAAGGAGCATGCTGCTGGAAATACGGGCCGGCCTGGACAGGGAGAGATCCCTGACGCTGCAGGTAATGGACGACCACGGAGCCAAAGATCTTCATGGCCAGATAGACTGGCAGACAGCAACCGAGTTCAAGCGCACAGGCTACGACCTGAACTTTTCCCTGGTTGAAGCCATGACTCCATTAAAAGACAGCGACATATTACCCGACTCGGAAGAGCAGGTTGGCGCAGGTCTCTACCATTCCGTATCGAAGCAGGTCTATACCCCCGCTACTGGTGACCCCGTCGAAAAAATCTTCAAGGCTGAGGACAGTTTCGACCGCAGCTCGTATCAGAACCTGGTGGGAACAGACAAATACCTGGATAAAAGCCGCCCCCGGTTTGCCGCCAGGAACCTCGCTGCACAGAAGCTCCAGAATACTCTGGGTCTGAAACTGTTGCCAGAAATGGCGCTGACCTGCCAGAAGGGTAAGGTGGGTTTGCTGATGGACGTTGCCAAAGGCAAGCAGCCTTATAATCCCAAAACCGGTGTAGCCAGGGACATCCCTTTTGATGCAGCCGACAAACCGGAGATAGCCGCCAAAATTCAGAAGAATCTGATCGATGCCGAGTGGCTGGACTGTCTCTGCGGCCAGCAGGACCGGCACCCCGGCAACTATTTTATTGATACCGAAACCGGCCAGGTCACCATGATCGATAATGACCAGGCTTTTTATCCAGGACAGGACAAAATCGAAAATCCGGCCCCCAATCGCCGGATGGGCAACTGGACACCACCGTGGCCAGGACTTCCTGCCCTGATAGACAAACAGACTTTCGAAAGTCTACTCGCGCTAGATGAAAAGAAAGTAGAGCGAGATCTCACAGGCCTGCTGGAAAAGCGGGAAATCTCTTCCACCATCAGTCGCCTCCGGCAGCTCAAGCTACACGCTCTGAACCTGCACGACAAAGACAGGGTTGTAGACGACTGGCTCACCTGGAGAAGCCAGGAACCACCTCCGGAGCAGGTCGCTGATTTCCTTAAGCACAAAGCCAGGCCTCAGAGTTATTTCAACAGGGCCGTCTCTGATCGTGACAGGGCCATTCAGCACCCCCCCCGCCAACAAACGACACCAGGGAAGTAATAACGATGAGTAATAACAATACCGACCTGAATTTGCTGGAAACAGCGCGTGAGCTTATTACAGGCTCCGGACTGCCTATGCCGAGGGTACCAAAATCTCTGGCGGAAAAACTTCGTAATCCGGGCGACTTTTTTTACTTCACCAGCCGTGAAGGTGCACCCGGTCCATGGAATCTGGGGTGGTTCCTGGAAGAGATCGAGAACCGGTCGCCGGAGAACTACGTGGTGCTGGGACTGGATGGCCACGGAACTGAGTCCCAGGCCACTCACTACTACCTGGTGGAAGACGGGATCGCCGTCTTTCACCAGAGCGGTCTTGCCAGCCCGGTCAACCCAGAAACCGACCAGACCCTGGCCGACCAGTACGACCTGATTGCCGTCATGGCCGTCGCAACGGATCAGGCCAGGGAAAAAGGGCTGCTGCCGGAATCCGGGCGACTGGTCATCGTCAGGCCGCTTTTCCTGCAGCCTTTCTGGGGAATACAGCCGGCGCCGGGACAGGCTGTTGACTGGCAGGATGCCGGGGACCCATTGCTGGACGCCTGCGACTGGCTGGCTGACCGGCTGGCCTGAATTTCTGCCTGCCCGCTCTCAAACGGCTATCCTTGCCACAGCCTGTTGTGAACCATACCCCCACAAGCCATGTTTGATGCTCTTGATACCCCTTGCAGATTAGCGCTATCCCTGTTAACCAGCCTCTGGCTGGTTGAGGTCCACTCTGCGCCATTGCCCCAGGGCATTGACCCCTGCCATGAGACAGCCTTTGCAGAAAGAACCGATCAACCGCCACAAATCATTCTAACCACTGACCAGCCACATCATTTCGACGACAGAAACGGTCTGCACCTGATCATTCCCGATCCTCTGTGCACTCCCTCTTCCGGTGCTACAACAGCCATACTGACCCGAAGTAAAAGCCAGGGCCCCGATGCCAGGATTCAGACTCTGCCAGCTTCGGACAGCCCACACATTATTGTCGACAGCACTGGACTGGATATTGCCGAAGGCTTTCAGGCCAGAAGCACTGAATGGTTCAGTGAGAGCAAAGGAGAGTGGGTGCATGAAACCAGGCTGCAGTTTCGGGAAGCAGGGCTGTCTCATGAGCTGAGAATCACCGGTTTACTGCATGGCTACCCGGATATCATCGTCGGGAGAGAGTTCCAGCCTGACTTCGAAATGTCAGCAGCCAGAACCATAGTTCTCAAAAACCAGATGTCATTGTTATCTCACAGTACCAGGCCTATGAGGGCTTCAGATTCAGGTATGAACAACATAACCAATGGCGGCGAAACACCATCACCAGGTAACGGCCTGAGTTCAGCGGAAGTGGGCATCGTCTCAGGGGTGATCCTCCTGTCAGTCCTGACAGGAGAAGTTTTCTGGGTGACTGGCAGTCTGCAACTCCCAGAACGAATGTCAAAATTTGAGAGAGGCATCTTCACTGGAGCTCGAGTGGCTTCGTATTTTCTATCTGCGGGGCTCACTTTATTGCAGGATGCGACCCTTTATTCGGCGTATTACTGTTACACATGCACTTGGCTGCCTTTCCGCCATCTCCCCTTCCCATGGCCCCAGGCTCAACAGGCTTCAATAGCGGTGTCTACGTCACTCTCTCAACAAGGTGATCAAAATTTATACGTCACACCTGAAGACAACTGACTCCCTTTTTTAACAAAGAGAGTCAGGCTGGCCATTGCGGCAAAATCCGGCTATTCCGAAACCGGCGGCATG
>JBPCXN010000005.1:0-7713 GCA_051008495.1 Endozoicomonas sp. | reverse complement strand
CCTAACACGCACATTCCCATATTCCGCAGAGACCTTACTACACCTGCCCTAAGGCAAAAGATGCAAAAGCGCTACGAATTCAGTGGCCGGGTATAGAGTTGACGATCCGCCGTTATCATCTACTTTTGCTGTATATAAAAACAGTGTTTGTTGAGGCGCCTGTGCCAAAGCGGTTAATGTCACTTGTCAGAGAAAAGCTTCGCGTCAAGCATTACAGCTACCGGACGGAAGAATCTTATTGCCACTGGATCAGGACATTCATTCGTTTCCATAACTACCGTCACCCTCTTGAGATGGGGGAAAAAGAGGTTACTGAGTTTCTTACCTGGCTGGCTGTTCAGTGTCAGGTTGTCGCTAACACCCAGAATCTGGCTTTTTCTTCAGTGGCCTTTTTATACAGAGAAGTGCTGGTGCAAGGCGTTGGAGAATATCGATGCAGTACGCGCTAAATCTCCGCAAAAACTACTGTAGTGTTCACTTGTGAGGAAGTGATCAACATCATGGCGCAGCTCAGGAATCCCGTGCTTTTGATGGTAGAGTTCTCGTCATACGCCAGTGGAGATAGCTCTCGATGGAGGGTAATACATGATCTTCAGTACGAATTTCTCTTGCCTCGCCACTGTATGCAGAATGTTCAGGGGGAAGCCATCCCCTGAAAAACTCACCTCCTTGATCCATCACATCCTCAAGCCTGAGTAGGCTCATTTCGGAAGGGGTGAGTCCCCAGTAGGCGCACCTGCATTTCAGCCGCCAGGTGATCACGTTTATAATGGCAAGGGCACGAAAGACCGCTATATCCTGCTGTGTAATCCAGGCACACTACCGCCGCCGTTTGTCGTGTTACGGTGCCTGGAGTGGGTCCGGGGCGGGGCTGGACTGAAGTTGGAACTACTGTATCAGATATAGTCGACCGGGGTCATGACCCCGGTCGGGGTTTGGGCGGGAAAGAAGGGAAACAGGGAGGTTTTTCTTTGCATGGGAAGGTTGGGGTCTGTGACCTCGGCCTGGGTTTGAGCCCACCACTCAGGTCACTGTGTCTCGCTCTCTAAATTTTCGGCTTGGAAAAAATGCTTGCAGGGTGGGTGGGGTGTGCTCGCAGAGAGTGGTTTATCATCAGTCTATCCGGGCTCTTGTGAAGATCGGATTTATCCAATCATATTGGACGATCGATCAGCATTGGACACGGCGGTGACTTTATCAGGGTTGGATAGCCATGATTCCACGCCGATGGCGACAGGGCTCTGGCATGCGGTGCATCAAGTGTTGGAGGAAAATGTCAACAGGCGGTTGATTCTGATGGTCACGGACGGAGGGCCGGACATCGACCATCACCGACCGGTCGTGGATCTGGTCAGACGCTGCGGCTAGTCAGGGATTGAAGTGGTAGGGCTGGGGATCAGTGTTCAGATTGTGGAGCAGCTGTTTCCAAGAAGCCATGTGATCGATCAGCTCAGCGAACTTAAGTCATCGCTGTTCAGGTTAACCCAAGACTGGTTAGCCGAGTAAAGAAAAACGCCACTCTTGCTTTTATGGCTAAAGAGTGGCGTTTTTTTGTATTTTGGATTGAAGTCGTCACTACTCAGATTTCATCACTTTTCGAACTTTTTGGGCATGATCGAGAACAAAAATTGAGTTTGGGAGTAAATAAAATCTACTCCCAAAATGTTAACCATTTATTTTGATGATCAAAATAATGTTCATGAAATTCATGCTACATTGGGAACAGAGGGGTTCACTGGTGGCAGCAACTTCTTCAACACGGCAGCTTTGCGTTCATCAGAATAACGAGGTACGATAACCTGTCTACCACCCACTGCTCTCTTGCTTGATCAATCAGTAACCGGGACAACTATCCTGACACAGCGGGAACAAATAACGTTCATGTTTTTGCCCTGTGATTGGTATAGACTGGGGTTTTACTGCAGAAGCATATAATTCAGCTTGAGGAAAAGGACACGCAAAGTCGATCACTTGGAAGCCTGCCTGCAAGCCTTATGTGCCAAGGTTTTTTGCTTAATGTCGTCCCTATGAGTAGCATCTTGAAATCCAATGGGTATAGTACTAAATGGCCCGGAAATCGAAGCCATCATTGCTCGTATTCTGTTGGGACGATAAACCATAAGAAAACTTATCGTAGCTGTTTGAGAAAGAAGTCTTTAAATAGCAAACTGCTATGATCCAGATGGCGTGGATGAGGGTAATACAGATTCAAAGTCCAGTTAGATGTAGAGTAGTCAGAGAGCAACCTGATCAGATTTCCCTGTTCTACATCCTGCATAGTCACATATTCAGGCAAATAGGCCACTCCTACTCCCATTTTTGCAGCTTCCAGCAATAAGTGTGTATCACTGACCTCAAAGTTATCAGGAATGCTGAAAAGTTCCATTTTTCCTCCTTTCTCAAAAGCCCATTTTCGGGTTGGAGTGAGGGAGTCTGCATACAAGCAAGTATGATTCTTAAGTTCATCTGGGCATTTTATTTCTGGATGATTAATCAGGTAATCTCTGGAAGCGACCACCACAAATGGTTCGCACAAAAGATTTTTTTTCACCAAGGGTAAGTCTTGAGTTTCCTGAGGCTGATAAGAAGTCTGGGCGGAAATAATCAAATCATAGTGGTCATACTGCTTTAACCCATAGGAGTGGATATCAAGAGAAAAGCGAACCTTCTTATACAGTTGATTAAAAGCGCCAATAACAGGAAGAAGTTGTTCACGAGCATAAATCGGCGTACAGCATATTTTAACCACGCCCTGAGGCTCGCTGGCAATGCCTCCCAAATCCAGAACGAGCGACTGTACTTCTTCACTGATTACATGAAACCGGTCAAACAGGCACTGTCCGGCATGAGTCAGGGTAATACTGCTACCTCTGCGATTATAGAGCTTCAAACCCAGTGTTTTTTCAAGGTCACTTATCCACCGGGAACCTGTCGAAACAGACAAGTCAGCTTCCTCTGAGGCTGCAGTAATAGAGCCTTTCTGTACTGCCCGAACAAAAAAGTTCATTTTGCCTAACAGACTGTGATCAAAAGCAGCCTGTTGTTTAAACGATGCCGTCAGTCCCTGCTCGCTCATGCTGGCTCCAGCTAAAACCAGTCAGTTTAACATAAATACGGCTTAAAACGATGGACTCAGATCATCGGGACAGGTTGTTCGCTATCTTGCAAAAATGCAACAGAAGTCTTTCATTCGTGCCATTCAAGCAAGATCAAAAATAAGAATAATCAGTAATGAACAAAACACTATTAAAGAGATTGCTTCATGCTGACCAAACCCATCATTTCTCCAGAACAGGCCGCACAGAAGGTCATAACCGGAAACAGTATGATGATTGGTGGCTTCATGGCCACCGGCTCCCCGCATAAGATCATTGATGCCCTGATTCAAAAGGGGACAAAAGAGCTAAACCTGATCTGCACTGATACCGGCTTTGCTGATAAAGGCATAGGCCGATTGATCAGTGCTAAGCAGGTTGCCAGCGTCAAAGCCTCCCATATTGGTTTGAACCCGGAAACCGGACGTCAGATGACCAGTGGCGAAATCGACGTAGAACTGATTCCGCAGGGAACCTTAGCAGAAAGTATTCGCTGTGGCGGCGCAGGAATTGGTGGTTTCTTAACAAAAACCGGCATCGGCACTCTGGTTGAAGAAAACAAGCAAAAAGTAACCGTAAAAGACGAAGAGTATTTACTGGAACTTCCTCTGAAAGCCGATGTCGCCCTTATTCGCGCATCCATTGTTGATACGGTTGGTAACTGCATTTTCAACAAAACCACCAGCAACTTTAACCCGGTGATGGCGACCGCTGCAGATCTTGTCATTGTTGAAGCTGAAAAGGTGGTAGAAGTCGGAGAAATTGACCCGGATCGCTTCACACTGCCCGGCATTTTTATCGATTTCATAGTGGCTTAAACAGGAATAGGGGGAATTAACATGGATAAAAGACAAGTGCGTGAGCGCATTGTTAAGCGAATAGCCCGGGAACTGAAGCCCGGCAGTCTGGTAAACCTCGGTATCGGTATGCCAACCATGGTCGCCAATTATGTTTCAGACGACATGGGTATTTTGTTCCAGTCTGAAAACGGAATGATCGGCATTGGTCAGCAGCCTGTTGATGACAACACCTTTGATCCGGATACCACCAATGCTGGCGGCCAGCCCGTAACAACTGTTCCTGAGGTGGTTTACTTCGACAGCTGCATGTCATTCACCATTATTCGCGGTGGACATGTCGACAGCACCGTTCTTGGTGCACTGGAAGTGGATGCAGAAGGCAATCTGGCTAACTACATTATTCCCGGCAAGATGGTGCCCGGAATGGGTGGTGCCATGGATCTGGTGACCGGTGCGAAAACCGTAATCATTGCCATGGAACACTGTAATAAGGAAGGTGAGCCAAAAATTCTTCAGCGCTGCTCACTGCCTCTGACCGCGAAAGGACAGGTCAATCTGATTGTGACTGAAAAAGCGGTGATCGAGGTAACCGCCCAGGGCCTGTTACTGAAAGAAGTGGCGATAGATACCACCATTGAAGCAGTCATTAAAGCCACCGCCGCCGAATTGATTATTCCAAAAGAGATTCCTACTTTCGGAGAAACTGAATAATGCAAGACGTAGTAATTGTTGCTGCCAAACGAACCCCTGTTGGCAGCTTTAATGGCTGCCTGTCTTCAGTCAACGCCAAAGATCTTGGCATCGCTGCGGCAAAAGCCACACTGGAACAGGCAGGAGTGAACCCTGCAGAAGTTGAAGAGCTGATTCTTGGCAATGTGCTGGGAGCAGGGCAGGGCATGAACATTGCCCGCCAGATTGCTCTGGGCGCAGGTATGGAGCATAGCAGCACTGCTTACAACGTCAGTAAAGTGTGTGGCTCTGGTCTGAAAGCCGTTGTACTGGCAGCTCAGGCTATTGCCAGCGGTGATGCTGAAGTTGTGCTGGCAGGCGGCTCTGAAAATATGAGTCAGGCACCTTATGTTATGCCGAAAGCTCGCTGGGGGCAGCGTATGGGGCATGGTCAATTAATCGACATCATGATTTCCGATGGACTGACCGACTTTTTTAACGATTTCCACATGGGCATCACCGCCGAAAATTTGGCTGAAAAATACAATATTAGTCGTTCACAGCAAGATGAGTACGCAGCCAAAAGTCAGCAGAGAGCGGTTGCAGCACAGGAGAGCGGACGTTTTACTGACGAAATCGCATCTATCGAAGTGGCCATGCGTAAACAGACAGTACTCGTTGATACAGATGAAGGTCCGCGTCCAGACACAACCGCTGAAGGGCTGAACAAACTGCGCCCTGCGTTTGCAAAAGAAGGTACAGTCACGGCCGGTAACGCTTCCAGCATCAACGATGGCGCGGCCATGGTTCTTCTAATGACCCGTGCTAAAGCCGAAGCCCTAAACCTGAAACCAATGGCAGTGATTCGTGCTTCTGCGTCTGCTGGTCTAGCTCCAGAAGTGATGGGCTACGGCCCTGTTCCTGCTACGGAAAAAGCCCTGAAAAAGGCAGCTATTGAAGTTTCCGATCTGGGCCTGATTGAAGCCAATGAAGCTTTTGCGGTTCAGGCATTAAGCGTATGCAAAGGTCTCAAGCTGAATCCTGAAATCATCAATGTAAACGGTGGAGCTATCGCTCTGGGGCATCCTGTCGGTGCTTCTGGTGCAAGGGTTCTGGTCACCCTGCTGCATGAAATGCAGAAACGTGAAACTCAATACGGTCTGGTAACTCTGTGTATTGGCGGAGGAATGGGTATTGCAATGGTGGTAGAAAGAGAAGAGTAAAGAGAGAAAGGAAAGCGTTGCTGAGCAGCGCTTTCCTATTCCTTTTCCTGGCGGTGTAACAGGCCCATTACCAAGCACTGCGCCAGATGCATTGACGTAGTTAAAGAGCGCATTCCCATCATCTCCGCTTCAGTAACTTTCAGAGTGTGCTCAATCATGGCATGTTCCGGATGAATGCTATGACCGCTGATCATTAACACCGGGCAGCCATGCTCATTGGCAATACGAATATTTTTCGTTGTTTCAGACGCATGGGGATGGAAGCTCACTGCAAGCATCAGATCTTTTTTACCCAGACGCTTCATCTGGTTTATATGCAACCCGCCAACACTGTCCAGAATCACCACGTCCAAATCTGCACGGAGCAATGCATAAGCCAGATAATAAGCGACAGGGAAAGCCCGACGAACACCGGTAACATAAATGGTGCTCGCTTCACTCATCATATCCAGGGCCTGCTCGAAAGTTTCATCAGAAATACTGGTATTCAACTCTTCAATTGCCATGCACTGGGATTCGGAAAACGACTGAAGCAAATGGTGACCATTTTTGCTATTTTTTACCTGATTCGAAGCGGTACGAACCCGTTCCCTGTAACCTGTTACCTGCCCACGAATTTGCCCGCGATACAGTTCTTGAAGGTCTGTAAATCCCCTGAAACCAAAGAAGTTAGCAAACCGAACCAGCGTTGACGGCGAAACACCAACTTCTCCGGCAATGGACACCATGTTCTCTAACCCGACAATGTTAGGGTTATGAACAAAGAACTCCCCAACAACCCGCAGGCGGTTGCTCATATTGTCATATTGATCAACGATACGCCCCTGTAACTCTTCCAGGGTTTCAGGGGTGGTAATGGTTCGGCTATTCATAAGTTGCAGCTTCATATTCCCTGTTGGGCTACAATTTAAGTAACCCAACCTTAATTAAGTTTATTCGTTACCCTTGATGTCATAAAACAAATTTAATTGTTCCATGGCAGTTTTTTCAACGGCTGGCATCACAGATTCCATAAAGAACAGGCGATCAAATTCCTGAGGATTGTTAATAACCGTTTCACGAAGTTTGTGACCAAAAGCCTGTCTCAACACCGTGCCAATATTAAATTTGGCAACAGCGCCTTTACGCATTTTCTGTAAATCGACTATAGGAATGCCACTGGTTCCATGAATTACAAGGGGGGCACCTACTTCTGCGGCAATTTCAGCCAGACGCTCATAGTCAATGGTTGCTGACGGCTCTTTCAGGCGATGAATATTACCAACAGAAACCGCGACGGCATCCACTCCGGATTCACGCGCAAATGCAGCTGCTTCAAAAGGGTCTGTAGAAATGGTTTTAATATGTGGCCGAATATCGTCGTAAGGCACAGAGCCAATTTCACCTTCTACAGAAACGCCACAAGCGTGGGCAACTTCAACAACAGCGCGGGTGCGACGAATGTTTTCTTCCAGCGGCAGCTGGGAACCATCAAACATCACGGAGCTGAAGCCATGATGGATACCCTTGAAGACAATATCTTCTTCATAGGTATGATCCAAATGCGCACAAACGGGTACGCTGGACTCTTCTGCCAGACGGCGAATCATCTGGGCAGCATTTTCAACGCCCATAAAGTCTACCAGAGTTTTATTGGCAGCCAGAATTACGGGCTTTTGCACAGATTCTGCAGCGTTGATTACGGCTTTAGCATCTTCATAACCAAAAATGTTAAAACAAGGTACGGCATAATCTGACTGGGCTGCGGCAGGTAACAGGTCTTTCAGGTTTACTAGCATTTTTCTTCCCCCTGAAAGCCGCAACCTTGAACGTTACGGCTCTCTTCTATTTTTCACT
Source organism: Endozoicomonas sp. (assembly GCA_051008495.1). Classification (GTDB taxonomy): domain Bacteria; phylum Pseudomonadota; class Gammaproteobacteria; order Pseudomonadales; family Endozoicomonadaceae; genus Endozoicomonas_A. The sequence goes on along the minus strand of JBPCXN010000005.1, from coordinate 90 downwards.
CACTGCTGAGATTTGAATTATTTGAATTTGGCAATCATGTCTTTGATGCCTGGAATAGTGTTCACCTGGTCGGCGTGAGCAGGCTCAAAG
>JBPCXN010000004.1:0-6741 GCA_051008495.1 Endozoicomonas sp. | reverse complement strand
TGAAAGCCATCCTGAGTTTGTTCGAGCCAGAAGAAAACACTCAGCCGTTGAATCTGATATCAATATGCTGGAGGTGCATGGGCTGGATAAATGCCCTGATAAAGGGCTGGATGCCTTCAAGCGTTATGTTGCCCTGGCAGTGCTTGGCAATAACCTGCAGCGGCTGGGCAAGATTATACTTGAGCGCGACCGTGAGCAGCTGAAGGCCGCATCTCAGTAAAACAAGGAAAGCGGCAACAGAAAAATTGCTGAACATGCAGGTCATGAGATTAACGGCCGCCTGAGGAGTGCCATTTTGGGGGATAATCCTGAGAAAATAAGCCAAACGCCTTCTCAGAAGCGATTCTTGACGGTTAAAAAAACTTACCATGAGTAACGGTTGGGCAGAAAGACAGAGTTCATGCGGTTTTCTTACAGCCACTATTTATAATCTTGCTAAAAGGTCAGTATCCTGAAAGATGGCAATTCTCCACAACAGCCCGTTTTTCCAAATGGTCACGGCTAGCTGTACTGAGTAAACAAATAAGATGGATATTGTGAATTTTTCCCATGTACTGGTGCCTGGTGGCTTCTCTGATCTGTTCTGATAGAGACTGGCTTCTGCATACATGGATGACCGTTGGTAGTGTTTTGCTGCGGACTGCCCGTAGTGGGCAAAGTCGTAAGCCCGGATCAGCTGGCAGATCCGAAGGTGTCTTTTTTCTCCCGGCTCTGGCATGCAGGCCAGTTGTTTCAAAGCCATTCTTAGCGGTTCAGGATCATCCCAACTGCATTCCGAATAAGCCAGTCCCCAGCTTCCCAGAAGGGTTTCGATGGCAAGGTTTTGACCCTTGCTTTCTCTGGAACGCAGCTTATGAAGCACCTGGCTGGCATAATAATGCATTCCTACGCGCTGTGGGATGTTAGTCAGGCAGCTTCTATGATCCTCAGTTTTCTCCTGCCGGTTAACCCACTGGCTATGTATGGATTCTACGGTCGCCAGCACATCGTCAGGGTGAGTGTCTGTCAGGGAAAGCGCAACTTCCCTGAGTCCCGGGAAAGCCTTGTCCAGCCTTTCTAAATCGACAGAGAAAGCCGGGGCGGAATCAGCGAATCCCCGGTAGAAAAAGGCTAAGGCGAGAATAATCCACAGATAGCGCCACATCAGGAGTCATGCGTATTTCTGTTCGGGACTATCAGGATAGACGCATTGATCTACTCAGGCTATTAATTGACTGTTGACTCTGATCGGGCCGCTTCGGTTCTGCGTTCAAACTCCAGAAGCTGCTTTTTCCGCTCCAGTCCCCAGGCGTAACCAGTGAGTGAACCATCACTGCCATTGACCCGGTGGCAGGGAATGATCAGAGAAATAGGGTTTTTACCATTAGCTGCTCCCACGGCACGTGCAGCTTTGGGCTTGCCCAGGACGGCGGCGAGTTCGCCATAGGTACTTGTCTCACCGAAGGGAATCCTGCGCAGCTGCTGCCAGACCTGCTGTTGAAAATCCGTGCCCTGCGGCGCCAGCGGTAAATCAAACGCCTGTCGTTCACCTGCGCACCACTCTCCGAGCTGCTTGCGGGTTGCCTGCAGTACAGTGTCGGCTTGCAGCTTCCAGTCTGTTTCAGGCTCGAAGCCCCCTTCAAGATCGATAAACTCAAGGCGTAAAAGAGCCTTGCCGTCACTGACCAGGAGTAAGGTGCCAAAAGGGGACTCGACGATTTCGTAATTCATTGACTTGATCCCTGCCACAAATAGATGGCGGCGTAGGCGCGCCAGGGGCGCCAGCTCTCCGCCAAAGCTTCAATCTGTTTAGGTTTTATCGGCCGGCCTTCAGACGATAACATTTTTATAATACCAAGATCACTTGCCGGAAAGGCATCCGGCTGACTCAATCCACGCATGGCCAGGTAATGGGCTGTCCAGGGCCCAATGCCAGGCTCTTTGACGATTCGTGCGACAAAATCTTCCAGGCCATTATTCGCCGTCAGCTCCAGCCCACCACTGGCGACACGGGTTGCCAGATTCTGCAGAGTGGCCTTGCGGGAGCGGGTCAGGCCGATATCGTCAAAACTGACGCCATCCAGCATTCCGGGTGCTGGAAAGTAGTGACTGATGCCTTCCGGCATCTCCATGGCAACGGTTTCACCGTAGCCCCTGGCGATGCGCCCGGCAAGAGTGGTAGCTGCTTTCACACTGATCTGCTGCCCCAGAATGGCCCGTATTGAAAACTCGAAAGGGTCCCAGCATCCCGGCAACCGGGTTCCCCGGTGCTTCGGAATAATGTCAGCGAAGGGCTGAAAACTGCACAGCCTGGCTTCAATCTCAGCCATGGGCGCGTCCAGATCCATGAGCTGGCGGGTACGGGCAATGATGGTTTCTTCAAAGCCGGGCCTGTCCATGTTGATTTCCAGACGCAGGGCTGAAGACAGTGGGTCATGACCCAGCCTTATCCAGCCCCTGGCTTCATCAATAGCAATGCTGCGCAGGTACTGGTCATCCGTGATCAGCTCAACTCCGGGTATGGCCCGGTGTTGAAAGAATCCCAGCATGGACTGCCAGTTGAAGGGAGGCTTGTAAGCCAGGGACCAGGTAGTGGTTTTCAAGGGTTTTCCTTCTGGGCAAAGACCTTTTGAAAGTACTGTCCAGGCGTGATGCCTGTAGCTTTCTTAAAGCGGTCAATAAACGCACTTTCACTGCAAAAACCTACATCATTATCGGTTTTGCTGGCAGAGTTCCCCGAGGCCAGATGGCCGGTCGCGGCTATCAGCCTCAGCCTCAGGCGACAGTCACGGAATGGCATCCTGATGTCTTCCCGGAACTTCCTGGCCAGCGTACGACTGCTGACCCCGACTTCGAGGGATTATCAATCAAGTGTCGTTCAATTCAGCGGGGCTTGTCATCACCCGGACGGGGAAGTCTGATGCAGGCTGATGGCGTCAGGTTAACCTGGTCGAGGATAACATTGATCAGCCATCCGTCCGCACCCCGTTCATCGTATTTATTGGGCAGATAAAAGGCGTGTCGCAACAGTTCCCACAGCATACTGGAGAATATTGTTGCGGTTATTCGGCTTCCGGGCAGCTTATGAATAGTCAGTATAAACAGTGAGTGTCTGGCTGACCCTTCGTGACAGCGGGACTTTTCACTGTTCAGAGGCGGGTCTGCATCGAACTTTCCCCTATCAGGACAGTCAAAGACACAACCTTCGGCTATAACTGATTCCTGTGGCCCCCCGGTAGATGTCTGGAGACTATTGTGCTGATTGTTGCTGAAACCCCTCGCCTGATTGTGCGGACCTGGCATGAAAAAGACCTCAAGGCCTATGGCAGGCTGATTGGCCAGGAAAGTGTCTCTGAACGGTTTTCCGAAGATGGGCCGGCTTCACGGGCCGAAACAGAGCTCTGGCGCTACCAGCTGGAGCTGGACAAGCGAGGCTGGTCCCGCTGGGCCGTGGTTCTCCGGGAAACCAGCAGTCTGATCGGCTATTGTGGTTTTGCCCCCTACGGCGATGATGTGGAAATCAGTTGGTGTTTTATAAAGGATCATCGAGGGCGGGGTCTGGTGATGGAGGCAGTGAAAGCCGTGACAACCCTGGGTTTTGATCGCCTTGGCTTTCGCAAAATCATTACCTTTGCTGCATCAGACAATGAATTTTCCCGGGGCATCATCCAGAAACTGGGCATGAGCCTCGATCGCTTTGAAGGCTGGAACAACCTGACTGTGGCAAGGTACAGCCTCTCCAGCGCGGATGGCTGAACCTGCCGAAAAAAGTGATATTGCCAACGCCATCAGCCCTGTCGCATCATCAGAACCATACCCACTGTTTCACACACCCAGTGCGAGGCTCGAGTGACAACAAAAATCATTCATTTTTCTGATCCCCAGCTGGTGCCTGCCGGTGAGCTGAATTACGACATCGACCCTCAGCAGCGGCTCAGGCTGTGCGTGGAAGCTGTTAATCGGGAGTGTAGTGATGTGGACTTCTGCCTGGTTACCGGAGATCTCACACACTGGGGGGAGAAACTGGCCTACCAGGTGCTTCGTAAAGAGCTCGACAATCTCACGGCTCCTTATTATCTGCTGATGGGCAATCATGATCGAAGGGAACACTTTCTTTCCGTCTTTCCAAACCACCCCCGTTGTGATGAGGGTTACATCCAGTTCACCCTGGACACTGAGGCGGGCCTTTTCATCTGTCTTGACACCCTGGAGCAAGACAAACGGGCAGGTTATCTGTGTGGACAGAGACTTGGCTGGCTGGAACAGGTGCTAAAACAAAATAAAGGTCGTGCCATTTACCTCTTCATGCATCACCCGCCATTTCGGACAGGGCTGGCCAGCATGGACGATGATAACCTGATTAACGACACTGAGTTCTGGCAGGTCATCGAGCCCTACCTGCAGCAGATTCGGCATCTTTTTTTTGGTCACCTGCACCGGTCAGTCAATGGCGCCTGGAACGGCATCAGTTATTCCTGCCCCACCTCACTGGTGCACCAGACACCTTTTGATTTCATTAACGCTAAGGTCTCGGCGCTTTCCCCAGAGCCGCCGGTTTATCATCTGGCCCTGCTGCATCCGGACAGGGTGGTTGTGCATGCCCGCCACTTTCTGCATAGTGAGCCCCCCATTAACAGCAGGACCTGTTACAGGTACCAGAAGCCCCCAGAGAGCTGAATTCTATGGCCAACAATGCCAGCGACACCCAGGCTGAAACACTCAAGGCGTGGGAAAGCCGCTTTGTCGATTTCCTGCAGGATCGTGAGGGTGATGACGCTTCCCACGATATCCATCACTTCCAGCGGGTCTGGTGCACAGCCCAGCAACTGATGGAGGATGGCGCGCTTGATGCGGACCGGCTGGTGGCTCTGGCCGCCTGTTATTTTCATGACATTGTCGTCTTGCCCAAGGATCATCCGGAACGTTCAAAAGCTTCTACACTGGCAGCGGAAGAAACAGAGCGCTGTCTGGCCAGCATGAGTTTTCCAGAGCAGCTGATTCCAGCTGTCTGTCATGCTGTAAGGGCTCACAGTTACTCTGCGAATATCACACCGGAAACCATTGAAGCGAAGGTTGTTCAGGATGCTGATCGTATGGAAGCTCTTGGCGCTATTGGCTTGGCCCGGGTCTTTTACACAGGGGGCAAGGTGGGACAAAAACTGTTTGATGCTGAAGACCCACTGGCCGAGAACCGGGAACTGGATGACCGCCGGTTTTCACTGGATCACTTCGAGCTGAAACTGCTGCGTATCGCTGAAACCATGCAGACGGAATCGGGCAGGAAGATGGCGGAGCGCAGCAGTCAGTATCTCAGGGATTTCAGAGAACAGTTCTGCCGCGAGTTGCAGGGGAACTATTCCTGATTCTGACAGAGGGTTCTGACAGAGATCATATTGCAGCATCAACGCGGGGTTGTGGGAACTCTTTTCCGGGAGCCAGAATGAGAACAGACAGGTCGGCCTGAATTCCAGAATGAAGTCCTCTTCTCATTAGTGAGTCATGAAGAGTCTCGACCACTTTCCTTGGTCAGGTTCTTCGAGCACCCTGCTTAACGTACGCAGCTGACCATCCTTGTTCACATACACAGTCACCTCGCTGCCGGGTTGTTGTGCTTTCTCTGAAAAAATAAGTGGCAACAGCCAAAACCTTGAATGCTCGTCCAAGTAAACTGAAATTGGGTGTATAGAGTCTTTGTAAGGTTGTAATGCTGTTCCGTCAAATCCAATAACCTCTATTTCGGAGTCGGCGTGTTTGTGCCATTCACGAGCAAACTGACATGCGGTGTTCTCGGTTAACCATAAAGCGGAAGGGTGGAGTTGTTTCCAGACAGAAGTGGCGGTGTTGCAGCAAATTAGCTCGATACGCTTCGGCAGAATGCCCGGGCAACAAAAGTCTTTCAATTTTTCGGCTAAAGTCCTGGCGATATGATGCCCGGAATAACCACCTATTGAGGTAGCGTTGCCATGAGCACTGACCAGGATTAACGTATTTTCGGGAAGTAGAGAGTCTCCTTGCAGACGGGTAAGTGAAGAGCTTTGTACATCAAGTTTAAAGACGCTGGTATGAAGAGGAGCTAATCGGTGGATACTTTTTATATCCTGGTGGTTGTTTTCATTGACTTCAATGATGCAAAGATGTTCTGGGGGGGAATCAGGGCATGCCTTAGCCAGTGCCAACCGCGACACTTCTTTCTGTACTATTGGTAGTGCAGCTTTCTTTTTCACAAGACTGGCCTGATTCAGGGCTTTCATAGTTTGATCAGAGTGATGGCAGAGCGGGGCGTTTGATTCGAAAGCTGCCAGCAGGAGTCTGCAACCCTTTTCGCCATTACAATAAACAGGATTTTTGAGCAGAATATCAGTAAAGTTCTCTGCCGCAAGGTTGCAGTGCTGACTATCAATTTTGGTATTGATAGTCAGCCACTCAAATTGTTCTGGTGTTATTTCATGGGAGGTAACGGCTTTGCGGTATGTTAAATAATTGTTACCCAGTTTGTCCTGCAGGGAAAAGTCCGCTCCAAGTGCACAAAGTTTTGTGACAGACTCTGGGGGGAAATCAAAGAAGAAAGGTGCTCCCTCTCTGACATCCTTATGGTTCAGCAATTCCTGTGGACTATAGCCCTTTTTAGCAAGCCATTTACCGTAATATTCTAAACCGGCATGCAGAATATGCTGAGCGTAAGAGGTGACGGAATAAATTTGATTAAGGTCGGTATCATGAAGGTAAACATAATCAAGCCACTCAGTGGAGTAGTGCATGTGT
>JBPCXN010000003.1:0-5020 GCA_051008495.1 Endozoicomonas sp. | reverse complement strand
AATACCTCCTGGAGCTGTTGGTGGCTCAGTTTTCTGGTGTGACCGTAAATTCGCTTGTGTTCATCCATTGCTGGTGGCTTCAGGAAATATTTAAATTATGATACCACAGGCGTTAGCAGTCGGCAGTTGGAAGTTGGAAGTTGGAAGTTGGAAGTTGGAAGTTGGAAGTTGGAAGTTGGAAGTTGGAAGTTTCTCACATTGTGTCTATATTTTCTGAAAATTAACAAAATCGATTGTAATCAATGTCTTTTGAAAAACTGGAAGTCTGGAAGCGCTCTTCACGGCTTTGTGTCGAAATATACAAAGCCATGAAGGTGCTCCGTGACTATGGATTTAAAGACCAGCTCACTCGCTCTGCTCTATCCATACCCAGCAATATCGCAGAAGGGGTAGACCGAACCAGTCTAAAAGAGCGTAAGCGCTTTCTAAGCATTGCCAGAGGCTCAGCTGCTGAAGCCAGAACACAAGTCTATATCGGTATTGAGATAGGCTATATCTCAAAGCCTGAAGGACAAGCATGGCTAAACGAACTAAAGCAGCTCTCAGCCATGCTTCAATCCCTAATCAACTCAATCGAAACACAATAAGACACTCCGCCTTTACCTACTCCCTACTCCCTACTCCCTACTTCCTACTCCCTACTCCCTACTCCCTACTCCCTACTCCCTACTCCCTACTCCCTACTTCCTACTTCCTACTTCCCACTCCCTACTCCCTACTTCCCACTAAAAACTCAAGAATACGAATACTGATAATACCCATAATTCCCATAACGGGAACTGGTCTGGATCATACCGTTCAACACGCAACCCTTGATTTTAACACCGCTCTGCTCAAATCGTGACGCTGCGTATTCCACTTCCCGAATCGGGTTCAGATGCGCTCTTACTACCATAAAATTCGTCGCACAGAGCTTGCCGACAATCACAGGGTCGGTAACAGCAAGAACAGGCGGAGTATCAACAACAACCACATCGTACTCGGCTGACGCTTCTTCAAGAAGCTTCTTGAAGGCAGGAGTCATCAGCAGTTCAGAGGGGTTGGGCGGATAATAACCACAGGTCATTACATCAAGATTGTCGTTTACACTGTGAACTGCAGCACTTGCAGTCAGCTTGCCGGCTATCACCTCAGCCAGGCCGTTTTCTCTGGGTTTGTTGATCTGCCGATTGATATGGCCTTTACGCATGTCTGCATCAATCAGCAGAACCTTCTGATTATTTTCAGCCAGCAATGCCGCCAGGTTTGCGGAAATAAAACTCTTGCCTACGCCTGGCGCCGGGCCGGTAATCATAATCCGGTTGTTTTCGGCTTCCATCAAGGCAAAAGCCAGATTAGTTCGCAGTGAGCGCAAGGCTTCAATGGACAAGTCCGCAGGCGCCATTTCGGCAAGAAGACAGCCACCACCATGCTTCTTTGCATTACGCTCAAGCACCTTCATCTGATCGCTTTCGCTGACTGTGGCGTAAACAGAAAGGCCCGTTCGGGACTCAATTTCCTCAGGCGTTTTCACACCCTGTTTCATCATTTCCCGGATAAACACCAGGCCGGTGCCCAGCATCCCACCAAGAAGTGTCGCCAGAACAAAGATCAAGGCCTTTTTGGGCTTGACTGCTTCGATCGCCGACATGGCAGAATCCAGAATTCGAACATTACCTACTGCTGACGCTTTGACAATCTTCAGCTCCTGGGACTTGTTCAGCAACTCTGTATAAACGACAGTGTTGACCTCAACATCCCGCGCCAGCCTTAATACTTCCTGCTGGGTAGCTGGCAAATCCTGAGTCTGATCGACAAACTCCTGTTTAAGTTCCTCCAGATAGGCTTTCTGCTGACCAAGCTCCACCATAATCGGGTGTGACTTCGTGTAGCGCTCACCCATTTGCTGGATCTGCAATTCCAGCTGCGCCAGCTGGGAATCGATCCTTACCGCCTGATCCAGAACGGCCTTGGTTTCAAGGGTCAGATCAATCGTCTGATTAGTCTGCTGGTAATAGTTCAGACGATTTTCCGCCAGTTCAACCTGAGCCTGAACTTCTGGCAACTGAGCTTCAAGAAACACCAGGCTGTTCTGTGCTTCTGCTGAAACTCTCTCGACATTCTGACGCAGGTATCTCTGGGTAATAGCGTTCAGGTGACGTTTATTCTCCAGCTTATCCGGTCCGGTTATAGCCAGGGACAGAATGCCTGTATTGCGTCCTCTCTCAGAAACGCTCATTCGGTTCGATAAACCCTGAATGGCTCTTACCATTGGCAGCCTGGTCAGATTGAAGCGAGTGCCAGGCCGGGCTTCCAGTTTTGAGATAAACAGTCGAACATCATTATCAGAAGAAACTGCCGACTCCCCTACCCTGCCATCGAGAACTTTTACTCCATTTAATGTCAGAGAGTACCGGCCAGCTTCACCAGTCACCAGAGTATATGCTTCGCCCTCAACAGGTACGTTGAAACGCTCCACAGCAATACCTTCCCCTCCCCAGGCGTAACCGCTCATTCCCAACAGAGGGGAGTTGAATGCCTGATCTGCGCTTGGCGTGAAGCGCCGGGCGATAGCCTGGCCCAACACCGGGAAATAGTCCGGTTCAGCGACTATATTCAGCTTCTGAGATTCAACCACCTTGGCTAGAATAAAGCGGCTCCGAATCACTTCTATTTCGGTCTCCGAAGCACTGTCACCGCCCCCTAATGCATCCCCCATGTCCACCAGGCTTCCAAGGGGCGACTTCTGACTTTCCACCTGAACCAGCGCGTCAGCACGATAGACAGGGGTAGCCAGCCAGAGATAAGCCAGGGAAACCAGCATAAATATGCCTGTTGCGGTAGCTATCCACCATTTACCGTCGAGAATGATCCCGACGATTTCCGACAGGCTGATGATGTCATCACTGGTATCTGCACGAGGAGTGCTGTTTTTTTCCATAGTCATAATGTGTACGCACTGTTACCTGCAGAGTTTCTTTACCCAGTCAGCCACTGTCGATTCAATCAGTTCGTGGGCATGTTCAAAAGCGGCGTCGCCCTTGCGATAGGGGTCAGGTATTTCAACACCCTGCCGCCACTTTCCAAGCAGGTGAACTTTTCCACGGGCACTGGGCACCAGGGCTTCAACCGCCTTGACGTGACCCTCTTCCATAACCAGGATCAGATCATGATCATGGACCAGTGCAGCATCAAGCTGCCTGGCTTTGTGGGAAGTCAAGTCAACACCTGTTTTCTTCATCAACTCAGAGGCTTTATCGTGAGCTGACTTACCCACCAGGGCGCTGATCCCTGCAGATGAAACGGAAATATTACCGCCCTTTTCAGACAGCAAATGGCGCAGCAACCCTTCTGCTGCAGGACTGCGACAGATATTGCCTACGCAGACAACGAGAATTTTTGAGAACATGTTTCTTCGCATTCAGCATTTCGCATTTCGCTCTTCGTCCGATCATACGGAAGGCGAAAAGCGAAAGGCGATTGGCGGTGTTAATTGGCAAAATTATTAATAGCGTTAGACGTCGGCAACATCTGGTTGATCACACGGTTCCAGCGCGAGATACCTGCGGTATCGACATAAACGACATCCCTGGCCTGCAGGGGGAAGCGGTCAGCCAGCAGCAGCCCGGTGGCGTTCTGCATATCCAGTCGATATATAACCGGTTTACCGGACTCAGTTCTGTTGCGAAGTACGTATACGCCCTTGGCATTAGAATACATCTGGCTGATGCCACTGGCAGTCACCAGCGCATCGTTCAAGCTCATACCACGCTGATCGAAAGGCATGGCCACCGGGCGGTTCACTTCACCCATAATCACAATCTGGCGATAACGGTTAGTATCAATATTCACCACATCGCCATCACGCAAGATATGGTTCTGGCTCATGTCACCATCCAACAGACTAGCCATGTCAATATAGGTTCTCTGGTTACTGGTGATCAGGGTGGCTTCGGCCTTGTCTGCGTTTTCCTTTAAACCTTCCGCCAGAGCAATGGCTTCCAACACCCTTAAAGGTTTGCTGGTAATCGCCAGTGGTCGTGGAAATTTCACCTCACCAATAATCTGAGCCTTCTGGCTATTGAATTCCTGAACTCGAACTGAAACCTGAGGGTCGCGGACATATTTTGACAGCTTCCTGGTCAGCTCCTCGCGAACCTGGTTAACCGTTTTCCCCTGTGCCTGAACCATGCCGGCGAAGGGGAAAAAGAAGGCGCCATCGGCTTGCACCTCTACACCTTCCGGCGTCATTTGCTGACGCTCCCGAATCAACTCATTGGAGTCTTTTATTGTGGTGGATCTTGCGTCGAATGGGCTGCTGGTAACACCACTGCCAGTGGTTAAGTCAGGATTATTCCAAACCCTGACACTCAACACATCGTGGGCGCCGATAAGATATTCATACTGCTCATCGGATTCAAACCCCACCGTCTCAGCAATATCCCGGCGTGAAACAGGCTCCGGGTTGACCATCTCTTCATTAATATCGATCAGCTCAAAGTCAATCTGGTTCTCATTATCAGGGCTCAACCTGGCTCCGGGGGAGAGTGCACACCCCGACAGCACCAGGGAACTTCCCAGAAGAACAGCACTTGCCAACTTCCCAACTTTATTCATTGAGCAAAATTCCAACAACATCCAACTATATATTCAACGAGGCTACGCCCAACCAACAACCGACTTGCCAACTAGGTCTGAATAAAAAAAGCGGTATTCTGACATAATTAGAAAGCACTTTCCTGATTATTAGATTCTGTCAATAAAACAGCGACCAAAGAATAATTTATTAGCATTTATACGAATTCAATTAACTATATTTTTAAGCTAAGCATTGACAGCTAAACTAACAGAAGCTCACATAAGAAACCTTTCGAGATAAAACTCTTTTTTTAAAAGGCTATGAAAATGAACATACCCCTGATTAAACGGGGTATTACAGCTACGGCTGTAGCAGTTGCCTTATTAAACCCATTTAAGACTCTTGCTTCTGAGCTATCCGCATCTGACCGGACAGTTACCTATCCATATCGCACAGCCCTTA
>JBPCXN010000002.1:0-12962 GCA_051008495.1 Endozoicomonas sp. | reverse complement strand
CTCGACCGCTATTCTCGGTCAGGCTCCTATGAGTCAGTCGAGGAACGGGTGATGAATATGACTGGAGTTCAACGCAGTTTTCAGACTGCTGTCGTGGCCTGCATTCTAATGACACAGGCAGGCTGTCATACTGGTTCTTTGAAGGAACCGGCTGAACCGGGAGACGTGAAGATGAAAACCGCTGAATTGTCTGTCCGTAAATCCTATCCAGAGAAAATTTCCAGGGAAGATCGCATTAAGGGAGCGTTGCTGGGCTATCTGGCGGGCGACGCCCTGGGGTTGGGAACGCACTGGTATTATGACCTGGATCAACTGCACCATGACTATGGTTCATGGGTTGATAGTTATCAGGACCCTCATCCCAGTGGCAGTCACAACTTTGCCTTTATCAGTCGCTTTCGTTATGAACAGGGGCTCAGAGCCGGGGATGTATCCCAGGCCGGCCAGATAGTTACTCTGTTGCTGGAGTCAGTGACGTCGACAGGTCGCTATCAGGGCAAGGATTTCCACCAGCGGCTGGATCAGTTTTTCCAGACTCTTAATGGCGAATCCCTGTCCGGACGTTTCACGGAATCCATCATCAAGAGTTTGTGGGACAGTCGCAGGCAAGGCATAAGCTGGGACGATCCGGCTATTGCCACCGGTTCGGATACCTCCGATGGCGCGCAACTGGGTGTGATACTGGCATTGACCTACGACGACCCGGAGCAGTTGGCGGAGGTCATGGATACAATGATGGCGCCTTTTTTCCGAGATGACTTCATCCGCGCCAATCAGCTGGTTTATGCCCTGGTGTTGCAGGCACTGGTAAAAGGCGTACAGCTGGAAGATCTGCCGGGTCATCTCCGGGGGCTTGCCAGTAATCCTGCCATTCGTCAGCGGGTGGGGAGTTTTGATAACTTCCTGACTCCGGGCAATGGTGCCGTAGCCTGGAAGCCTGAAGTAGTCAGGATTGAGCCGGCGCTTTATGTCAGTCATGTCTATGGCATGGACTGTCAGGTGATGCACCTTCTGCCGACGGCATACTACCTTATGCACCGCTACCCGGATGATTTTGAAATGGGCCTGCTCTCTGCCATCAATGGTGGTGGCAATAACATGGCCCGTGGTGCTTTGACTGGAGCGCTGCTGGGGGCAATGAATGGCATTGGCGCAATACCGGAACGCTTTGTCAAAGACCTCAGGGACTCATCCAGGTACCTGGAGCTGGCAGACAAACTGGCCAGAAGTCATTAACCCTCTGCCCGGACGAACCGGGAGATCATGATCGCCGGACTCAACACATCGACCAGGGCTTCCAGTGTCAACAGCAGTCCTGCCAGAAGAGTATTAGGCTGATAACGTCGAAACATACTGACCTCAGGTGTCGTTTTGAAGGTGTGACTGGAAACGAAGCTAAAACTGTGGGGCGAGAGGGCGACAGTGTCATTACATTAGGCTCCTATTATGAAGCCGGGAGTGCTTACCGGAACCGTTCCCGCCGTTGACATAGCTAATAGCGCCAGTAGTCATGCTCATGTTATCTTGGAATGGATAATCTACTGTATTTTTAGGATCAGGTAAGAGAGCCGAATGCCGGAGACTTTGACAAAGAAAAGTGCCAGAGCCAGCAGGAAAAAGGCAAGCAGCCCACGAAAAAGCCGGGCTGTCCAAACCCCCGGCAGTCCCGGCAAAGAACACGAAGCCTCCGATTCGGCCCTGTCACTGCGGCTGCGGGAAGGCGGAATGCTGGTTCTGCTGGTTCTTGCCGGGTTTCTCTCCCTGGCGCTTTACAGCTATCAAGCCGTCGATCCCGGTTGGACCTATATAGGGTTTGACGGGCAGGTGCAGAATAGTGCCGGCAGGGCAGGCGCCTGGTTTGCCGATCTGCTGTATAACCTGTTCGGTTTCCTGGCCTGGATGGTGCCGGCGGTTTTTCTGGTCAAGGCCGCCATGGTGGTTCGTTTCCGTTACCTTCCCTGGCGCTGGAATGGCTGGCTGTTTGCCATCCGCTTCACCGGCCTGCTTATCGCTTTGGGGACCGGCGCAGCCCTGGCATCGCTGCATTATCACGAGCTTGACAGTCTGTTGCCTTCTTCCAGCGGCGGTATCATTGGTCAGCTGATTCTTGAACGTTCACTGCCGGCTTTCAATGTCACCGGCAGTACATTGATCCTGATCGCTTTTTTCCTCACAGGTGTGACGCTCTATACCGACCTGTCCTGGTTCAGGTTGATGGACGGAACGGGTCGATTGACCATTCTGGTCACTTCCCGGGTTGTTGAGAAAAGCCAGGAATTGCTGCAGCAGATCGCTGAAAAAATATCTGTCAGGCGTGAACAGAGAGCTATGGAGCGAATCCGCAGGGAGAAGCAAAAGGCTGAGCATGATATTGCGCCGCCAGTGACAATGCCTGTTTTGGTGTCATCACCGGAACCTGCTTTGTCGGAGCCTGCTCTGCCAGAGCCGAAGCCGGTGCAAATCAACCCGAGAGTGCAGAAGGAGCAACAGAAGCCGCTTTTCCAGGAGTTGCCCGATGGGCCTCTGCCGGGTGTGGGGCTGCTTGATGAAGCCAGTGATCAGGGCAAGGGCGTTAACCAGGAGTTGCTTGAAACCACCTCCCGTCAGCTGGAACTGAAACTGAAAGATTTTGGCGTCCAGGCCGAAGTGGTGGCGGTGCATCCCGGGCCGGTGATTACCCGTTACGAGATTCAACCTGCGCCCGGCGTCAAAGCCAGTAAAGTGACCAATATTGCCAGGGACCTGGCACGCTCGTTAGCGGTGGTCAGTGTCCGGGTGGTGGAGGTCATTCCTGGCAAAACCGTGATGGGCATCGAGATTCCCAACGATGACCGGGAGATTGTTTATTTCAGTGAAATCATCAACTCACAGATATTTGATGAAGCGAAATCTCCCCTGAGCCTGGCGCTTGGTCACGACATTGCCGGGAAATCCGTTGTTGTCGACCTGGCAAAAATGCCGCACCTGCTGGTGGCCGGTACCACGGGTTCCGGTAAATCCGTAGGCGTCAACGCCATGCTGCTGTCGATGCTGTTCAAGTCCGGACCGGAAGACGTCCGTCTGATCATGATCGACCCAAAAATGCTCGAACTGTCGATTTACGATGGCATTCCCCACCTGTTGTCACCGGTGGTGACGGATATGAAGGAAGCCGCCAATGCGCTGCGCTGGTGTGTGGCGGAAATGGAGCGTCGCTACAAGCTGATGGCGGCGCTTGGGGTCAGGAACATAGCCGGCTATAACCGCAAGGTCAAAGAAGGTATCAAGAATGGTGAGCCTCTGAGAGATCCATTTTTTGAACCTTTGACCCTTGGTGAAGTCGGATCGGAACTGGAAACACTGCCGTTTATCGTCGTGGTGGTGGACGAATTTGCCGACATGATGATGATCGTCGGTAAGAAGGTGGAAGAGCTTATTGCCCGGATTGCCCAGAAAGCCCGAGCTGCAGGTATTCACCTGATTCTGGCGACACAGCGTCCGTCTGTGGATGTGATTACCGGCCTGATCAAGGCTAACGTACCGACAAGGATCAGTTTCCTGGTGTCCAGCAAGATAGACTCCCGGACCATTATCGATCAGGGTGGCGCAGAGCAGCTGCTGGGACATGGTGATATGTTGTACCTGCCGCCGGGAACCAGCGTTCCGATTCGTGTCCATGGTGCTTTTGTCAGTGACGATGAGGTGCACCGGGTAGTGGCTGACTGGAAAAAGCGTGGGCAGCCGGATTACATTGAAGAAATACTCAATGGTGTAGAAGCTTCCTCCGATGGCAGTGCCTTCAGTGGTGGGCTGGATTCGGACAGCGAGAAAGACCCGCTTTATGATGAGGCAGTGGCTTTTGTCACGGAGTCACGGCGGGTGTCTATCTCTTCTGTCCAGCGTAAGTTCAAGATCGGTTACAACCGTTCCGCCAATATCATCGAGGCCATGGAAGCTGCCGGGGTTATCAGTCCGATGAGTGGCAGCGGTTCCCGTGAAGTCATAGCGCCACCTCCGCCGAAAGACTGATGGCGGAGGCGGTAATATTTTTTCTTATTATTTTTTATATTGATTCATGGATATGTTGAAAAAGCTGACACTGCTACCTGTTTTTACAGTGATTTTTTCCCAGCTGGCCTGGGCGGCGCCTGCCAGTGAGCCTCTGGTTTCCGGCCAGCCTGCAGTCGCTGCTGAAAAGGTTAATGAGACAAAAGAAAACGATAAAAAAGCAGCGGATCAACTCGCCAGAAAGCTGGATGACATTCGCACCATCAGTGCCCGCTTCAAACAGGATGCCATTGCCACCGATGGCCGACTGGCGACGGAATCCGGCAAGATACAGATGAAAAGGCCGGGTCGCTTCCGCTGGGTGACCGAACTGCCTTACGAGCAGGAGATCATTGCCAGGGATGACAAGGTCTGGATGATTGACAAAGACCTTCAGCAGGTCATCATCCAGAAACAGGATGAGCGTATGGCCAATACGCCGGCCCAGCTTCTGAGCGGGAATGCCGTAGAGATACTGAAACGCTATCGTGTTGCTGTATTCAGTGACAAAGGGGTAGAGAAATACACTCTGCTGCCGGCAGGGGAGTCCGGTCTTTTTGAGAAACTGGATATTACTTTCCGGCAGGGAGAGCTGGAGTCCATGGAAATGCGGGATTCCCTCGGCGGCAGGCGCAGGATCAGCTTCACCGAGGTCAATGTCAACGGCATGATCAGCAGCAGTCGTTTCAAGGTCCGCATTCCCAAAAACTTTGATGTGATTGATGAGTCCGGCTCATAGAGCTGGTTCCAATTCAAACCACTCCAGAATGTTCTGATTAAGCAGTTTGCTGGCTTCAGGGTTGAAGTACATCATGTGGCCACCCTCATAGGTCTGGAGCTTGATGTTTTCCTTGTTTCTTCTGTACAACAGCTCAATATCTCTTAGGGTTTTCAAGCAGGGGGTGACCATGTCATAACGACCACAGGCGATATAGATCTTCAGGTTCGGGTTCAGGCTTATGGCAAAATCCAGGTACGTGGCGCTGTCGGTTTCATTTTTCTGGATTTGCAGGTTAAACCAGGACGGCCAGTCCCAGCGTTTGTCCTGCATGGCAAAGGTGTGGTAGGTTTCCTTCCTAATGAAGCCGTTTTTTCTGAGCCAGCGAGCAAGTTCCAGCACTGCAAGGTTAGCTGCTCTGTCACAGGCCTGTGGGTTCTTTACAGCATCTGCCAGCTTTAAATTTCGGGTGTCTGTACTGTAGCGGCCGTCATGTGCGCAGGGGACGATATGTTTGTGGTCATACAGTTCCAGCCACAGATCGTGGTAACTGACGGCTAAGCCATTGCCGGTGATTATTTCCATGGGGATGCCTGTTACCGCTGTCAGCTTCTCAATGAGACTGTCTGTATCGTTGTCACTGATTCGGGGGTAGCGAATTAACAACGGCAGGTAATGTTTTTCTGCAAAATCATAGAGTTCCATGTCTGTTTTTTCCAGCTCGGTTGATAGGTTGTGGTACCAGGCTGTGCGAGCGAGGGCAGGTAGTGAAAGGGCGGGATTGATCAGGTCGCTGTAAAAGGATGAGGTAAAAGCAGGGGAGATCAGGATGAGGCCATCAAGGATCATCATTTTATTGGCAAAGATTTCTGACAGCAGGGCTAACCGGTGTCCCCCATAGCTTTCCCCCATGAGGTAAACGGGGTGATCGAGCAGGTTAAAGTCGTGCAGAAAGTGGTGTATGTAATTAAAAAAATCTTCTGCATCGTTCTTCTCGTTGAAGACGATTTTGTTTTCCGCTTTCTCCCCACCACAGTGTTCGTTTATATTGTCTCCTTTCCTGTCATCGGATTTTTCCACCTGAGGCAGAGGTAGGTGATTGAAACCAGCACCAGGCGGGTCAATGAAAACAAGGTCAGCCTTTGTCAGCAGTGTGTAGGGGTTGTCTTTCAGTCTCGGCTTGTGCCTGGTGTGCCCGGGCTGAGGGAAGTCCACTCGTTTGGGGCCTATGCCACCCAGGTGAAGATAAGCTGACGCTGCACCGGGGCCACCGTTGAAGGCAAAAATAACCGGACGGTTCTCTTCGGGCTCATCTATGTGATAGTAGAATCCGGTCATGGTGAGTCCTTTCACACCATTGTCTCCAGTGAAAGTATACTCATCGACAGTTAGAGTGTATTTCAGAGGAGGCTGGCCATCCCGGGGGAGTTCAAGCTTCACATTCCAGTGGTCATGACTGTCAGAGGCTGGATCTTGATTTGTTGATGTCGTGTTGCTCCGAAATACTGTGTTATCAGTGACGCTGCTTGTTTCGACAGGCGTTTCGGCAAGGGCAGGCACAGGGTGAAAGGCAGTGAAGCCAATGACTATAAATGTCGCTAGCCAGATGGTTCTGTTTTTCATAGTGGACTCTCGGCGATCGTTTGATTTATCTGGGACTGACAGGACTTGCTCCAATTGACTTCAGCTTTTAACTACTGGCTGAGCATAGAGCAAATCCCGGACAACGCACCTTTTTAGGGAGAGAGTGAATTGATGTCAGCAGGTCTCTTTGTCCGGAAAAATCAGTGGGAGCCTATGGCCGCCCGCATGAGACCCCGCACTCTGGATGAATATCTCGGGCAGGAACATATCCTCGCCCGGGGTAAGCCGCTGCGAGAGGCACTGGAGCAGGGGGCTGTCCACTCGATGATCTTCTGGGGGCCTCCGGGAGTTGGCAAAACCACACTGGCGCGACTGGTGGCGGGAGTTTGCGATGCCCACTTTGAAACACTGTCTGCAGTGCTTTCGGGGGTGAAGGATATTCGCTCTGCTGTAGCCCGGGCCAGGGATGAACAACTGGCCTGCAACCGCAAGACCATTCTGTTTGTGGACGAGGTGCACCGCTTCAACAAATCCCAGCAGGATGCCTTTCTGCCTCACATTGAAGACGGCACCATCACTTTCATTGGCGCGACCACGGAAAATCCTTCGTTTGAACTGAATAACGCGCTTCTGTCCCGTGCCCGGGTTTACGTGCTGAAGCCTTTGTCAGAAGCTGCGCTGCGACAGGTTATTCAACAGGCGTTGCAGGATGAACGTGGTCTTGGCGGTTCCGGCATCCAGCTTGAATCTGAGGCTGAAGAAGTGCTGGTGCGATACGCCGATGGTGATGCCCGGCGGGCACTGAATATCCTCGAAGTGGCGGTGGACCTCAGTGAAGACGGCAGGATCACGGCAGAAACGGTGACTGAGATCCTGGCCGACAGTGGTCGCCGGTTCGACAAGGGTGGTGACGCTTTTTATGACCAGATCTCGGCCTTTCACAAATCCGTCCGGGGTTCAGATCCCAATGCAGCTCTGTACTGGGCAGCGAGAATGGTGGATGGCGGGGCTGATCCGCTTTATATCATCCGTCGTCTGGTGGCTATCGCCAGCGAAGACATTGGTAATGCAGATCCCAGGGCACTGGAAATCACCATGAACGCCTGGCAGGCGTTTGAGCGTCTTGGCAGCCCGGAAGGTTTTCTGGCTCTGGCTCATGCCACAGTTTATTGCGCCTGTGCTCCCAAGAGCAATGCCGTCTACCTGGCATGGAACGCAGCGCTGGCAGACGTCAAAGGCAATCCTTCCCATGAAGTGCCGCTGCATCTGCGCAATGCACCCACCAAGCTGATGGATAACCTGGGCTATGGCGCAGAATATCGATACGCCCACGATGAGCCTAATGCCTATGCTGCCGGTGAGTGTTATTTCCCGGATGCCATGGAGCCCAGGCAGTACTACCAGCCCAACGATCGTGGGTTGGAAATCAAGATTCGGGAGAAGCTGTCCAGGCTGGATGAGCTGAACAGGAACAGTGGTCGCAAAAGGCGTTAAAACGCTCCAGCTTTCGTAGGTTGGGTTAGCGCAGCGTAAACCA
This sequence comes from Endozoicomonas sp., assembly GCA_051008495.1. Classification (GTDB taxonomy): domain Bacteria; phylum Pseudomonadota; class Gammaproteobacteria; order Pseudomonadales; family Endozoicomonadaceae; genus Endozoicomonas_A. The sequence continues at coordinate 5,097 of JBPCXN010000002.1, read as the reverse complement.
ACAACTTACGGGCAATAACTCGTTCCCATGCTCCTGAGGCCGTTGCAAAAGGCTTTATGCGTAGGTTGGGTCGAGCGAGTGCGAGCCCCAACATTGCCAGATTACGCCTGTTTACAAGTGATTGTTGGGGCTCATTTCATTCGACCCAACCTACAAAACAGTTTCGTGACACCCTCTCCTGCGTGGGAACGCATACCTTTGATTTTACTGCCTGGAAGAGTTGGGTTCCCATGCGGGAGCATGGGAGCCAGAGCAATCCCCCAGGCAGCCTTCAGCCATCCTTTTCGAGCAGCCTGGTGCCAAACAGGTTCAGGCCAATCAACCCCAGTGGAGCGGTAAAGATAATGGCCAGAACCGCCAGGGCCAGAATCAGTTCACCTTCTGGTAATCCGGCGGCTAAAGCGGCACCTCCCAGGGCTGCCTGGACAGTGGCTTTTGGCAGGTAAGCGATAACACAGAACAGTCGTTCTTTCATGGTGAGGTTGGAGAACTGTGTGGCAATCAGGACGCCAATAGAACGGAACACCAGACCAATAGCGATAGCCATCAAACCTTTGAGGCCGGCTCCCAGCGCCACCTCGACATTCACTGACAGGCCGATCAGCACGAACAGCAGGATCTGGGCGAAGAACCAGATCTTGCCAAACTGATTTGCCAGTTGCACAGCACTGCCTTCAGCTCTTTCCAGAAGTACGAAGCCAACTGCCATTACCCCGAGCAGGGCAGCGCTTTCAATCAGCTCTCCCACTTCCACCATGGCTACGGCGATAGTGAGCAAAATCAGTACTTTCTCAACGGCTGGCAGCTGGTATTTATTGAACAGCCAGGCCAGAGCCAGGCCAATGATAACGCCCGGAAGCAGTCCGGTAATGATGGAGACAGGAATGGCCAGCAACGCTCCGCCAATATCTTCCCCGCCAGCCGTAGCCAGGCTGAGGCAGACGGAGAAAAAGGTGATGGCAAAGACGTCGTCCACGGAGGCGCCGGCCAGAACAATGGTGGGGACGGCTCTCTTCTTGCCATAACCTTTAGCCGACAGTTCCAGCATGGATGGCACTACCACAGCCGGTGATACCGCTGCCAGCATAAACGCGGTAAGGCCCGCCACAGTCCAGTCAAAAGCGAAAAGATAATGCATGATGACTGTCAGGGCTGCGCCCTCGACAATACAGGGAATAAAGGTCATCAGTGCGGCGGAGAGTCCGGCGGTTCTCAGCATGGCCCGGCTGATACCCAGTCCGGCTTTCAGAAGGATGATGATCAGGGCGAGGCCCTTGAGGAAGTGGGAACTCTCGTTGAGGGATGCTGGCAGGATATCGCCAAAAAAATAGCCGATCGCAACACCCACAAGCACCATGCCCAGCACACCGGGCAGCTTGAGTTTCTGTGTCAGCCTGCCGGCCAGCCAGCCGCCAAACAGGATAATTACGAAAAGAATGCCCAGGTTCATGTGGCCTCCAATTAAACTCTCTATTCAATGAGAGGCCGGGAATGACAGCTACAACTCTCCTGTGCATTCCCGGCAGGGAAATAGTACACAGGAGTCATCAGCCGTTGGAACTTGTAGGGTTTGCTCCAGGGGCGGTTAGAGGTGGAACACCATCACCCTGGAAGGTTGTGGCAACCTTCCGGATCATAGTATTTTGTATGATGCTCCAGCGTCGTGTCAAACTGAGGTCAAGCGATGTTCACAGGAAGAGCGTTGCCATTGATCCTGCTGCCGACCTTGCTGGGCTGTATCCTGAGCTGAGCTGGACTGTAGTGTAAACCGGTTATGGATTTCCAGACCCAGGTGATGAGCGGGTTGATGAATACACAGTCCGGTAAATCGGTGATACGGTTCCTTCGAGTGATTGATAAATGGCCATAAACTCTGGAGCGTTCAATGCCAGGGTATCGATGGACTGGCGAGACCAGCGAATAAGTAGATTAAGGTCGCCAGCCGTGTATACCAGGGGGGCGGCCCCTGTCTGGATGGTTGTTAACCTGATCGTCAAGACCATACTGGTAACCAGCTGCTGCAGTTCATGCTCTTCATCGTCGGAGATCTTCCGGCTTAATAACCCTAAAGCTCTTAACTCAGACAGTGCCTGCGGGATCCTGGCCTTTATGTGAGGAACCGATTCACCGTTTATCCATTCTTCCAGTCTGTATCTGAGTACAAGACTGGTCAAGCCACTCCTGATGATCGATTTCAGCTCTGATAAGAGCAATAATGGTTTCGCGCAGTCCATGATGGTTTGGGGAGTTTTTCTGGAAGAACCCCATTTGTCGAGATGAATAGTGGTATGCAGATTGACAGACACTATGTACTCGCTATCGGCACCAGTCAATGTCTGCTGTTCATGCTTGCCGTGAATAAACCTTATTTCAACATTGTGCTCAAGAGCCCATTGCCAGATGTCTTGATTGAGGCCTGCTCTAACCAGGTCACTTTTGGTGTCTTCTAAAATTGAAGCAATGATCTGGCTTGCGCTGGTTTCAGTGCCGGGAGGGAATGAAACCCTGACATGCGTCCCGGCCTCAAACCTGGGAAAGTAGACCCTGTTATGTTGATAAGTAAACGCTTGATGATGGCTATTCTCAGAGGGTTGATAATCCATCAGCATTTTGAACCGCCGGGCTGAATTCAGGCAGGCATCATCTATTGAAACCCGAGGGTGCGAGCTTGGAATAAACCCATCAAGAAACTCATAGTCTTTCACCAAGTGGAGCCAGAGCCAGGCTTCCTCAAGCTGACCCGAAAATACCGGAAAACTGAGAAGAGCCGGTGCCCAGGTCAGCAGCATGAACAATGCTGAGCGCTTAGGGGCTGGCACCATATTGGTGTGCTCCTACAATAGCAAAGAGCTTTTAACGATAGCTGGTCATTCTGGTTTGTCGAGTGTCTCAGATTATTTGAGGCTCTTGTTTTCATGAAATCTCAAGGAACTTTTCGAACCAAAGTCAGATCAAAAGCCGAGTGATTAAAATTAAGTTTGCATTATTGAAACACTCCAGTCGCTACATGTCAGACCTGAAAGTCTGACTGTAAAAAAGTGAGGAGGCATTAGTGATGACAAGAAAAATGCGCTGGAGTTATTTTCCGATGATACTTCTTACCAGCTTCAGCCTGCTGCTGCCTGTAGCCTGTATTGGGGATGAGTCTGGTGGTCCGCTCGATTTTTATAAAGGATGGTTTATAGGTTCTACAGGCATTGGGGCATGGAGCACTGCACAGAGTAACGATGAAACACTGGGCAGGATAGTAGGCTCAATGACTCGATTTATAGATGAAGATACTGACAAAGATACTAAGCCCTGCTGCTCGCGACTCAAGGATCCCAGTGACAAAGCCAGTGAAGACTACAAAGAAACGAAGGAGGAACTGGTACAATCTCTTTTTGACGGGTTACCCCCTTACAGCCAGTTCAGTGACTGGATGGTTCCTTACGCCATGGCTCTGGAGGCCGGAGGGAAGCACAAACCCACGTTATCCCCTTATTTTGTTGGCAACCTTTATAGCGAGGCCCTATACCCACGCAGGGAAGAGGTTATTGATCAGCTCTATCCGCTGTTGAGTGAAAGCCTGATCTCGATCATCAAAAGCAATATCTACACTGCCGTGAAAGAGAGCCAGTTCTTTCGCTTTATTAACGGAAAGGTCGGTTATTACTTCCTGCTGGAGAGTAGTGACGGAAAGGGTAGTATTGAGAGAAAAGCGTCTAGTGTCTTGTATTTGGTGGAAAGAAGTGTAGGCTCGGGACTGGCTCCGGAGGCTGATACTTCGAAAACAGCAATGGCAATGCAGCGGTACCTTGGTATGGAATCCGATAACTACCCCGTGTTCAGGAATGAGTTTTTATCAACTAGTCGATATAACCGTCCTGATTCGCAGCCGCTGAACAGGATGGTTCAGTATGTTGTTTATCTGGTGTTGGTCAACAGGATCGACTGGTTTCTGGATAAAGCCAAAGCAGGCAACAGCATGGAAGACTTTGAGGGATTGTTGAAAGACTTCCTGGCTTCCGTCTCGCTTAAAGCCCATGAAGTTCTGGCACGCTGGCTTTTTTATCCCCAAGGCTTTCATGCCTGTTACGATAGCTTCTGCTACGGACTCACGGGTACGATAGCCTGGCCGTTCAGTCAGCTTGGGGCGAACCCGAAAGAGAACTGGCAGTCACCAGTGAACTCCTGGGGACAACTTCCCTACGACATAGACCCTCGATTGATTGAGGCATACAAACTTTCCTGGAAAGACCAGGAGTCCGCTCTCAGCTTGAGTCGACAGTTTAAGTCGGCTTTAGAATATAAGAGTGAGGGCCAATTCTCCGATTATGCTCGTCGATGATTTACATTGGCTCTGCAATCAATGCTGAACTGCTCTTAACCAGCTGTTCAGCACCCGCTCTTCAAAGTCCTCCACCACCGAGCTCCTGACCGATGACCGGGATAGCAGCGATTTTGCCCACTCCTGCAATCCGGTTGTCTGCTGCAACAGGCCGGTGTCACCTTCTGTCCAGCATCTCTAAATAAGACAGAAGCTTTTGGGGCAAGATTCAAAATAACTCGGGCCGGATAAATGCTGACAAGTGTAAAACTACCAGTCATCAGGTCTATTTTTGAAGAGCCATTTCACAAGGAGGCTACTATGATTGCACTTATCCCAGTCACTTTTATTGATACAATTATATGTATACACATAGGCAGTGTATATATTGGCCAACTTTTCATTTCCTTCAGCAAGCACTATCAGGTCTGAGTAGGGGGGTTTTACCAGCGGTTGAACCCTGCCAGTCAAATGGAATACTCGCGTTTCTTAATAGCCCGTCTTTTGTCCAGATCATAAGGTCAGTCGGCATATGAGCTGTTGAATTGTGTTCATTTATTTTTTCTGAGATTGTGAATAGGGTAGTGGGGTAAATCTGAAATATCTCAAGCGGTTTCAGTGATACCAGGCCTGTAGGGTGACATGCTAACAGATTTGCCCTGCTACCTTTATGTTTGCTGTCAGCCTTGGAGCCTGTCGGACTTAAGCTTTCGAGCATGCTCTTCATGGTAAGAGTCAGTACCCTAACTCCCGCTTAACTTTGAAGCAGTGAGCGAACAGGCTGTACT
>JBPCXN010000001.1:0-41794 GCA_051008495.1 Endozoicomonas sp. | reverse complement strand
GATCACTACCGTGTATCTCAGGGGGGGAAGCCAACGTTCAGTAAAGTAGTTCGTGGCATAGAGCTCATGACTAAGCATGGCGTTGAATTTAACACCCTGACTGTGGTCAATAACATCAATGCTGAGCACCCACTGGAGGTCTATCGCTTTCTTAAAGACTTAGGCTCTCAGTATCAGCAGTTCATTCCTATTGTAGAGCAAATGGAGACTAACACTGCTGATCCTGCGCTGATCTTTCCGTCTTCAAAATCCGAAAAAGAACTGATGCCTTTTTCTGTATCGGGCGAAAGTTATGGCAACTTCATGATTGCCATATTTGATGAATGGGTACGACAGGATGTTGGCCGGATCTATATTCAGATGTTTGATAACGCCCTGGCCTCATGGGTCGGGGAGCCTAGCCTCTGTATCTTCAAGAAAGAGTGTGGCAGAGGTCTGGTCATTGAACGCAACGGTGATGTCTACAGTTGTGACCACTACGTATATCCGGAATACAAACTGGGTAACGTCCTGAATGACAAAATGGCCAAAATGGCCGACTCAAAGTTCCAGAAAAGATTTGGCTTAGACAAGGCCAATGTCGGTGCTGTCTGTGAAAGCTGTACTTATAGAAAAATGTGTAATGGCGGCTGTCCAAAACACAGGATTCATGAAAACGACGATGGCTCCCGGCAGAATCACCTTTGCCCGGGCTATAAGAAACTCTTTGCCCATATAGATCCCTATATGAAGTACATGGCCAGGGAGCTTACCATGCAGCGTGCTCCTGCCAATGTGATGTCTGTAGCGGATCAGATTGCTGAGGCCTCATAACCCGGATATTTCATAAATTTGCGGGCGCCCTCGCTTGCCCCTTGCAGCACTAAGAAAGTTTTGCTCAATCGACCGTACACACCAGTACGGCGCTCAATCGCAAAATTCCTTAGTGCCACAAGGTTCTGCGCGATCATCGCAGCAATTTATGAAATATCCGGGATAAGTACTTAAAAGAGAGAAGCGATCGCTTCTCTCTTCATAGAGAGGAACTCTTAACTCAGTGAACTGGATAACATCATCAGTGCGCTCAGAGTAATCAGGCAAAGGGTAGCCCGATGAAGAGCCCTGTCAGAAATAAAGCTGATGATCTTTCCTGCCACTGGCACACCGGCAAGGGAGCCGATAATCAAAAGGATGGCTATGGACATATCAGCCTGTCCGCCACCACTGTAGGTGAATGCGGACAAGCCAGACAGCAGGAGTGCAATAACGATGGATGAGCCAACAGCCTGTTTGACCTTGACTTTGAGTAGCACGGTCAGGATAGGCATAAGCAGCACCCCGCCCCCTACTCCTGTTGCACCGATAATCATACCTGAGACAGTGCCCGCCAGTACGGGAACTGCAGGATTTAAAGAGCTGTCAGCGCCCGTACCGCCCCCCTGTGCTGCTTCACTTTTTGGTTTTATGTCCTTGTAGAGCATGGCGGCCAGGGAAAACGCGATGACGGCAATAATCAGGTAGCTGACTGCATTTTCTATCATGTCTGCGGACTGTGGGTTCTGAGACAGTGAAACAATGGCAGAAGTCGTCAGGTACGTTGCAGGTGCAGCCCCGCTGAGCATCAACAGACTTTTTTTCCAGTCGATGTTGCCCATCTTGATGTGCAGAAAAGCCGCATTAACTTTCATCAATGCTGCGCAGATACTGGCTGTTCCAACGGCCAGGACAGGGTTCATATGAAATACGCTGCGAAGGATCGGGATGATCAAAACACCTCCGCCAACGCCTGTCGTGCCAAGAACCAGACCAATAAAACCCCCAATGGTAAGGGTCATTGCCAGTTCAACAGGGTTGGCCAGAATCATTTCAAGAAGAGAGGATATTGTTGTACTGTCCATTTTTCTCCGGTTGCAGAAGAGTTTTTCGTGGAATAGCAGCCCCACCGTCCCTGGGGTGTGGCTGCTAGGAGCCTGTCGGGCTTATGCTTTCGAGCATGAAATTCAGTAGAACGAGTCAAATTTTTCGATGGATTCGTGCGAATAGTTGACCTATTTAATCGAATTCATCGAGACTCTCATCCGCTTTCTAACGAAAAGTGGCCGTTCTTTCTGGGTTTCAGACCGAAATTGCCTTAAGTCCGGCAGGCTCCTGGGCTTAAGCGTTCAGGGTTTCAGTGTAAGTCGCCAGAATGCGGGTCAGTTCATCCACGTTGAAGCCGATGGGCTGGGTAAAGTTTGTCAGGGCGATCAAACCTCCATCCAGCTGTTCAATACCTGCCAGCATGGCCGCGTTATCGCGCTTCAGACCGCCGCCGTATACTACCTTGGCTTCAAAGCCGAGCAGTTCGTTAGTGACTTCCTTGATGTAAGAAGCGATAAACTCTACGTAGTCACTTCCTGGCGGAGTCTTGCCCGGGCCGATCGCCCATACCGGTTCATAGGCAATGGTCAGGGTGTCGCCGGATACGGTGCCCTTGATTCCAGACAGACCATTTTCCAGCTGGGTGCGAATGACTTTTTCGATACGGGGCTTCTGCTCTTCGAAAGCACCGCTGCCCTGCTGTTCAGCTGTTTCGCCAATGCAGAGCGCAATTTTCATATCACGCGCCTGAGCCTTTGAAGCTTTCTGACCAACGATCTTGCTCACTTCAGCATTGGCTACTTCGTCACGCAGCTCAGCACCAATAGCAGTGGCGTATGTTTCCATAACGTGGCGCAGTTCACGACGCTCTTCACAATGACCGTTCAGGCTGGCGCGGCTGCCAATCACGGCCTGCGTGCTGGCAATGTTCAGGGATGAGAACGCACCGAAGTTTCCTTCAGGAGCAACATCTTCACGGTGGCAGCTCTGTGAGCCAATGGCCATGTTGCTACGCAATTCGGCAGGCAGTTCATTGAACTGCTCCATGGCGTATGGCAGCAGGGCGTCAGCAACAAAAATAGTCAGGTTGAACTGGTTGTGTTTTCCCAAACCCTGTTCGGCAATCTCTTTAATGGCTTGCTTGAGCCATACTGCCGGGCTTTCATTGTCGCAAACACCACCCAGGGAGCGATTAACCTCGAAGCGCTTGAGATTAATAAGAATTTCTTTTTTGCTCATTTTGGAATTCCGGTATGTGGTTTAGGGCTTGCATTCGCCTGCCCGTTTACACAATCAAAGAGTTGAATAAAAAATTGGGGCTATGCGTTCCCACGCAGAAGCATGGGAACGAGCTCATTGAATAAAGACAGCCGGATTCAAAGTAAGGCCCGGCTTAAAACGCTTTATTCCTTGGCGCCCAGGTGCATGGCTGCACGGGTAAATGCCATTGGCAGAGCCAGAACGTTCGGGTTCTCGCCAGTGTATCGCTCAGCGTCCTTCAGAGCTTCTTCGAAGGTTGCACGGGTCTTGCAGCCCATGGAGCGAGCCAGGCCAGGCTCCTGAGCACCCACTACGTAAACAGCCTTGGTGTTCATCTCGGCGATATGACCACAGGAAGTCATGGAGAAGCCGTGGAACGGGTGGTAGCCGTAATTAAAGCGGTACTTCTTGATCATCTCTTCATCGCGGGCGATGTATTCGATGTGCTTGTTAATGTCGACCAGCGTGTTGTTGTAATCGGTCTGGAACAGATCATACAACTTACGGTAGGAAGGGAACTCCTCATCGTGGAAGTAGCCGTTACACAGGGAAGAACAGATCACAATACAGTTATCAGACATCACTCGCTTATGACGAATGATCTGTGCAGCAATCGCCTGCATCATCAGGACCGGGTTCGTGCCGTGACCATTGCCGTAGTGGAAGTTCTGCGGCATGCCGAACACCATGATGTCGTACTTTTTAGTCGCCCAGTTGGCGTAAGTACGCTTGTCTGCCACTTCGAAGCAACTTGGACGGATATCGTCACAGCCGCCGGCGAAAACGGCCAGTTGCTGGCCGAAGGTGTTCAGCACGGCATCCACAGTGAAGAACTTCTTGCCCATGCACTTTTCCATCCAGCGGCTGATCTGGTCAAACTTATGACGCATCAGGCTGTCTTTGGAAACCGGCGTAAAGTCGGCGCGGTGCATTACCCGTGGGATGTGGTGAGAAGCAATACATTCCCAGTTGGTGATACCGGTAGCAGTGTGCTTGTAACCGCCGGAGTAGCCACCGTAAGGGTTACCCAGGGTGTGACCGATCATGATGCACATGTCGGAATCGAATACGGTTTTGTTAACAACAACTTTGTCGCCATATTCGTTGCGACCCAGGTCAACCAGGTTGTCCCAGTCTTCACTGTCGTGGTTAACAACCTGACCTTCCCAGAAGTAGTCGTTGAATACTTCTTCACCGAGAATGTCGCGCAGCTCTTTCTCTGTGTTCTTGCGGTGCAGACCGTTGGAGCAGATCAGGGTGATGTCTTTCTTCTCGACACCGGCCTTCAGGCACTCTTCCAGAACAATCGGAATGGAAATACGACGGTGAGCAGTATCATGAGTACCGCCTTTCACCCTGTCCGGGAACACGATAGTCACTTTGGAGCCTTTGCTCACGGTTTCGCTGATCGGAGCCATGCCCATAGGGTTCAGGATCGCTTCACGAGTAGCGGCAACCGGATCACTTAAGTGCTCTGGATCTTTAACTGTTTCGCCAGGAATAAACACGTCTGCACTGTCAGGCAGCTGCGCAGACATAAAGCCAGGGCCATATTCAAACTGTACAGTTTTCATAGGATTTACAACTCAATTCGGTATAGATCAGGAACCCGACTATCACAAAAGAGGGGGGTGACTGGCCGGGTCTAGGAGCCTGCCGGACTTACGACTATTTCGGTCTAAATTCCAGAAAGAACGGCCGCAGCCTTGAGCGTTCTAGACAGCTCCGATGAATTCGATTAAATAGGTCAACTATTCGCACGAATCCATCAAAAAATTGAACTCGTTCTACTGAAATTTATTCTCGAAAGCATAAGCCCGACAGGCTCCTGGGAGCTTGACCAAGAATAGGCAGGCTCCCAGGCAGGTTTACGCTTTACCGTTGCTGCCAAATACGCGCATGATACGGGAGGCGTGCTCGCGGGTCGTTTCAACGGCTGTCAGCACAGCTTCGTGGTAATAGGTTTCTTCAGCGTTGGCCAGGGTGGCCAGACACTGCTTACCAATGTCGTGTGACATATTGGAGAAGTAGTTGATCTTGCTGATACCGCAGGCAATAGCTTCACCGTATACGCGATCATCCAGACCAGAACCACCATGCATTACCAGTGGCACACTGGTTTGCTTGTGGATGGATTCCAGACGCTGGAAGTCCAGTTTTGGCTCACCTTTATATAGACCGTGTGCAGTACCAAAAGCAATGGCCAGGGCGTCTACATCGGCAGCTTCCATAAAGCGGATAGCTTCTTCCGGTGTGGTCAGCTGATCTTCAGTTTCAGCTTCTACAGTGGTCTCTTCCACTTCGTCGCCGGTTTCAGCGTTACCCACTTTACCGATTTCAGCTTCTACGGAAGCGCCAAAGTGACGAGCGATTTTCAATACTTCGTTAGTATTTTGTACGTTCTCTTCAAAAGACAGAGCGGAGCCGTCGTACATTACAGAAGAGAAGCCCAGACGCAGAGCGCGAATGCAGGCTTCCACGCTTTTGCCGTGATCCAGGTGGATAACGACAGGTACTTTGGCTTCCTTCGCCATCTGCACCATAACCGGGGCAATGATTTCAGGTGGAGTAAAGCGGAACTGCCCCTGACCCAGGCTGATGATAATCGGAGAGGATTCCTGCTCTGCAGCAGCAATCAGACCACGGAGCAGGTTGACATCGACAGCGTTGAAGCTAGGGACGGCGTAACCTTTTTCTTCTGCGTCTTTCAGTACTTCCCTGAGAGTGACCAGTGCCATGTTTTTTACTCCTGTGGATTCTTCATAAATTCAATGAGCTGGGGTCTTTCGGGAATGCCGGCTCGACCGCCAGGCTTGGTGCACTTCAGTGCAGCAACAGCGCTGGCAAAGCTTACGGCTTCCACTCCAGATTTCTTTTCGGCCACGGCTACAGCCAGTGCGCCATGGAATACATCACCAGCGCCGGTGGTATCCACTACATCAACTTTGTATGCCGGGGAGTGGTTCAGCTCCCCGTTTTCCAGCCAGTAACAACCCTTTTCGCCACGGGTAACGTAAACTGTGCCGTCGGTGTAAGTCTGAGCATGTTGCAGGGCCAGCTCTACATCGGTTTCGCCGGACAGCTGAGTCAGGGCTGGATTGGAGAAAGCCACATGGGAGCCAAGCGGCAGCAGACGCAGCAGAGCTTCACCACCAAGGTCGGCATCAATGACTGTCGGTATGCTTCGCTCACGAGCCAGGGTCATCAGGCGCTCCGCACCTTCAGGCCAGGTGCAGTCACAGAGTACGCAATCAACACCGTCAAGCATTTCCGGCTTAATCCAGTCAGGATCTTTAGGCATTTCCGGGTCGCGCAGCACTGTGATCTGTCGCTCACCGTTGGTGTCGACATGAACAACAGCGTTGCTGGAAGTAACACCGGCAAATGACTGCACAAACCGGGTATTCACACCCCAGCTTTCCAGCTCGGTCTTGATCTGATCGCCGACAGAGTCCTGGCCGGAACGGCCAACAAACGACACCTTGCTGCCCAGTCGAGCTGCGGCCACTGCGGCTGTGGCTGCCACGCCTCCGCCCAGCTCAATAAATTTGGTGGAAAAGTATTTGGTGGCTTGAGACGGGATTTCATCCACAAAGAAGAATCGGTCCCAGGTTGCGTTGCCAATGCACAGAATGTTGGTCATTACTTACCCTTACGGCTTAATAACTTCTACACCGTGCTCTTTTGCCAGGGAAGCAATGCCGGTTGGCGGAGTTGCATCTACAAAAAGAGCGTTGATATTTTTCAGGGAACCCACTTCGATGGGAGCCCGCTTGTTTAATTTCCCGGAATCGATGGCCAGGAACGAGTTCGAACTGCGCTCCATCATCATTCGGGCAATATTGACTTCGGACATGTAGTAATCAAGAAGGTATCCGCTGTCGTCCATACCGCCGACACTGAACAGCAGGTAGTCCACCCGGATGCGCTTTATGAAATCTTCAGTTTCGGAATTGACCAGGCCGCCATTCCGTTTCTGGACGGTACCGCCCGGAATGATCACGTCAAAATCCGTTTCTTCATGCAGGATGTTGGCGACCTTCAGGCTGTTGGTAAACACCGTCAGGCCTTTCTTGGTACGCAGCTCATAGGCTACGGCTTCCATGGTAGTACCGATCGCCAGAAACACGCTGCTGTTGTCTTCGATACGCTCAGCCAGCAGTCTGGCTATTACCTGTTTTTCACTGACATGCTGCCCAAGCCTGATTTTGTAATCAGTGTTCTTGTTCTCTTTGCTTTCTTCTCCTGAAAGCCTGGCTGCACCACCATGGTAGCGGGTGATCAGGTTGTTATCGCTGAGTAGTCGCACATCTCGGCGAATAGTCTGCATGGAAACCCCAAGGGCATCCGACAGCTCTTCTACGCTGGCAAAGCCTACTTTATTAACATATTCAACTAATCGGTTTCGTCTTGGGCTGTTCATCAGGTGACTGACTCATTGGAAAAAGGGATTGATGTGCTGCAATGAGTGAATTTGAGCCGTATTTTCCGACAGTGACGGGGGATTTTCATTGATCTACGTCACTAAACGACCAGTATCGCTCAATAACATTCGAACAACGAAAGCAAATGATCGAATAGCCTGGTTTTGCGGGAGTAAGCATAAGGGGTAGTTTTTCTATCGATTATTACTGAATCATCCGTATAAAGACTGGCAAAGGGGTGCCTGTCTTACACACAGACACTCATAGCTATTAACATAGTTAGCAAATTATTTTAAAAATGAGCAGGTTATCAACATCACAGATTGTGTTGGAAGAAGCGCTTTTCAATAGCATGGAAGATTGACCAAGGGTTGCAAACTCTAACACGCAAGCAAATTAGTTTTCGCTATTGAGCATATGACTTGCGTCAAAGAATGACAATTTGTTTTCGGTATAGTAACAACCGAAATGAGGGTGATCTAATGAGCTCAAAAATCGCCAGACTTACTCATTTATTCCCGGGTAATACATGAAAATTCTCGCTTGATAAGGAAGATGTCATAGTGCTGTCCCCGAAGAAAATGCTTAAAAAATCGCTGCTGGCGGTTTCCCTGGTCTCCGCTTCTACTCTGTCCATGGCAGCAGACTATACGTTGACTTACGCGGCAACAACCCAGAGCAGCTCCCACTGGGCTGAAACTCTTAGAACATTCCAGAAATACGCTGACGAGTACACTGAAGGCAAGTTCAATGTAAACCTGAGCTTCGGCGGCGCCATGGGCAATGATGTCCAGCTGCTGCAGAAGAGTCAGCTGGGCAGTCAACTTCAGGGTGCCACCACATCCGGCGCCAACCTCGGTGCCGTAGTACCTGCTGCTCGTGTACTCGATATTCCGTTCATTGTCAGCGATGTTGATTCCAAGATGGACCTGTTCTACCAGGAAGGCCGCCTGGGCGGGGACGTTGTAGAAAATCTGCAGAAGAACATGCACCGCAGAAACCTGCATCTGCTGGCTGTTTTCCCTTCCGAGTTCCGCGGCATCATGACCACTCGCAAGGAAGTTCGCACCCCTGACGACATGGGTGGACTGAAGATCCGTGTGACACCAAGTGCTGTTGAGCGCAACGTAATGAGTGAGCTGGATTCCGGACCGACCACTTTGGGTATTTCTGAAGTGTATACCGCCATGCAGACGGGAACCGTAGACGGCCTGGCCATTCCACCGATTACTTCCGTTGCCTTTGCCCTGGGCGAAGTGGGTAAAGAGTTCAACATGCTGAACTTCCAGCCTCATGGCAGCTTTGCGGTTGTAAACAAAAGAATGTGGGAGGGATTACCCGCCGACATCCGCGAAAACGTTCAAAAGGCAGCGGATAACGCCATCATGGACACCCTCGGCCTTTATGAGCAGGCCCTGACTGATGCCCTGGCAACTCTGAAAGAACAAGGCGTTAAAGTTCACCAGCCATCCGTTGAAGAACAGGAAGCCTTCAGAGAAGTGATCCTGGCCAGCTCCACTGACATCGCCATTGATGGCTTCAACAAAGATGAGTTGAGTTTCTACGAAGCAGTTCAGAAGGCAATCGCCAACTAAAACTGTTTGCAGGACTCCCTTCGGCGGGGGTCCTGCTTTAGCAGGGGAACTCATATGATGATCAAATTGCTTAAGCTGCTCAATCACAGGTTCGAGGAATTTCTCTGTAGCCTGATGCTTGGCTATATTGCAGTCTCTCTTAATATTGAAGTATTTAATCGATACGTGCTGAACTCTCCGTCCGCCTACACGGACGAGATAGCCCGAACCTTGATGATTTTTATCGTATTCCTTGGAGTGCCCTGGGCGGTAAAGCTTGATCGTCACGTTATCATCGACTTACTGTCGCCTGATGTGTCACCAAAACTTCGACTGACGTTTCAGTTGTTTTCAAAAACACTGTTCATTGTTTTCTGTGTGCTGTTCAGCCACGCTGCTGTACGCGCCGCTGAGTTTCATCACATGCTGGATTCCGTGACCGAAGGCCTGCGACTGCCTTTATGGCTGCTGCTGGGCATTCTGCCGTTCAGCTTTGGTCTGACTGTTATCCGTCTGATTCAGAGCATGCATCAATGCATCAGGCAGTATCAGTCAGCGGTGCAATCCTCTATTAAAAATGTAGAAACTGTGGAGGCCTCCCATGGAAGCGTATGAGGCTGGACTGCTGATAGTTTCGTTCTTCCTGTTTATTTTTCTTCATGTTCCCGTGGCCATCAGTCTCGGGCTTACCCTGTTTCTGTCGTTTGCAGCCTTGAATCTCGACACCATAGAGATTGTTCTGGATGCCTACCAGGCACTGGACAGCTTTCCGATGCTGGCCATCCCTATGTTTGTGCTGGCAGGCAGCCTGATGGCAACGGGTGGTGTCGCCCAGCGAATACTGGATCTTGCCGATGAATTTGTCGGACATATGCCAGGTGGTCTGGCGATTGTCACCGTGTTTGCCAGCCTGCTGTTTGGCGGACTTTCCGGATCAGCACCGGCAACAGTGGCAGCTGTTGGTTCCATTACCATTCCTGCCATGCTTAAGCAGGGGTACAGTCGTGGGTTTGCCGCCGGGGTGGCGGCCTGCTCAGGGGTTATCGCCATTATTGTGCCGCCTTCCAACCCGATGATCATTTACTCCCTGAGCCAGCATGGTACTTCCGTATCCACCATGTTCCTGGCCGGGATTGTGCCGGGCCTGGTTTTCGCTTTGAGCATGGCTGTTCCCGCCTATCTGATCTCGAAAAAGAATGGCTGGGGTGGCGCCAGAGAGAAAGGTACTGCACGCACCAGACTGGAGGCCCTGAAAAAAGCCAAGTGGGCGGTGCTGACACCGGCCATTATCCTGGGCGGTATATACTCCGGTATCTTCACACCGACGGAATCTGCGGCTGTAGCCTGTCTTTATGCCTATGTCATCGGGCTCTTTGTCCATAAAGATCTCAAGCCACAAGATACCTACAAGGTGTTGTCCAATGCCGCGATCGTGACTGTTATTGCCATGTTCCTGATACCTTTCGCAGTGGTTCTCGGCAAGCTTCTGACGTCTCAGGCTGTCCCTGAGATGCTGACCACCGCCATGGCGGACAGTGTTTCAGGAAAAGTGGCCACCATGTTGATGATTATCGGCCTGTTAATTTTTGTGGGCTGTTTCATGGATACGCTGGCATCGATCATTATTCTGACTCCGCTGCTGTATCCTTTGGTTGCCGAGTTCGGTATGAATCAGTACCATTTCGGCATCATGCTGATTATGGGTCTGGGTCTTGGCTTTATCACACCGCCACTGGGTGGAAACCTGTTTATCGCCAACCAGATCAGTAAAACCACAGTTCAGCGAGTGTTTATAGGTTCCATGCCTATGTTGCTGGGAATGTTGGCAGGCCTGTTGCTGATCACCTTTATCCCTGCAATTTCTGGCTTGTTCCTGTAAGGGAATAAGCCTGGGAGCTTGCCTGAGAACATGCAGGCTCCTGGACGACAGCTCTGGCGATGGTTTGACATTCAATATGATGAATCACCCAATCATTAGCCAGTTGTCGTTTTCCCCCTCCCCCTCCTAGATGTTTGGACTTTAAGATGTTAACACTGGATAAAACTTACCTGGACGGCGCTCTGGCCGAGCACGAGTTGGAACAGATCGCGCCATTTGCAGAGCTGGCTCATCAGCGTTTGATGGATGGCTCCGGTGTCGGCAGTACTTTTCACGGCTGGATCAATCTTCCGAATGAGGTAGACCAGTCTGAAGTGAATGATATCAAGGCCATGGCCAAGGACATTCAGTCCAAGTTCGACTGCTTTGTCTGCATTGGTATTGGCGGCTCTTACCTGGGTCATAAAGCGATCCTGGAAGCACTCTCCCCAGCCTTGGACAAAGATGACTCCACCGAAATCATTTTCACCGCACACAACCTGAGTGGCCGCTATCTGCGCGAAGTCCTGAATAAACTCAGTGACAAGAACTACTGCATCAATGTTATCGCCAAGGAAGGAATCGCCCTGGAAACGGCCGTGACCTTCCGTATTCTGAAGCACGCACTGGAACAGCGTTTTGGTGTTGAAGGCGCCCGTGAGCGCATCATTGTCACTACCGATAAGTTCCGTGGCCCACTGAAGGACATGGTCGTGGCCTACAACTACCCGATGTTCCATCTGCCACATGAGGTTGGTGGTCGCTTCTCTGTATTCACTCCTGTAGGCCTGTTGCCTCTGGCTGTTGCCGGTATGGATATTGATGCCCTGCTTGAGGGTGCCCGCACCATGAGCGAGAAGTGCAAAAAGTCCGATGCCAGCGAGAACCCGGCGATCGAATACGCGATGATTCGTGACGCGATGTACAAGAAAGGCAAGTCCATCGAACTGATGGCGACTTACGAGCCGTACTTCACCTTCATTGCCGAGTGGTGGAAGCAGCTGTTGGGTGAAAGTGAAGGTAAGGACAACAAGGGATTGTTCCCGGCCAGCGTGCTTTACTCCACTGACCTGCACTCTCTGGGTCAGTACGTCCAGGAAGGTCGCCGCAACATGTTCGAAACCGTTCTGGATATTCGCCAGAGCTATGAAGACGTGATGATTCCCGGTGACGACGACAACCTGGATAACCTGAACTTTCTGGAAGGCCGCCCTCTGCAGTTCATCCAGGACAGCATCATGTCAGCCAGCCTGACAGCCCACACCAGTGGCGATGTGCCAAACCTGCGCATTACCCTGGAAAAGCTGGACGAACACCACCTGGGCGGATTGCTGTACTTCTTCATGATGGGCTGTTCCGTCAGCGGCTACATGCTGGGCGTTAACCCGTTCGACCAGAACGGTGTTGACCAGTACAAGAGCGAGATGCAGAAGATTCTGAGAAAGGCAGAGTAAGATAACACTCTGTTTCCACTAAGACCGGGGCATCATGCCCCGGTTTTTTTGTTTGTTGGCCGCTGCCTTTCGGTAAAACGAAACCATCAACACCCTTCGGCTTGACCCAAGTCATTATTTGACCATTTTCGCTCAAGTATCATTAGCTTCCGAAGCGAAATGCTCAAACCTATTTAAAGGTATTTGCCAGCACCAGCCGATCAGCCATCGAGTGACTGGTTATGCGCCAATACCCCAATGATTCTGCAGGATGACCATGCCTCATACACAGCCTCATATTCATCTGGACGTCAGTGGTGGTATAGCCGGTGATATGTTTGCAGCCTCCATGCTGGATGCTCACCCGGAATTGAAAGCCCCCCTGCTGGAGCTTCTCAATGGACTGGGACTACAGCAGCAGCCCGAAGTGACTCTGGCGGAGTTCACAGACGGTGTGCTCTGTGGCAAGCAATTCCATGTCCACCTGACTCATCACCATGATCACGAACATGATCATAAGGGACATCATCACCATAGCCACTCTCACTGGAGTGAGATTCGTCGCTGGTTGACAGAACTTCCACTGGAGGCCGAAGCCAGACGACACACTATGGGTATTTTTACCCACCTGGCTGAAGCTGAAGCAGCGGTGCATGGCAAATCGGTGGATGACGTCTGCTTCCATGAAGTGGGTGCCTGGGACTCCATTATTGATATTCTGGCGGCTGGCTGGCTTATTGCCAGAGTGGGCGCTGCCAGCTGGAGCGTTTC
Organism: Endozoicomonas sp.; assembly: GCA_051008495.1. GTDB lineage: Bacteria > Pseudomonadota > Gammaproteobacteria > Pseudomonadales > Endozoicomonadaceae > Endozoicomonas_A. The sequence continues at coordinate 28,635 of JBPCXN010000001.1, read as the reverse complement.
TTCACTGCCCTGGGGCGGCGGCATGGCCAAGACTGACCACGGTCTTATTCCCGTGCCTGCACCGGCATCCATGCAACTGTTGAAAGGTTTTGAGTTCCATGACGATGGCATCAAAGGGGAGCGTATTACCCCAACGGGTGCGGCCATTCTGGCCTGGCTGAAACCCTTAATGACCAAGGTCAGTGGTCAGCTGAAAACCTACGGACACGGATTCGGTACCCGAAAGTTGCCGGGCATGAGCAATGTTCTGCGCGTCAATATTCTCGAAGCATCCAGAGTCAAAAACGGCAATACCGTGATCGTGATGGAATGTGATATTGACGACCAGAGCTCCGAGTCTCTGGCAGTTGGCCTGGATCACCTGCGCGATCACGAAAAGGTGATTGATGTCGTTCAGACACCGGCCTATGGCAAAAAAGGCAGAATGACCGCTCACCTGCGTATGCTGGTTAAAACCGGTCACCAGGAAACTGTGGCCAAAGAGGTTTTTGCCCAGACCACGACTCTTGGTATTCGCTGGCATCAGGCCCAGCGGTTTGAGCTGGAACGAGGTGAAACCCGCTCTGAAACCCATGACATCCGGGTAAAGTGGGTCGATCGCCCAGGAGTAGGTAAAACCCTGAAGGCAGAAATGGACGATATCGCTCGTGAAGGGCAACACCACCACGATCGTGAAGCATTGCGCCGGGAAGTGGAACAGGCAGTGAGCGAGGAGCTTTGATCATGGTGCAGGCAAAACGTCTTAAACTGGAAGCCATTCTTAAAGAAATGGGCTCCTGTTCAGTCGCTGTCAGCGGCGGTGTGGACAGCATGACGCTGGCTGGTGTTGCGCATAAAGTACTGGGTGAGAAAGCCACGATGGTTCATGCCGTTTCGGCTGCAGTACCCACAGAGGCAACACTTCGGGTTCGCAGGTATGCCGCTCAGGAAGGCTGGAAGCTGAAAGAGATCAGCGCCGGAGAGATGAGCAATCCGGAGTACAAAAGCAACCCGGTCGATCGTTGCTACCATTGTAAAAGCTGCCTCTACACCTCTATAGCCAGACTGGAAGCAGGCGTCATTGTTTCCGGCACCAATACCGATGACCTGAGCGATTATCGCCCGGGCCTGGTCGCTGCAAAAGAACAAAGTGTTCGCCACCCTTATGTAGAAGCTGAAATTTCCAAGGCTGAGCTGCGACAGATCGCTAAAGAGTTGGACTTCGACGACCTTGCAGATCTTCCGGCGTCCCCCTGCCTGTCCAGTCGCGTAGAGACAGGCATTCCAATTCAGATAGTTGACCTGGAACAGGTAGAAGCTATCGAGGTAAAGGTTCGTTCACAGATAGACACTGAAAATGCTCGCTGCAGGGTTCGTCCCGAAGGTCTGGAAATTCAGATCGATGAAAGCACCCTGAGTGATATGTCTGAGTCACAGCAGGGCTCCCTGCTGAGTTCTGTCCAGTCACTGTCGGCTAAAAACATTTCGCTGTCGGCCTACCGGAAAGGCAGTGCCTTTATGGTGCAGAACTGATGGAAGTGCTGCTGGACCTGAATCGCCGTGACCGCACTGGACTGGAGGAAGCTATTTTCTGCCAGGGTAAGTCTGCCAGCCAGATCAACGTCATCTGTCAGTCAGCTCTGGACGACAACTACAGATTATTGCTGACGCGACTCTGTGAAGAAAAATTCCACGCTCTGCCTGATCGTATCCAGGTTGCCCTGGATTACAACGCCAACTCCCGCACCGCCATCCTGGGCGACTGCAAAGTGGAAGGACCGGCAAGAGTAGCAGTGATTTCCGGTGGCACTTCTGATGTACCTGTCTGCAAGGAAGTGGTGCGCACCCTGAATTACCACGGTCATGCCTGTGATGAACATTACGACTTGGGTGTCACCGGACTCTGGCGGCTGATGAACCGCCTGGAAGAGCTGCAAAAATATTCCGTCATCATCGCCGCAGCCGGTATGGAAGCTGCACTGCCTACCGTTCTCGGTGGTCTGGTGAAAGCTCCGGTAATTGCTCTGCCCACCTCGGTAGGTTATGGCATCTCTGAAGGAGGAAGGGTCGCCCTGGAGTCCTGTCTGGCCAGCTGTTCCGGCAGCCTGCTCACCGTCAACATCGACAACGGTTTTGGTGCTGCCTGCGCCGCCATTAAAATCCTTGGTGTGGCTCATTAACTCACTGTGAAAGAAGGATTCGGCTCGCTCCCATGCTCAGCGTGGGAACGAGCCGTTCGGGATTCTATCCCCCTCATAAGGCTGTTTATGTTTTTTCGCCATCTCGCAGTTCTGGGTTTTCTGTGTATGACAGCAGTCAGCCAGGCAGAAACCCTTGGCAACTGCGGTGTAGAAATCAAAGAAGTTGACGCTCAGAGAATTGTCGCTCTCAATCAGCATGTGACTGAACTTCTGCTGCAACTTGGGCTGGGTGACCGAATGGTCGGCACAGCCTATGCCGATGATGAAATCTGGCAGCCACTGGCTTCTGCCTATCGCAAGGTACCGGTTCTTTCCGATTACTACCCCACCAGAGAGCAGATGCTGTTCAGCGAAACGGACTTTATCGTCGGCGGTTTCAGCAGTGCATTTTCCACAATGGGTGTTGGAGAACGGTCCTGGTGGCAACAGCGTGGTATTGAAAGCTATCTACTGCCGTCTAATTGCCGGGAGCAGGATAGCCTGGATGCTGTCTGGCAGGCGATTAATGAACTGGGACGCCTCCTGCAGGTCAAGAACAGTGCGAAAAAGGAAATCATGCGACAGCAGGATATGCTCGGCAGGGTGCAACCTGTTACCCGCCCCCTGAAGGTCTTACTCTGGCTCCGGGGGGAAGACGCTCCCTATGTTGCTGGTGGCGTCGGTATCGGACAAGAGATTATTGCCCGCGCCGGCGGCATCAATATAGCCTCAGAACTTCAACGTCCCTGGGCGAATCTGACCTGGGAAGCGGTTCTTCTGGCCAAGCCTGACCTGATCGTTATGGTGGATTCAAACTGGTCTCCCGCCAGCAGTAAAAAGGCTTTTGTGAAAAAACAGGCCGGACTGAACCTTGGCATAGGTTCTGTGCCTGATATCAACATGCCTTTTTCCGAAACAACAGCGGGTATTCGCACTGTTGAAGGTGTTTTACGACTGAATAAAGCTCTTGTCGAGCTGGAGTCACGTTAGTGTTTCAACGATATGCTAGCCAACTGCTTCTGGCAGTGCTGGTTCTTCTTCCTGTTTCCGTGGTCGCCGGGCTGGTTTTGGGTGGGGTGACCCTGCCACTTGAGACCCTGTTTTCAGTCTTGGCCGGTGACCAGAGTTCTATCAGTGGCCTGATCATTACCGAACTGCGCTTACCCCGAGTGTTGGCAGCAGCACTGGTCGGTGCATCCCTTGGTCTGTCCGGCGCCCTGGCGCAGACGTTACTGCGAAACCCTCTGGCAGATCCTTATCTGCTGGGCGTTGCCAATGGCGCCAGCCTTCTGGCCGTTATGAATATTCTCGGCTGGCCACTGGTGGTTCTGCTACCACTTCCTGTTGCCGCGTTTGTGGGCGGACTGTTGGCGTTTTCACTGGTATGGGCCAATGCTGGAGGCAAGAGCGGTCAGGTCAATCCCTTGACACTGACGCTGGCCGGTATTGCCATCGCCACGTTGATGTCAGCCCTGACGACGCTGGTTATGTTGTTGGGAGATCAGCGTGCCCTTGGGCCAACCCTGCGATGGATGCTTGGCTCGCTGGCAGGAGTGGAAATGAACCAGTTGCTACTGCTGCTGATTATGCTGGCTGGCGCCATTGCCCTGGCCTGGAATCGCAGGCAGCGACTGGATGCACTGCTCATGGGCTGGAACAAAGCCAGAACCCTGGGCATTGATATCGAACAGGAGCGAAAAATCTGGTGCGGCGTCATTGTGCTGCTGAGTGCTGGCTCTGTAGCGCTGGCAGGAGCAGTAGGCTTCGTCGGGCTTGTAGTGCCTCACCTCAGTCGTATGCTGCTGGGCGCCAGTCATCGTTATTTGATTCCGGGCAGTGTACTGATAGGAGCCCTGTTGCTGGTATGGGTCGATATTCTCTGCAGAACCCTGCTGGCCCCGGAAGAACTGCCCCTGGGAATACCCATGGCCGTAATTGCCGTACCATTGCTGCTGTCTTTACTAAGGAAACACCATGTGCATTGAGTTGAAAGAGCTCTCCCTGAAGCAAGGGAGTACAACCGTTCTGGCTAACCTCAACCTGCACCTTCATCGTGGTGAAAAAATCGGGTTGATTGGCCCCAATGGCAGCGGCAAGACTACCTTGCTCAAGGCTCTGGCCGCCCTGAAATCACCAGACAGCGGTAGTATTACTCTGGACTGTCGCTGCCTGAACACTATCACGCCACAGGATATGGCCAGGGAAATGGCTATTCTTCTGCAGGAGCAGCCTGCTGATTTGCCTTTATCGGTGACAGAAACGATTGAGCTGGCGGCCATGGCGCGATTCCGTCCAGGTCCTGAGCTCAGTGAACTGCTGGAGCTGTGTCATTTGGATGCTCTGGCGCGCAAGCCTGTCAGTCAGCTCTCTGGTGGGGAGAGGCAAAGGGTTTTTCTGGCCCAGGCCCTGTACCAGTCCCCTTCGGTATTGTTGCTGGATGAACCTTGCAATCATTTGGATGTCCGACACATGTGGCAATTATTAAAGTACTGCCGGGACCAGGTGGATACGGTCATTGCCAGCTATCACGATTTCAATCTTGCCGCCGCCATGTGTGACCGCCTGATCTTGCTGGCCGATGGTGGAATCAGGGCGGACGGAGTTCCTGAAGAAGTGCTCTCGCCGGCCAATCTCAGAAAGTATTTTGGTGTCAACAGTCAGCGTATTTCTGACTGCGATAACACACAGTGGATTCAGGTCACTGGTGCTGCTGCGTAGGCCCTGTTGACATAAGTTTATCGCGTACAGCGCCTAAACAAGGTAATCAATCATGAGCAAGACCATTCTATTACTGGGTGTTTACGGTATGGAGATGGTGGAGTGCGGCGGCACTCTGACCATCAACAGGCAGAATGGCGGTCACTCGCACGCCGCCTTGATGCTGGTTCGTGAAGATATGAAAGCGGATGTGAGGAGCGCTGCCGAAGTGCTGGGCGTGGAATCGGTTAATTTTCTCGATTTTGAGCGTGGCGGGGTAGATCTGCGCCACGACTACAAAGAGGCAATTTGTCGTGTAGTTCGTGAAATAAAACCCGACATTATTATTACCCAGGATCCTGAACACAGTTTTGAAGATCTTGACCCTGACCGTCGCCCGGCCATGCTGCTGATTCTCGAAGCGATTTCCCTGGCGGGGCGGGATTACGCCCTGGATAAAATGCCGGAACTGCAACCCCATCCAGTGCCAACTATTTATTACATGTCGCCAGCTAGCCCTAACTGCAATGTGGATATTTCTCAGGTTCTGCCGCTCAAGGATGCCGCCATGGCAGAACTGAAATTTCAGATGGAATACTCCGGTCGTCATGCGCGAACAATCCTGGACACAGCCAACCAGAATGCACTGATGGGTGGCAGCATTGCCGGAAAAAGTGATTATGAAGTAGGCAGGGCCTATCAGGGAGCACTCGATTACGCCCTGCATGTTGGTGCAGGTATTGGTCATCATGGTCGCCACGTGGTGGCAGAACCATTTCGCCGTCAGGGGTTGTTCGAACTTAAGGAGCTAATGGTTTAACCCTTCCTGATGCAGGAAGTGCTGATATACACGACATTCCCGTAGCACTTCCTGCTGATATCACCGCAATATACCCGCCTGAAATCCAGCCGCTCAAAGCATAAAATCCTTCCAACAGAACTGCCCTGACAGGCCAGATCATCATTTTTTTGATCTATGTCATCCGTTAACAAATTAGCCCACAAATCATGGTATTCCCTGTTGTTGTGATTGTTTCATATAAGGTATATTTCAAATATGATTTTTAACGATTCCGATAACTACCCCGCTCCGGCGTGTGCCAGGGGGCTTTGGGTTCTGCACTGTCTGTCATTGTCTGAACAGCCAATGACACTGGAGCAGTTATATCAAAAGGCAGATATTCCCAAAGCCACTCTGTCACGAATTTTGGAAACGTTAACCCAGATGGAGGTGGTTCACCGCCATCAGAACAGAACCTATGAAGCCAATGTCCGTTTCATGAAAAAGGACGAGGCAGCTACTTCATTTCAACAGCGTTTAAGGGTTGAGATGATCGGCCTGAGCAAACGGCGTGGCTATACGGTGGAGTGGTACGAACCCTCTATCAAGGGCATGGTTCTGCAGCACTCTATCAGCCCGATTGTGGAAAGACGGGTCTGGGCCAAAGAAGGTTACATCCGTAGCTGGCAGGGTGAGATTGAGGCGGTTTACCGGGTAGGAAGGGCTTACACCCCTGAACACTACCCAGTGAACGAAACGCCCTGGGTTTATGGTGACAGGGGTAGGCGGGAATCGGTCCGGTGGGATGAAGTCCTCGAAGAGATTCATCAGCTTCCGGCCACGGGTGGCTATGCAGATGTTTACTTCAATGAAAATGGCGTTCGTCGATCTGCTGTAGCTATTCACAACCAGGGTACTTTTAAGGGTGTCCTGGCCACGGCTGAGTGCTGGACTCCGTCCATTGACATGAGAGTCAACGACGAGCTTCTCCACCTCATGACGATACGACACTTGTTTTCTTAAGTAGTGAAGGACAAATATGCGCGTTCTGTACCTGGATCTTGATACGCTTCGCCCGGACCATCTCGGATGCTATGGTTACCATCGCGATACCTCCCCGAACATTGACCGTATTGCTCAGGAAGGTATCCGCTTCAATAACTACTACGCTTCCGATGCTCCCTGCGCACCTTCCAGGACAGCAATGATGACCGGCATGCAGGGTATTCACAATGGCGCCGTCAGCCATGGTGGTACAGCCGCTGATATCCGCGTACAAGGCGCCAGCCGTAAGTTTAAAAGTTACACTGAATGGAACGCCCTGACCCGCCTCTTCCGTGAAGAAGATATGCGAACAGTGCTGGTCAGCCCATTCCCGGAGCGTCACTCACTGTTCCATTACTACGCCGGTTTCACCGAGATGTACAACACCAAGAACTCTGGTCATGAGTCCGCTGAAGAAGTGACTCCGACGGTTCTTGACTGGATTGACCGTAACGGTGACGAAGACAACTGGTACCTGCACATCAATTACTGGGATGCCCACACTCCATACCGTGCGCCTGAAGAGTTCGGCAACCCGTTTGCCGATGAGCCTCTGCCATCCTGGGTAGACGAAAAAGTGATGGAAGAGCACTGGCAGAAGGCGGGTCCGCACTCTGCTCAGGACTTCAATATGTGGGATAACGAAACCTCCGAAAAATACCCGCGCCAGCCAGGTGAAGTAAAGGGCATGGACGGCTTCCGTACCGTTATCGATGGTTACGACTGTGGCATTCGCTACATGGATCAGCACATCGGAAAAATCTTTGCCGCACTGGAAGCCAAGGGTGTAATGGATGAAGTGATCATCGTCATCAGCTCCGACCACGGCGAAAACTTCGGCGAATTGGGTCTGTATGGTGAACACGCCACAGCCGACAACATTACCTGCCGCATTCCGTTTATTGTTCGCTGGCCCGGTGCTGGCATCAAGCCGAACAGCGAAAATGACGCTCTGCATTACAACATCGACTGGGCTCCAACCCTGGCCGAGATGATGAACAAAGAGCGTCGTCCACTCTGGACCGGCAAGAGCTTTGCTTCCGCCCTGACTGAAGGTAAGGAAGACGGTCATGAAGAGTTGATCCTGAGCCAGTGCGCCCACGTTTGTCAGCGCAGTGTTCGCCACGGCGACTGGATTTACATCAAAACCTACCACGATGGTCTGCACTCCTTCCCTGAAGAGATGCTGTTCAATGTGAAGAATGACCCTAACCAGCAGTACAACCTGGCTGAGGAATTGCCAGAGGTGGTTAAGGATATGGCCTACCGCTACCTGAAGTGGCACGACAAAATGATGGCTACCCAGCCATTTGGCAATACTTCCGACCCGCTGCAGGTTGTCATGCATGAAGGTGGACCTCATCACGCCAAGTGCGATGACGTTGACGCCTATATGAAACGCCTGGAAGAAACCGGACGAGGTCAGCACGTTGAGCTGATCAAACAACGTCACCCGGAAATGTTCCAAGGCTAATTGCGACAGTAATTATCCAAAACCTTTTTTATAGTTGGGCCTGATTGTGGGCAGGCCCTCCTACACCTGGCTGAAGGAGTGAGTGAAGTGTCTGGGGCAACAGTAAAAAAGGGCGGTTTTTTAAAAACGCTCTCTAGGAAAGAACTCTTTTCCTACGCGATGGGCGGCGTAGGTTCTAATATGATGTTCCATCTTATCGGAACATTCCTGATGTTCTTCCTCACTGACATGTATGGCATTTCGCCAATGACAGTGGGTAAGATCTTCCTGGTAACCCGAATCATCGACGCCTTCACCGATCCTCTGTTCGGTATGGTGACCGATATGACCCGAAGCAAACTGGGTCGCTACCGTCCATACCTGATCTTTGGTGCTCCATTCCTGGGTCTGAGTATTACCATGCTGTTCTGGGCACCGGATCTGTCCACAGAAGGCAAGGTTGTATTTGCTTACATCGCTTACATCTTCTATTCATTTACCTCCACAGTCATCAACGTGCCTTACCACGGCCTGACTCCGGTAATGACCTCCAACTACGAAGAGCGTACGCTGGTTGTTGCCATGAAACAGGGTCTGGGCATTGTTGCAACCATGATTGCAACTGCACTGCCTCTGCTGATGGTTGAATGGTTCGGCGGCGGTATTGTCGGCTGGCGCACCACCGGCGCGATAATGGGTGCCTTCGTTACCGTAATGTTCTGGATCTGTGCTTTTGGCGCTAAAAAGCGCGACACCCTGGAATTTGCCCAGCAGACCCGCGGTGCCGATAAGATCTCTCCAAAGCTTATGCTCAAGCTGGTTGGCAGCAACAAGCCTTTGCTGGCGCTGGTCACTGCCCACGCTACCAACATCTTTGGCTTTGCAATGGAAACCTCTATTGCGATTTATTTCTTCAAATACTACCTGATGAATGAAGCCCTGTTCCCAATGCTGAAAGGCGTCGGCAGCTTTATTCCTATGATCATGATGCTGTCCCTGCCAATCCTTGGTCGCATGTTCTCCAAGAAAGGTATGTTCCTGGCAGGCAGCTGGGTCGGTATGCTGATCTGCGTAGTGGCTTACCTGCTGGCACCTTACCTGCCCGTATGGCTGATGTTTGGCATGCTGCTGGTATCCATGGTCAGTAACATGTTTGCCGGTAACCTGACCTGGGTACTGATTCCTGACTGCACTGAATACGGTGAATACAAGACAGGTATCAACGCCAACGGTCTGACCACTGCTATCATGACATTCGTAGCTAAATGCTCCAGCGCCCTGGCAGGTCTGCTGACAGGTTGGGCTCTGACTCATGTAAACTACGTGCCCAACCAGGTTCAGCCTCAGGAAGTTCTGGACACCATCCTGATTCTGAAATTCCTGACTGTTGCTTTTGCTCACGGCTGTTCCATCCTTGCCATGCGCTGGTACTACATCACGCCTGACTTCTACAACAAGATTATCTCTGAGCTGAAAGCGCGCCGGGAAGCAAATAAATCAGTAACTGCTACAACTGAAGCGACGCCTAAATCTGCAGATACTGCTCTCGCCTGATTGACTGCGAACATGCAGACTTGATTCCGCACATGGCAGTGAGGACTATTTTCACAGGCAAGTGAACCATCCGGCATGACCAGCAACCAGGTCGTGCCGGATTTTTACTATGAAAATGCCGCTATTTCGGGCTCTGTATCCATTTCATGGTTCGGGGTGAGCGGCACTCTCACCATAAAGAGCCGCTCATGGCTGTTTGATTTAGACAATTATTCCATCCAGGATCCCCTCCATGACTCACCCCTATCAAGATGCCGGCCTGCCGGTTAATAAACGTGTAGACGACCTTCTTTCCCGAATGACCGTTGCCGAAAAAGTCGGTCAGCTCTGTCAGACGCCGATGCGAAAGTATGAAGAAAGAAGAGACGAGCATCTGGCAGCGGTAAAGCAAGGGCGTTTCGGTTCACGCATTCTGGCTGACACCGCCTGGGCAGGTAATGCTCCCGGCGAGAAAGTAAACCCGGTTCAGCTCAATGAAATTCAGAAAGCGGCTGTTGAAGGCAGTCGCCTGGGTATTCCCCTGCTGGTAGCCCGTGATGTTATCTACGGGCAGCAGACTGTACTGCCAATCCCTCTGGCTCAGGCAGCTTCCTGGAATCCGACACTGGTTGAAGAAGCCTATCGCTGCATTGCCCGGGAGGCGTCGTCTTTAGGCATTCACTGGACCTTTGCTCCCATGCTGGATATTGTTCGCGACCCTCGCTGGGGCCGGGTCATTGAAAGCAGTGGTGAAGATCCACACCTGAGTGGTGAGTTCGCCAGGGCTGTTGTCAAAGGTTTCCAGGGCGATGATACATCCAGGCCTGAAAACATGCTGGCCTGTGCCAAACACTTCGTAGGCTATGGCGCAGCCGAAGGCGGTCGTGACTATGACACCACTGAAATTACTGACAACACTCTGCATAACGTTTACCTGCCTCCTTTTGTCTCGGCCATTAAAGCCGGTGTAGCTACACTGATGTCCGGATTTAACGACCTGGGCGGTACACCTGTCTCTGGTAGCAAAGCCCTGATTCAGGGATGGCTGAAAACCGAACAGGAATTCGATGGCATGGTCGTCAGCGACTGGGGTTCGATCTCTGACCTGGCTTACTTTGGTGTCGCTGCTGATGAGGAGGATGCTGCTGCACAAGGCCTGGACGCCGGTGTTGATATGGCCATGACCTACGAGATTTATGCAAACAATCTCGAAAAACTTCTGACAGAAAACAAAATCTCTGCCGAACGTTTAGACGACGCTGTCAGCCGGGTTCTGCTGGCCAAGTTCCGCGCCGGGCTCTTTGAAAATCCTTATGTCGATGAAAAGCTGCACAGGCAGGTTCTGCGGAAAGAAGAGCACGTGAACAAAGCACAGACCCTGGCCGAACAGTGCCTGGTACTGCTGAAAAACAATGACAATACTCTGCCTCTGAAAAAGTCCGGTCTGAAGATTGCTGTTGTTGGCCCACATGCTCACTCCAAGCGCCAGCATCTTGGTTCCTGGTGTCTGGATGGCCGTGGTGAAGATGTAACCAGCATTTACGAAGGCGTACTTGCTGCGGCTCCTGATGCAGAAATTATCACGGAATCCGCTGATTTCAGTGATGAGATGGTAGAGCGCGCCCGCAATGCGGATGTGATAGTTCTTTGTGTTGGCGAAAGTCACCGTCGCACCGGCGAAGCCCGCAACGTTGCCGAGCTGGCACTGCCTCCCGGCCAGGAAGAACTGATTGCTGCCATGGGATGCACCGGCATTCCTCTGGTTGTGGTTCAGTGTACCGGGCGTCCGCTTCCTTCTCCGGCAACTGAGCAATATGCAAGCGCCCTGATGTATGCCTGGCAGTCTGGCACCGAAACAGGCAAGGCAGTCGCCAGGGTTCTGTTTGGTGACGTATCTCCATCTGGGAAGTTGCCGATGTCTGTGCCTCGTTCAACAGGACAGGTACCGATTTACTACGGCAGTAAGCCAATCGGTAAAATGCGTGCCTACCAGGAATACCTGCCATACAAGGATCAGGAAGCAACACCTCTGTATCCTTTTGGTTTTGGTTTGACCTACAGCAAGTTCAGTTACCAAGGACTGACACTGGCGAAGAGGGAACTCAAAGCGGGAGAATCCCAGATGGTGAGTGTTACTGTAACCAACGAAGGAGAGTTAGAAGCAACTGAAATTGTTCAGTGCTACATTCGGCATATGGTTGCCGGTACTACTCGCCCGGTTCGCGAACTGAAAGACTTTGTTCGTGTAACTCTGAGATCCGGTGAAAGCAGTGAGGTGACGCTGACGCTGACACCTGAAAAGTTGGCATATTATGGTGCAGACAAAACCTTCAAGCAACACTCTGCCAATGTGGAAGTGTATGTAGGGACTGACTCTAACGCAGATGATTTGGCCAGTTTTGCATTAATTTGCAACTAAATACGGCAACTTAGGAAGTGCATGTTCGAGTTCAAAAGCTGACGCGGCTTATATCAGAAACAGCAGGCTGCTTCTGGCCGTGTCCCTGCGGTTGTTTCGCGAAAGCGAGAAACAAGGGAAATCAACATGCACTTTCAAATAAGTATTGGACTAAATCTTTTAATCCCTGTGGGTTATATTCACCGCCGCTTACAGTGAACTACTCGGAGTCCAAGGATAAATTGAGAGATAAACTCACATCGAGCCTTGTTACAATGGAAGTGAAGGCTAAGCTTATCTCCTAGGAGCCTGACCGAGAATAGGCAAGTCGGCCTAAAGCCCAGGAAGATCGGCCAGATTTTCCACTGAATTTGATTGAATAGGTCAACTATTCGCACAAATCCAGTGAAAAATCTGACTCGATCTACTGAGCTTTCTGCTCGACCGCTATTCTCGGTCAGGCTCCTAGCTGCCTTTCATGGTTTCGCTCGCATTCACTCAGAGAAATGTCACATAGTCAGGTGTTCCCTATTTAACTGGATGCTAACAGAGTGAACTTTTCACTTGTTTCCTGGCGGGCTGTCCCAGCAGGAAACGCAGCTTATCTCCAGGCTTGTACAAAATCAGTGTATACAAGCTCGACGGCATAAATTTTCTACATGAAGGAGGGTGTTATGAGTAACCCTTATTCTGTTGAACATTATCAAAGACCTGTTCTCAAACCACCGAATGGACACAAGCACATTCTGCTCCATTCTTGTTGCGCGCCTTGCGCCTGTGAAATAATGGACGCTATCCGGGAGTCGGGAATCCAGCAGACCGTTTACTTTTATAACCCCAATATTCATCCGCAGGAAGAATATGAATTGCGCAAGAGCGAAAACAAACGCTATTGCGAAAAAAATCATATCGAATTTGTTGATGGCGACTATGATACCGATAACTGGTTCGCAAGAGTGGCAGGTTTTGAAAACGAACCGGAAAGAGGCCATCGCTGCACCCTGTGCTTTTCCATGCGATTTGAAAGAACTGCCCTTTATGCTCATGAGCATGGCTTTGGCCTGATATCCAGCACCCTGGGGATTTCCCGATGGAAAAACCTGAATCAGGTCACCCATTGTGGCGAGAAGGCGGCTGAGCACTACCCGGGGATGGCCTACTGGACCATTAACTGGCGTAAACAGGGTGGTGCCCAGAGGATGATAGAAATTTCCAAACAGGAAGCTTTCTATCAGCAGGAATACTGCGGCTGTGTCTACAGTCTCAGGGACACCAATCGCTCGCGCATGAGCCGGAACCGGCCCAGGATAAAACGACTGGTGACATTTTATGGTCGGGAATCGTCCGGGCCGGAGCAAGGTGAACCAGTCCCGTTGAAACTCAAGCAGCCATGAATGGCTCTTTATGGAGCAGCTCTGAGCTTATGGTAAGAGCGCTCCAATCGAACAGTGCAATCCATAGAGGTTAGATGATGAATATATTTGATGAACTTCTGCATCGGCTCGGAAGCAAAACCAGAATCCGTTCCCTGTTCAAGGATATTCATGCGGATGATATGGAGCGGGTGATTGCCCGTTTGAACGAGGTTCTGGAAGAGAAGAATCAGGAAAAAGAAGCGGAAGACAGGAAGCGAAAAGAAAAACTGAGCAGTATTGAGGAGATAAAAAAAGCGATGGAGGCCAAGGGACTGTCCATGTCAGACCTGAGCCTGCTGGAAGAAGCCGGCAAGGAAAGCAAACGCAAACGCAATGTCACCAAACATGATTTTGAATACCAGACCCACTCCGGGGATACCGTACGCTGGTATGGTTCAACGACCGGCCGTCTGCCCAAGGCTTTTCAGGATTATCTGGATCGTACTGGCAAGAAAAGAACCGACTGTATTGTTGATGGCTGATTGTCAGCAGTAAAGGGTGAGTTACCAGGTTTGCAGATGGACCATCATGGATCTCATCCAGAGTGACAGGTCGCTGATATCATCAAGAATCAGAAACAGCAGGGCTACATCAACGGCATCCATATGGCTTTCCAGTTCGCAGGCCTGGTTACGAATATCATGGCTGGTGTTCCGGAGCTCGTCGGTGTAGGACGCCAGCTGATGACGAATATCCTGCAACTTCCTGCCGTGCTGCTTTCGGAATCCAGCCTGGTTCAGTTCATCCAGCTCGGCCACGCCTTTCCTCAGATGGTAAACCGTCTTACTGAACTGCTTGCCCAGGGACTGCATGGAGTCTGAAATTTCAAGGGGGAGCTTGAGAGGCCGGTAGCTGAGGCGTTCCGCCAGTCTGAAAATCTGATGGGCCAGGCTGCTCTGGGTCTGCATCATGCTGATGATCAGGTCTTTGGGCTGCGCCGTCAGGGTTGGTTGCTGGAGTCGGGCAAGTACATCCTGCTCCAGCTTTTCCAGTCTGGCAGGCTGTTCACAGAGCCACTGCTGGGCACCCTGGGAGGTATGCCGTTCGGCGTTAAGGTTAAGGATCTGGCGGTTCAGGCAGAGCAGTGCATCAAGGACAGCTTCGCGGTGCAGGCCCAGGGGTTTAAAGGGAGAGCCTGAGAACAGGCTGGCAAGTGTCGTAAGATCCATAAAGGAGCTTATCGACCCCTGCCAATCTCCCTTGACCTGTTCGTCAAACGGCTTCCGGCAGATTCCTGACCAGCAGTGACATCTCGTCAGGCTGCATGCCTTCCGGTATCGGCACCTTGACGGTATGCCCGGAACCCGGAGCAGCAGAAACAGACTCTCCGTGCCTGTTTTCAATATGGTCCAGTTTGAACAGGCAGTTGCCCTGCGGTGTCATCAGCTCCATGGTGTCGCCGGTCTCAAAGCGGTTCTTCACTTCCACGATCATCTGTTTGCCGTCGAAATCGACGATGTCTCCCACAAACTGTTGCTTCGAACCCCTGGAATTGCCGGTTTCGTAGTTCTGGTACTCGTCGTGTACGTGACGACGGTAGAAGCCTTCCGTGAAGCCACGGTTTGCCAGGTTTTCCAGGGTGTCCATGGCGTTCATATCGAAAGGAAGACCGGCAGCAGCGTCATCGATGGTCTTGCGATATACCTGGGCCGTGCGCGCCACGTAGTAGAAGGACTTGGTGCGGCCTTCGATTTTCAGGGAGTGGATACCCATTTCAGTCAGGCGGTGAACGTGCTGGACAGCGCGCAGGTCCTTGGAATTCATGATGTAGGTGCCGTGCTCGTCTTCAAACGCAGGCATGTACTGATCAGGACGTCCTTTTTCCTGGAGAAGGACGATCTGGTCGGAGGGCGTGCCTTCTCCCAGCGTAGGCTGGACAATTTCAGGGCCGGCATTGACCGGAATGACATCTCCGCTTTCTGTTTCTTTGGCTTCGTGAGCCTGGTAGTTCCAGCGGCAGGCGTTGGTGCAGGTGCCCTGGTTCGGGTCACGTTTATTGATGTAACCGGACAGCAGGCAGCGGCCGGAGTAGGCAATGCAGAGTGAGCCGTGGACAAACACTTCCAGCTCCATGCCCGGCGCTTCTTCGCGGATCTCCTGGATCTCTTCCAGTGACAGCTCACGGGACAGGATAATGCGTTCAACCCCCTGCTTCGCCCAGAACTTTACGGTTGCGAAGTTAACCACGTTGGCCTGAACCGACAGGTGCACAGGCATGTCCGGCCAGGCCTCACGAACCATCATGATCAAGCCCGGATCGGACATGATAAGCGCATCCGGTTTCATGGCGATCACCGGCTCCATATGCTTCAGGTAGGTTTTCACCTTGGCGTTGTGAGGCGCGAGGTTGCTGGCGAGATAGAATTTTTTGCCCAGGGCGTGGGCTTCATCAATACCTTTTTGCAGGTTCTCGTTCTTGAAGTCGTTATTGCGAACCCGAAGGCTGTAGCGGGGCTGACCGGCATAAACGGCATCGGCGCCGTACGCAAAGGCGTAGCGCATGTTTTTTATAGTGCCGGCGGGAGAAAGGAGTTCCGGTTTCATGGCGACCCTGATGCTCTGTTTTCAATGCAAGGCGCGCATTATATCAGTGGGGGATCAGCAGGAAAGGCGCAGCAGCAGCTATCTGTATAGCGGATAAAACCGTCAGGAAGTAAAAAAACAGGTTGCAGGCCGAAGCGAAAAAATAAAAACAGGCTGCATCCGCAATGGGGGTGCAGCCTGTTGAACATGATCAGTGAATGTTGTCTGCAACCAGGTTGCAAGCCACAAAGTGTTCTTTGTCAACTTCTCGTAACTTGATATTGCTGCCAGTGCATTCCTTTGTGACATATTTGCAGCGACTGGCGAAACGGCAACCGGGCTTCGGATTAATGGGAGAAGTGATTTCACCCTTCAGCACTTCTCTGTTCATCAGTTGATCGAGATCAGTGGTTGGAATGGCTGAAAGCAGGGCACGAGTGTATGGATGGGAAGGCTTTTTAAACAGTTTTGATGCCGGTGCCTTTTCAACCAGCTGGCCCAGATACATCACGGCGATCTCATCGGAAAAGTGCTTAACAACCGACAGGTCATGGGTGATAAAAATATAAGTCAGTCCCAGCTTATCCTGCAGATCCTGCATCAGGTTGAGGACCTGAGCCTGAATCGAAACATCCAGCGCAGAGACCGGCTCGTCACAGATAATGAACTTGGGGTTCAAGGCCAGAGCCCGGGCTATGCCGATTCGCTGGCGTCTTCCTCCGTCCAGCTCATGGGGATAGGTGTTGATCAGGCGTTTGCTCAGACCAACCAGCTCCATAAGCTGTTCAACCCGTTCAGCCAGCTCCGCCTTGCTGTTAACCATTTTATGGATAATCAGGGGTTCGCCAATGATCTCGCTGGTGGTCATTCTTGGGTTCAGTGAAGCGAAGGGATCCTGGAAGATTATCTGCATATCTTCCCTCAGCAGGCGCATCTTTTTCTTGTTGAAGTCGCGAATATTCTGACCTTCAAAAAGAATTTCCCCATCTGTGGCTTCCAGTAACCTCAGGATGACACGGCCGGTTGTGGACTTTCCGCATCCGGATTCGCCGACGATACCCAGGGTTTTACCTTTTTCGATTTTGAACGATATGTCATCCACCGCATGGAGCTTGCCCTTGGGAGTATCGAAATGTTTTTTCAGTCCCCGGACTTCCAGAATAACTTCTTCAGACATGTTTCTTCCTTTAAACAGCAATAACTTCTTGCGTTATACCCATAGGCAGGTGACAACTCACAGTGTGCCCTGTTTCCGTTGTCACAGGCCTTGGAGCGACTCTGGCGCAAATGGCGGTGGCTTCCGGGCAGCGAGGGTGGAACTTGCAGCCACTGGGCAGGTGCGTTGGATCAGGCATCAGCCCTTTGATCGGAACCAGCCGGTCGATTTCGTCATTAAGGTCTGGAATGGAGCCAAAGAGCCCTTTGGTGTAGGGGTGCCGGGTATTGGTGTAAACATCACGAATAGCTCCGCTTTCAACCACCTCCCCGGCATACATGATGGCTACCTTGTCGCAGACCTGAGCCACTACTCCGAGATCATGGGTGATCATGATCATTGCCGTGTTGTATTTCTGTTTCAGATCCTTCATCAGGTCCAGAACCTGAGCCTGGATAGTGACATCAAGGGCGGTGGTGGGTTCATCGGCGATCAGCAGGTCAGGGCTGCAGGCCAGCGCAATGGCGATCACTACTCGCTGCTTCATGCCACCGGAAAACTGGTGGGGGTATTCACCATAACGTTCACCTGGAATGCCTACCATTTCCAGCATCTCCCTGGCTTTGGCAATGGAGGCGCTTCTGGAAATGTCTTCATGAATCAGAATGACTTCTGAAATCTGCTCGCCCACTGTCATTACCGGATTCAGAGAGGTCATCGGATCTTGAAAGATCATGGATATCTTGTTACCACGAATACTTCTCATCTCATTTTCAGGCAGCTCCAGCAAGTCTCGACCTTCATAGACCACCCTGCCGTTGATAATGCGGCCTGGCGGGTTGGGCACCAGTCGCATAAGGCCGAGGGCTGTGGTTGATTTGCCGGCTCCAGTCTCGCCGATCAGACCCAGGGATTCTCCCTTCTTCAGATTCAGGTTCAAACCGCTCACGGCCTGGGTGACTTCGCCATCTGCCTCGTAAATGATGCTCAGGTCTTCAACAGACAGCAGATGTTCAGTGCTTTGTTGTTCAGACATACTACTCAGGTGTCCTTTCACTTGGTGCAGAGACCTGTCTGGCGCTCCCTGACAGGTCTGCCGGCTTAATGCTTCAGTCGTGGATCCAGGGCGTCACGCAGCCCGTCACCCAGCAGGTTAAGAGCCAGTATGGTGATCATGATGGCCAGTCCGGGAAAGGTAGTAACATGCCAGGCATGTCGCAGGTATTGGCGGCCACCGGCCAGCATAGAACCCCACTCCGGCTCAGGAGGCTGAATACCCAGACCAATAAAGCTAAGGCCTGCAGTGGAAAGGATCGCGATAGCCACACCCAGGGCGCCCTGAACTATGACGGGTGCCAGGGAGTTCGGAATAATGTGACGCAGGATGATACGGGCATCACTGGCGCCAATCGCGCGTGCTGCTTCGACAAACTCCTGGTCGCGCAGGGACAGGACAGAAGCACGAACTACCCGGGCAAAGGTGGGAATATTGGATATCGCGATCGCCAGCATCAGGTTCATCAGGCTGGCTCCCAACGCAGAAACGATAGCGATAGCCAGCAGTATGCTGGGCACTGCAAGGAAAATATCCATGATTCGCATCACGATGTCGTCCAGCTTGCCGCCGTAGTAACCGGAAACAGCTCCGAGAGTTCCACCAATGATGATGGAGATACCTACGGAGAGCACGCCAACGAGAAGTGACACCCTGGCGCCATGAATCAGGCGGGCAAAAATGTCCCGGCCAAACTCATCCGTTCCAAGCCAGTATTGGGTACTTGGACCCTGCAGGCGATCCCCCAGATTCTGGGCAATAACTACGGTCTCGTAATCGGCAATGACGCCGGCAAACACAGCTGCAAAGACGACGATGGAGAGAATGAACAGCCCCAGCATGGCCATCTTGTTGCGCTTCAGCCGATGCCAGACTTCCAGCCACTGGCTGCGCTTTTTCGGTGCAGCCCTTGTATCTACTGTGTCGTATTTTTCCAGAGCTAAATCCTGGGACATAATACTTGCTTCCTGTGTACTTCCCTTGTCTTAGGCGTATTGTGATTTGATGCGTGGATCTACATAGCCATAAAGCACGTCAACCATCAGGTTAACGAGGGTAAAGGCAGCGGCGAGGAACATGACCGCACCCATCACCATGGGCGTATCTTTCTGGCGAATGGCGTCAACCATCATTCGTCCTACGCCGGGCCA
The DNA here is from genome assembly GCA_051008495.1 of Endozoicomonas sp. Classification (GTDB taxonomy): domain Bacteria; phylum Pseudomonadota; class Gammaproteobacteria; order Pseudomonadales; family Endozoicomonadaceae; genus Endozoicomonas_A. The sequence continues at coordinate 9,271 of JBPCXN010000001.1, read as the reverse complement.
TGAAAACACAGTTTCTGTCAGTACCGCGCCGCCAATCAGATTGCCGAACTGCAGACCAATAACCGTGATAACAGGAATCAGGGCGTTGTTAAGGGCGTGCCGGTTGATGACACCTTTTTCGGAAACCCCTTTGGCTCTGGCAGTCCTGATGTAGTCCTGACGTATGACCTCAAGCATGGAAGAGCGGGTCATGCGAGTGATGATTGCGGCAGAGCCTGTTCCGAGAGTGATGGCTGGCAGAATCAGGGCACTCCAGTTCGCGTACCCACCGGAAGGTAACCAGCCCAGGTTGACGGAGAACACCAGGATCAGCATCAGTCCCAGCCAGAAGTTGGGCATGGAAACCCCCAGCAGTGCAATCAGCATGGAGCCACTGTCTATAAACGAGTACTGTCTTGTAGCTGAGATGATCCCTACTGGTATACCAATGATAATGGCGATCAGTGTGCCAAGGATTGCCAGGATCAGGGTATTGGGGAAACGGGAGAAGATTTCATGAAAGACATCCCGACCGGAAGAGTAAGAGCGGCCCAGGTCGCCTGTGGCTGCGTTACCCACATAACGTGCATAGCGCATGAAAAAAGGATCGTTCAAACCCATCTCTTCGCGAAGAGATTCAACAGCGTGTTCCGGGGCGTTTTCACCCAGAATCAGCTGTGCCGGATCACCCGGGGTAAATGACATGATGGCAAATACCAGAAGGGAGACCCCAAGCAATACCGGAACCAGCTGTAACAGTCTTTTGAGAATAAATTTATGCATGATTTACCTGACTAAAACACGCCAGAAAAAGGCGACAGAGTTCGAGTCGATTTTGCGGAGTGCTTCAGGTTGGGCGCAGGCGCCCAGTATGAATAGGGCTATTTCTCGGGGTCTTTCACCAGAAACAGGCGTCGGCGCCCGGAACAAAGTTGCCTGAGAGGAGTATCAGGCTCTGGCTTTATATCCGGACGCAGTACAGGGACAGAGCTGCAGCCTTAACCTTCGAAGCGTACGCCTCTCAACTTGTGGTGGCCAGCTGGTGACAGCTCAAAGCCGACAACGTAATCCTGCATACCTGCATTCTGGAATTCGTTGAAGATGGAGATCGTTGGCAGTTCTTTCTGCAGTGTTTTCTGGATTTCTCCATACAGCGCACTCCGCTCTTCTGTATCGTTGGAAACACGAGCGGCCTGCAGCATGGAGTCAACGTCAGGGTTGGTATAGAAAGAGCGGTTACCGGCACTGCCGTGGGTGGCAGAGTTGAACAGGGCGTATAAACCATAGTCAGCATCTCCGGTCACTGCTACCCAGCCCATCATGAAGGTTTCGTGGTCTCCCCGGGAAGTGCCGTCCAGGAAAGTGCCCCATTCGACGACATCAATGGACATATCAATGCCAATTTCACGCAACTGAGCCTGGATCACCTGGGCAATCTGGATGCGCACAGGGTTGTCGCTGACCCACAGAGTGGTTTTAAAGCCGTTCTCGTAACCGGCTTCGGTCATCAGCTGGCGGGCTTTGTCGTAATCCTGCTCGTATTTCTTCGCTTCCGGGCTATGACCAAACACCCGGGTACTGATAGGAGAGTTGGTCGGCAGGCCGCCTCCCATAACCACGGCATCAATAATGTCCGTAGTGTTCATGGCGTAGGCTATGGCCTGGCGGACTTTGGCATTATCAAAAGGTGCTTTCTGGACATTAAAGCCAAAATAGGTGATGGACAGAGACTCGCCTTCCTCAAGCTTCAGGTTGCTCTTGTTGATCACGGTGCTCTTGTCGATGGGCTCAATATCATAAGAAATGTCCACCTCACCAGTTTCCAGAGCAATAGCCCGGTTAGTGCCTTCCGCAATGTTCCGGAAAATGACGTTAGGGACATCCTGCTTGCCACCGTAGTATTCATCAAAAGCTTTCAGCGTTATGCTGTCGCCCACAGACCAGCTGACGAACTGATATGGGCCAGTACCTACCGGGTTCTGCCCATAACGCTCGCCGGCTTCGGTCACTGCTTTTTCATTAAGAATCGAGGAAGCTGTGTGGGACAGGTGGTACAGGAGAGGACCAAAGGGTTCTTTGGTTTTGAGCTTGACGGTGTAGTCGTTCACCTCCTCAACAGACTCCAGAGCTCCCACAATATGGGCGACTGTCGGAGAAGCCATCATACGGTCGAAAGTGAATTTGACGTCAGATGCCTTTAGCTCTTCCCCGTTATGGAACTTCACGCCTTCCCGCAGTTTGAAAACAATAGTTCTATCGTCCGACTGCTCCCAGGATTCAGCAAGGCCAGGAACAATTTCCAGGTTCTTGTCAGTCTCGACCAACTGGCTATAGATCTGAACGGAAACTCTGGAAGAGGGTTGATCGTTGGTGGTATGTGGGTCCAGTGTTTTGGCGTCGGAGCGCTGTGCAACAACAACGGTATCCTTATCAACACCTGCTGTGTCCTGTGGACTGCTGCAGGCAGCCAGCAGTGCCGCTGCACACGAGACGAGAGCAACCCGTAACTTCTTCATTCGGTTCCCCGGTTTCTTTCATTATGGAATTGTGTAGGTAAGGAGCGAATTTATACTGTGTGGTTACTTATGGGCAATGCGGGGAGTACTGAATCCGGGTGTTTCTTTGACCTGTGTCAGATGCGGAGTTAAAAAGATCTGTTGCCTTTCCCGAGCATCATCAGCTGCCTGGAAAGGAGACATAAAAAAACCAGGCCGGATCGAAATCAGGCCTGGTCTATCAGGAATCAGGCAAGACCTTACTTGATCTTGTATTCCTTATACTCTACGTGCTTGCGTACAACCGGGTCGTACTTCTTGAACACCAGCTTGTCAGGGGTGTTGCGCTTGTTCTTGCTGGTTGTGTAGTAGTGACCAGTGCCGGCAGTGGAAACCAGCTTGATCTTCTCACGGATACCTTTAGCCATGATTTATTGCTCCCGCAGTCTTGTACTGTTTGGTAAAAGGGCAATCAGCCCTTGCGAATATCGGCCAGAACGGCGTCGATGCCTTTCTTGTCGATGATGCGCATACCTTTGGCGGAAACACGCAGACGGACAAAACGCTTCTCGCTTTCTACCCAGAAACGCTTGTGGTGCAGGTTAGGCACGAAGCGACGCTTGGTTTTGTTGTGTGCGTGAGATACGTTGTTCCCGGAAACCGGGCGCTTGCCTGTGACCTGACAAACCTTGGACATTGTGATGGCCTCTCAAAGCTATCTGTCTAAACATTGATCCAGCCATCAGGCCGGAAAACTTATTACATGGAGCCTGGTAGGCTTGTGTCTTCGAGCATAGAATTCAGTAGAGCGAGTCAGATTTTTCGTTGAATTTGTGCGAATAGCTGACCTATTTAATCAAATTCAACGGAAAATCTGGCCGCTCTTTCTGGATTTTAGGCCGAACTGCCATAAGCCTGCCAGGCTCCCACCGTCTGCTTCGGGCAGATTCGCCCCCGGCTAACCTGCTCGTTAAGAGCCAAGCCTCCTCAGCAGGAGTACATGACAAATGAATATCATGTACTGGATACAAAGACCGGGCTTTATACCAAAGTCAAGGGTTCGGCGCAACTCTTGTGGCTTTTGGGTTTTGTAGGCGATTACCGACAGTCCGCCCTGTGGGCCAAGTGTATAAAGGCTTGGAGAGTTGTGTCGGATTCCCGGTGACTTATACCAATCCTCTTTCGGCCAGGGATACCACCTCTCCCTTACCAATAATCATGTGATCCAGCAACCGGATATCGACCAGTTCCAGGGCTGTTCGAATCGTCCGGGTGATCCGTATATCGGACTGGCTGGGCTCCGGGTCGCCGGAAGGGTGATTGTGAGACAAAATGACCGCTGATGCATTAAGCTCCAGCGCCCTTTTGAGTATTTCTCGTGGATAGACGGCGGCGCTGTCAATTGTGCCCTGGAACAGCGTCTCCAGGGCCAGCACCCTGTGCCGGGTATCCAGAAACAGACAGGCAAACAGCTCTCGCTCCTGGTCACGAAAATGCAGCTGCAGGTATTTCCGGGTGTTGTCCGGGTTGGTCATGACACTGCCGGAACTGGCTTTCTGTTGCAGCACCCTCCGACAGATTTCGAGTATGGCCTGAAGTTCAGCCGTCTTGGCTTTGCCCAGACCTTTTATTGACCGAAGCTCTTCGTTGCTGGCCGAAAGCAGTGCGTCCAGAGAACTGAAATGCCGGATTAATGAGGCAGCAAACTCAATGACACGGACTCCCTTGTAACCCGTGCGCAATAAGATGGCGAGCAACTCAGCATCGCTCAATGATGCTGCCCCTCTGTTTAACAGTTTTTCCCGCGGCAGTTCACTGACGGTGGAGAGATGGCGGGGTGCAGTCATGGTAGTGGGAAGACTCCAGCTGTTATCTTGGACAGGGAGTGTTCACAATTAATTCATGGGCTCAGTGCTGCCGTAAAGGGGTCATATACAAGGAAGATTTGCGCTGGTGTAGTTCTTCTACATCAAGCAAGCTCTGACACAGTAGATGGCCCCTTTACGGAGCAGACTACGCGTCCCGCCCGAAGGGCTCGCTCAGGAGCGTTCATTGCAGCGTTCCAACAGATTGCAATACATTGGTATTCCTGCACTGTTGCGCCTTGCACTGAACGCTCCTGAACGAGCTGAGCTCCATGATTAATTGTGAACACTCCCTGATTCAGACAGAATAAACAGCATTTAATTCCTTTGACCGGGGATCCTCCATGCAACGTTTACGAAATAAACGGATCGTTCTTGGCGTGACCGGTGGCATTGCCGCCTATAAAAGCGCTGAACTGGTTCGCCTGCTGGGCAAGCTGGAAGCCGATGTCCGAGTTGTAATGACCAGGGCCGCCTGTGAGTTCATCACCCCACTTACCCTGCAGGCGCTTTCCCACAATCCTGTGCACCTGGACCTTCTGGACCCCAAGGCTGAAGCCGCAATGGGGCACATTGAGCTGGCGAAATGGGCGGACGTTATCCTGGTTGCACCGGCGACGGCAGATTTTATCGCCCGGCTGGCTACCGGCCAGGCCGATGATCTGCTGACAACCCTGTGTCTCGCCACCAGTGCGCCGATCTGTCTGGCGCCGGCGATGAACCAGGGAATGTGGCGTGACGCATCGACCCAGCAGAATGTTGAGTTGCTCAAAGAGAAAGGCCTGAGGATGTATGGCCCGGCGGATGGCAGCCAGGCCTGTGGTGACATTGGCCCGGGAAGAATGATTGATCCGGAGCTGATTGTCGAGCACGCCACTGAACTGTTTACTCACGAAACCCTCAGTGGGCTGAAAGTAATGATCACTGCGGGCCCTACCCGGGAAGACATCGATCCGGTCCGGTTCATCTCCAACCACAGCTCCGGCAAGATGGCCTATGCTCTCGCTTCTGCCGCCATCGAAGCTGGCGCCTCGGTAACTCTGGTCAGTGGTCCGGTGAATCTGCCGACGCCTGACCGTGTGAGTCGACTGGATGTCATCAGCGCCAGGGGTATGCATCAGACGGTTCAGGACAATATAGAAGGCGTTGACCTGTTTATTGGCTGTGCCGCTGTCTGTGATTACCGTCCGGCAGATGTCATGAAGGACAAGATCAAGAAAGATCCGGATAATCCGGTAGAAACCCTGGAAATCAAGCTGGTGCGCAACCCCGATATCCTGGCTTCAGTGGCCGCCATGGATAACCGGCCCTATGTCGTAGGTTTTGCTGCGGAAACCAGTAATGTCCTGGGGTATGCGTCAGATAAGCTGCGACGCAAGAAGCTGGACCTGATTGTCGCCAACGATGTGTCCGATGGTGATATTGGCTTCAGCAGTGACAGTAACGAGGTGACGGTGCTCGGTGACGGTCTGGAAGAACCCATGCCCAGGGCGTCAAAAAACGTCGTCGCCAGAAATATTCTGAAAGTTGTCGGACACCGCTTCCGCAAATGGAAGCAGTCATGAACGTACAAAAAAATAGCAGGAACACAATGAGAACCCTTAAGACCCGTATCCTCGATCCGCGCCTGGGTACCGAGTTTCCTCTGCCGGCTCATGCCACCGATGGTTCTGCCGGCATTGACCTGAGAGCCTGCGTCGAGAAGCCCCTGGCCCTGGAGCCTGGGCAGACTGAACTGCTGCCCACGGGCATGGCCATTCATATTGAGGACCCATCTCTGGCGGCCATGATTCTGCCCCGTTCCGGTCTGGGACATAAGCACGGAATCGTTCTGGGAAATCTGGTAGGGTTGATTGATTCCGACTACCAGGGACAGCTGATGGTGTCCTGCTGGAACCGCGGACATACGACGTTTACCGTTAATCCCGGTGAGCGCATTGCCCAGCTGATCCTGGTGCCGGTAGTCCAGGCAGAGCTGGACATCGTAGAAAGCTTCGAAGAAAGTGAGCGTGGTGCCGGGGGGTTCGGCCATACCGGCAAACACTGATAATAAAAACTCATAAGTAAGGAAATGCGGTTTTTGTTACCGCCAGGAATAAAAAGCTGCATTTCCATTTAAGGGGGAAGATGATGGGACGTGTTCAGGATAAGGTGTGCATCGTCACAGGGGCTGCCAGTGGCATGGGCAGAGAAGATGCCCTGGTGCTGGCCCGGGAAGGGGCCAAGCTGGTTCTGACCGATATCAATGCAGAAGCCGGGCAGGCACTGGCGGATGAGATTGGCGCCAACGCCATCTTTATAAAGCACGATATCTCTGTTGAGGCGGAATGGCAGAGCGTCATTGAAACGACACTGAAGACCTTTGAACGCCTGGATGTGCTGGTCAACAACGCCGGTATTCTGCAGATGCTGTCCATAGAAGACACCAGCCTTGAAATGTGGCAGACCATTCAACGGGTCAACAGTGATGGTTACTTTCTGGGCTGTAAATACGCCATAGGCGCCATGAAGGAAACCGGCGGCGGTTCCATCATCAATATGTCTTCTGTCGCGGCGCTTGGTGGTATGCCCTACTGTGCGGCTTATTCGGCTTCCAAAGGCGCAGTTGCTGCCCTGACCCGCTCCATCGCGATTTACTGCAAAGAGCGGCGCTACCGGATTCGCTGCAACAGCATCCATCCCGACGGTGTCGATACCCCGATGACCCAGGTTTACACCGGTGGTATTCCTGAAGAAGTGAAAAGCGACCCCAAGAACCGCATGTGTGATCCCGTTGAGATTGCCAATGCGGTGCTGTTCCTGGCCTCTGACGAGTCCCGTTTCGTCAACGGGCTGGAAATGCGCGTCGATAACGCCCAGACCATCAGTGGCCTGGCCTAACCTGCCATAGGGCTCGCTGGCCTTAGGCCCCTGTCAACATGATTCCCGGCAGCCCGGGAATCCATTCGATTCGTTCACTCGAAAACGGTGATCTGCTAATCTGCAGCATCACCGTATTACACCGGATGATCAGTCAGTGTACATTTACCTGCGGGCCGGTGAGCAGGTGTCCGAGAGATACTGGAGGGAAGTGATGGAGAAGACTGCCAGTTTGTCGCAGCTGAAACTGCAGGACAGAGCCAGGGTTCTGACGGAAGCGCTACCTTATCTGCAACGCTTTGCAGGCAAGACCATTGTCGTTAAATACGGCGGTAACGCCATGGAGAGCGACGAACTCAAAAACAGTTTTGCCCAGGGCGTGGTCATGCTCAAGGCAGTTGGCATCAACCCGGTGGTGGTGCATGGTGGCGGTCCGCAGATCGGCGATATGCTGAAAAGGCTGAACATTGAAAGCAGTTTTGTCCAGGGCATGCGTGTTACCGATGCCAGCACCATGGACGTGGTGCAGATGGTTCTTGGCGGGCTGGTCAACAAGGAAATTGTCACACTGATCAATAACAATGGTGGTCGTGCAGTCGGGATAACCGGTAAGGATGGGCGGTTCATTCGGGCCCGTCGGTTGAAAGTCACCCGCAAGACACCGGAAATGACGGTGCCTGAAATTATTGATATCGGGCATGTGGGGGAAGTGGAAACTGTCGACTCCAGCATCATCGAGATGTTGCAGGAATCGGATTTTATTCCTGTCGTGGCGCCGATTGGTGTGGATGACGAGGGTTCTTCCTACAACATCAATGCCGACCTTGTGGCCGGAAAGCTGGCGGAAGAACTCAAAGCGGAAAAGTTGCTGTTGCTGACCAATACACCAGGATTGCTGGGTAAGGACGGTGAATTGCTGACAGGGCTGGATGCCGAGCAGGTAGAGAAACTGATTGCCGACGGCACCATCTATGGTGGCATGCTGCCCAAGATCCAGTGTGCTCTCAGTGCTGTTGGTAATGGTGTCAACCGGGCTCATATTATTGACGGGCGGGTCCCTCACGCCCTCTTGCTTGAACTATTAACGGATCAGGGGGTTGGTACCCTGATTACCGGAGACCATGTGGAGATGGTACCTAGCAGTAATGGATAAACCTCAGAAAATTTCTCGAAAGGATCAGATTCTGCAGGCGCTGGCTCATATGCTGGAAAATGCGCCGGGTGAACGAATCACTACGTCCTCCCTGGCCAAAGAGGTCGGAGTGTCGGAAGCGGCCCTGTATCGTCATTTTCCCAGTAAAGCCAAGATGTTCGAAGGGCTCATCGAGTTCATCGAAGAAGCGCTGTTTTCCCGCATCAGCATGATTCTGGAAGACGAGCCGACTGCCTTGGGACGCTGCGAGAAGATGCTCATGCTGCTGCTGGGCTTTTGCGAGAAGAACCCGGGGCTGACCCGGATTCTTACCGGAGATGCTCTGGCAGGAGAACCTGATCGCCTTAGACAGAGAGTTGTACAGTTGTTTGAGCGGTTTGAAACCCAGATCAAGCAGGTGCTCCGGGAAGCTGAGGTCAAGGAAGGGTTAAGAACCCGCTCAACACTGAACACGACTTCCAACCTGCTGCTTTCTGCGGCTGAGGGGCGTATCTGCCAGTTCGTCCGCAGTGAATTCAAGCGCAAGCCTACCCAGCAGTGGCTGGATCAGTGGCAAAGCCTGTCGGAGGTTGTCTTCCGCTAATGATCTTGCGCCATAAGCCGGAGTTCTCAGTCCGGCTTATGGTCTGCCTAGGAGCCTGTCGGACTTACGACTATTTCGGCCTAAATCCCAGAAAGAACGGCCCACTTTTTCGATGAATTCGATTAAATAGGTCAACTATTCGCACGAATCCACCGAAAAACTGGACTCGTTCTACTGAAATTTATGGTTGAAAGCATAAGCCCGACAGGCTCCTAGGAGCCTGACCGAGAATGAGCCACTGACAGTCTCAGTGGCCCTCCATCAAATAGATCGGTTAAAATTCAACCAGCTTTTCCTGCCATGAAGACCAAATTTTGGCATTTTTGCTCAATTCGGC